>PMJQ01000178.1 GCA_003157485.1 Ignavibacteriota bacterium
GGAGAAGCCGTTTATCGAATACCTCACGGATGCGCGCGTGTACGACTCCGTCACAAACGGTGTCCCCGGGACGTCCATGCAGCCGTGGATCGGCGTTCTCACCGACGCCGAGCGATGGCAGGCGATAAGCTATCTCCGGTTCGAGGGGAACCGGGAAAAAGAAGCGCGCGCGGCGGGTGACGCCGGAACGCGCTGAGTGTTCCACAACGAGCTCAGATCTCCTTCTCCACTAACCCACACTCTTCACAGCATGCCTGACATCGAAAGGGCTTCGTATGAATAACCCCAGCGTCGTCCACGAGGACACGAGTGCCCGGTGGTTCATTTACACCGCCGTGACGTTCTTCCTCGTGACAATTCTGATCGGCATCCTCATGGCCACGCGGTTTGTGTTTCCCGAGTTCCTCGGAGGGATCGCCGCGATAAGCACCGGCCGGATCCGCCCCATCCACACGAACGGCGTCCTCTTCGGGTGGCTCCTCGCGGCGAACATGGGACTCGCGTATTTCGTCGTTCCCCGGCTCTGCGGAACGAAGCTCTACAGCGAGAAGCTCGGACTGGCGACGCTCGGACTCTGGGTAGTCATCATCCTTGGTGCGGTGGTGACGCTCGCCTCGGGCGATACGCAGGCAAAGGAGTATCTCGAGCTCAACACGACGCTGGACATCCTGGTGACGATCGCGTGGGTCATGTTCGCGGTCAACATGTTCGCCACGATCGCGAAACGGTCGAAGGAGCGGGAACAGATGTATGTGAGCCTCTGGTACCTGATGGGGACGCTCGTCTGGACCGCCGTTCTCTGGATCGTCGGCAACCTTCCGGTCTACTCCGGCGTCAATGACGCAAACGTCAACTGGTGGTTCGGGCACAACGCCGTGGGCCTGATCTTCACGCCGATGGGGCTCGCGATGGCCTACTACTATATACCGAAATCGACGGGAAACCCCCTCTACAGCCACAAGCTCTCCATCATCGGATTCTGGACGATCGCGTTTCTCTACATCTGGAACGGCGCGCATCACATCATCTTCGGCCCGATTCCGACATGGCTGCAGACGGTCGCGATCCTCTTCAGCATCTCGCTCCTGATCCCCGTCTGGACCGCGGTCACGAACTTCTACGGAACCCTCCGCGGCAAATGGACGCAGGGGAATTATGTCGTGAAGTTCCTCGTCGCCGGAACCACGTTNNCACGCACACATGGCGGTGTTCGGGGGGTTTTCGTTCTTCGCGATGGCGGGGATCTATTACACGCTCCCCCGGATACTCAAACGCCCGATGTATTCCGACAGGCTCGGCGAATGGCACTTCTGGCTTTCGTTCGTCGGATTCCTCGGATTTGCCGTGTCGCTCTGGATCGGCGGGTTCCTGCAGGGGCTCCAGTGGATGAACTACACAATTGCGTTTCTCGACACCGTCAAATCGATGTTCCCGTACTACGTGGTGCGGCTCTTTTCCGCCGCCATCATGATCGCCGCCCAGTTGTTGTTTGCGTTCAATGTCTATAAGACCGCGCGCGGCGGGGCGCAACCCACACCGGCAATTGCCTGATCCAACGGAGAACACACTATGAAACTCGAAGCGAAAGCGTTCCTGCTCGTCATCGTTGTCGTGGCGTTCATGTTTCTGGGGACGTACTTTACGATGATCGTCCCGCTCATGGACAAGTCGCTCTACACGCCCACGAAAGACGCGAAACCGTATACAGCACTTGAGCTGAAGGGGAAGAGGATCTACGAACGGGAAGGGTGCATGTACTGCCACACCCAGCAGGTGCGGAACCTGCTGGAGGAGACGCAGCGGTACGGCATGGGGGAGGAAGAGACGTTCAAGCGGTTCGGCATCCGCGCGCTCATCCAGGCTCCCCCTTCGCAGCCCGGGGAATACGTGTACGATCAGCCCCACCTCCTCGGCACGCGCCGGGTCGGCCCCGATCTCGCACGTGTGGGAGGAAAATACGACAACACGTGGCACCTGAACCACTTCCGCGATCCGCGGAGCACGTCGCCCGGCTCGCTCATGCCCGCCTACACGTGGCTGTATGACAAGGCGGGACAGCCCACTGATGAGGCGATCGCGCTTGTCGCCTATATCCAGAAACTGGGGACGAACTACAAATGGCGCGAGGAGGGGGTCGAACAGGCGAGGGCGCTCCAGGTAAAACGCAATCCCGCCCCCCCCGCAGAACAGTCCGTTCCGCCGACGACAACACAGGGAGGCGCACAATGAGCCAGCCGACAATCGAGTACACCGACGATCCGATCCCGCAGAACAACGAGCGGGGGCCGGGGTGGTTTCTGAAGATCGCCTACGTCGTCATCGCTCTCAGCTGTGCGTATTATCTCTATGCGAACTGGAACTGGAAGTCGAATTACCAGGAACAGCAGGAGAAGATCAAGAGCGAACTGGCAAAGTGATAACTACGCTCGACACGTACCGCCGGAAACGGCGTCTCGTCGAGGCGCTTTCCACCGCGGCCATCGTCGTGATGCCGTTTCTGAATATTTTCCGGCTCGATGTTCCCACGCTCCGGTTCTATTTCCTCAACAAGGTCCTCTGGGTCGACGAATTCTATCTTCTCTTTCTGGCCATGATGCTCCTGCTCTGGGTGATCGTCATGTTTTCGATGCTCTACGGGAGAATCTGGTGCGGATGGATGTGCCCGCAGACCGTCGTAAGCGAGCTCGTCCGTTGGTGGGAGGCGAAGACGCGGAAGCTCTTCAGGGTTCCCCGGTCGGGGGGAGCCCTCTGGCGGCGCGGGTTGTCCGCAGGGGCCGTGGCGGCAGGGACGGCGGCGGTTTCCCTCCTTATCGGATTCAATCTCGTCGCGTTCTTCGTCGACCCGGTGTCGATAATCCGGGACATCGCGTCGGGGAGTCTCAGCGCGGTGACGGGGGGAATCATCGCGGGCATCGCGGCCCTTGTTCTCGCCGACGGGCTCTTCTGGAGGGAGAAATTCTGCGCGAAGGCCTGCCCGTACGGGATGATGCAGATGCTCGTCACCGACGGGCGGACGCAGATCGTCCGGTACGAAACGGAGCGCGCACAGGAGTGCATCGAGTGCAAGGCCTGTCTTCGTGTCTGCCCGATGGGGATCGACATCCGTGAATCCCCGTACCAGAGCGAGTGCATCCAGTGTGGGGAATGCGTCGATGCGTGCACGCAGATACTCGCGCGCATGGATAAACCGACGCTCATACGCTTTTCATGGGGGACGCAGGGGAAGACAGGCTCCGGCGTTGCCGGCCGGCTCGGATTCGTGGACGCGAAGCGGTGGATCATGTTCGCTCTGACTGTCGCGTATTCCGTCCTGCTTGTGTTGTTGATCGGCATCCGTCAGCCCCTTGCGCTCAGCGTCAGCGGGGACCGCTCCACGCTCTTCCGGAAGGGGGAAGACGGGCGCATTTACAACGACTACACGCTGAACGTCAGCAACAGGAGCATGAGTGACGGCGAGTTCTCCCTGGTGTGCGTCCAGAGTTCCTCCTCGCCGCAGTGCACGTTGCATATCGCCCGGAATCCCGTTCCTCTGAAATCCCGCGAGGTCCGGTCGATGCGGTTCTCCATAAGCACTGGAGGCGAAAATCTCCGCCCCGGGCCGAACCGGCTCATCCTGAAGGCGATGAACGTCGCCGACACGTCCGTCTCGGCGAATACCGAGGCGGTCTTCTTCATGCCGGAATCCGCCGGCGCGCTCTGAATGAATTATTGTCAATCGTGAGGAGGATATGAAGCGAGCAATGTACGGCACAATAGCATTCTTCGTCGGTGTTCTCATCATCGTCTGGGTGGTTTCACTCCAGCATCCGATTCATGAGGTGAAGTACGAAGACGGTCGGGTAGTCACGGCCGCCCATTAGTGGCCTCCGTCTCGAACGGTCCGGCTCCCGCCGCCGCCGTACCGGGTGCCTGTTTCCTCTGCGGGCTCGGCCTCCCGCGCAATCCCCACCGGGTGCAGGCGAACGGAGAGGAAGCACTTTTCTGCTGCAGCGGATGCAGAAAGGTGTTTCTCCTTCTCTCCGAAAGCGGCCTTCTCGGCGGCGATTTCCGCAGTTCTGATCTCTATCAGACAAGCCTCCGCCTTGGCATCATCGGACGGCCCGACGATGACCCTGGCCCCGCCCCTCCGCCCCCTACCCCGCAGGATGCATCGGACATCGTGTTCCACATCGAGGGAATGTGGTGTTCCTCCTGCTCCTGGCTCATCGAAAAGGTGATCGGGGCGCAGGCAGGTGTTCTCAGGGCCAGCGTTGTGTACGCATCCGATACCGCACGCATTTCGTATCTTCCCGCCAGGATTGCACCCCCGACGATCGCCGCCGCGATCAAAAAGCTCGGGTACCGCGTCTCCTCGCCGGAATCGGAACCCGATGTCCGCGCGGAAGAGCGGCGTTCACTCCTCGTGAGCATGGGGGTCGCTCTCTTTCTGATGATGAACATCATGTTCTTCAGTTACGTCCTGTACGTCGGGTATTTCCAGGAAGTCGCGCCCGAAATGACGGCGCTTGTTCCCTGGATCCTGCTCGGCCTGACGATCCCGTCGGTCTTTTGGTGCGGCCTTCCGATACACAGGAAGGCTTGGGCGGGCCTGAGGAACGGCGCGCCGACGATGGAGGTGCTCTTCTCGCTCGGCATTTTTTCGTCGTTTTTCTACAGCCTTCACGCGGTCATCGCAGGGAGGCTGAACCTCTACTTCGACACGTCTGCGAGTCTTGTTGCGCTCCTCCTTGTCGGAAAATTCCTCGAGATCACGGCGAAACAGAGGGCTTCGGAGGGGATCGGCAGCCTCACCCGCATGCTGCCGAACAAGGTGCGCCTCCTTACGTCTGACGGAGAGCGGCTGGTGTCGGCGGAGCGGCTTCGTGCCGGTGATGAATTCGTGGTCCGGTCGGGGGAGAAGATCCCGGCCGACGGCGTCGTCGTCAGGGGAGATGCGTCGGTGGACGAATCCCTCCTGACGGGGGAGGCGCNNATGGTCGGTCGGGCGCTCTCCGTCAAATCGCCGCTCGAACGTTCAGTCGACAGGATCGCCCGCGTGTTCATCCCCGCGGTCCTCCTGCTGGCGCTCGCGACGGGCCTCTTCGTTCTTCTGACGTCGCACAGCGGGGAAGAGGCGCTCCTCCGGTCGATCACGGTCCTTGTTATCGCCTGTCCGTGCGTTCTGGGCATGGCGACGCCCCTGGCGATCGCGGCCGGTGTCGGCAGCGCAGCGAAACGGGGGATACTGATCCGTGATGCGGAAGCGCTGCAGCGCGCGGCCGCCGCGAATGTCGTCGTGTTTGACAAAACGGGGACGCTGACGGAGGGGAGATTTGCATTCAGGGAGTGCCGCGCTCCCGGCGGCGCCGAACGTCCCGCGCTCAGGTTCATCGGTTCGCTCGAGCGCGCTTCGAG
>PMJQ01000020.1 GCA_003157485.1 Ignavibacteriota bacterium
CGTTCGCGGTTCACTCGATTCAACGAGCGGACGATGCAATCCTTAGAACCTCTGCGTTCCCATAGGTTATGAGCTCGTCATGCGCCCGTCGGCGTTGTTTTCTTCTCTTTCGGCTTATCTGCGTCTTCCTCATACAACNNTGCCTGCCAGCCTGAGACGAATGCCTCGACAACCATCTCTCGACGTTTGCGATAGGTTGGGTTTCCGATTGCAAGGGCACCAAAGCCCTCGTGCTCCAATGCAGCGTCCAAATCAATCACACCCTTCATAATAGGTATCCCCTCTCCTTGATGCTATCCTTCAGTTTTGCTGCAATATCTCTGTTAAGGACGTAAACATCATAACCTTCCGTCGAGAGCTCATCAGCTTTCAAGAAGCCAAGCGAATATATGTCAGTGTTCTTTCAATTCCAACCATCTCTACCTCTTGAAGCTTCCGATTGTATTAGCTTCCGATGTTGAAATTTCCGACATGATACAGGAAACCCGACGAGGACAGTCCAAGGCCCAAGGCGAGCAAGGTGACCTGATGCCCCCTAAGGACCGCTCCAATTCGTATATTAGACAGTTGGAAGAGTTGGCGCATCCGGAGTGTAGGTGTCCAAAGCTCCTGGAGTACTTCCAAGAACGGCCTTTGTTCGTCCAAATTCGGGCCTGCAAGGCGACAAAAATGTCGTATGGTGGTATTACCTCCTTCAGAACAGGGATGTGATCATAATGCGAAATTCTGCAGCCTTCTGGCCTCAAAAAGCTTTGGATATTGGAGAAATTGGGCAAGGAGAATTCGGTTATATGATCGATCGCGAATCCTTCCCATTTGCCGGTTCGGCAACGCTTAAGGTGTACATCAGCGGTCATTAACAACACAAATCGGCGCTAGCAGCAGGACAGGGTGTCCGGAGGCTGCGGGGGTCGGGGCAGTCCTGATTTACAAACAGTGCTCACAAGGAGAGATCATGATGGAATACCGTGAACTCGGCAAAGGGGGATTAAAGGTATCTGCGCTCGGGCTCGGATGCATGGGGATGTCGGATTTCTATGCCGGCAGGGATGATGCCGAATCGATCGCCACGATCCACCGCGCAATCGAGCTCGGCATTACCTTCTTCGACACGGCGGACATGTATGGTGTCGGGAAGAACGAAGAACTTGTCGGCAAAGCACTCCGCACGCACAGGGAGAAGATCGTTCTTGCGACCAAGTTCGGGAACGTCCGGGGGAGCGACGGCAGTTTCCTTGGCGTCAATGGCCGTCCTGAATATGTCCGCTCGGCGTGCGATGCAAGCCTGAAGCGCCTCGGGATGACCGTGATCGACCTGTACTATCAGCACCGGGTCGACCCGAATGTCCCCATCGAAGAGACGGTCGGCGCGATGTCAGAACTTGTCAAAGAAGGGAAAGTACGATTCCTGGGGTTGTCGGAGGCGGCACCCTCCACGATTCGCCGCGCGAACGCAGTCCATCCGATCACCGCACTCCAAACGGAGTACTCGTTCTGGACGCGGGATGTGGAAGCGGAAATCCTCCCCTTGTGCCGTGAACTGGGGATCTCGTTCGTAGCTTACAGCCCTCTCGGACGAGGATTCTTCACGGGAGCCCTCACGAGCACGGACAGTCTTCCACACGATGACGTACGCCGGACCCACCCCCGCTTTAGTGAAGAAAACCTGAAGAAGAACCTCCCGCTTCTCCGGCCCATCGAAGAAATCGCACGAGAGAAAGGGTGCACTCCCGCGCAGCTTGCGCTCGCCTGGCTGCTGGCAAAGGGAAATGACATTGTCCCGATCCCGGGCACCAAGCGCCGCAAATACCTGGAGGAGAACGTCGGCGCATTGAACATCCGGCTCAGTGCCGCCGATATTGCACGCATATCGAACGCCGTGCCGCCGGGCGCGGCAACCGGTTTGCGATATCCCGAGCGAACCATGGCAGCGGTGAACAGGTAACAATTCCGGCATACGAGGGGTGACATGAAACTGACATCGAGATTCCTCATCCCGTTCCTCCTCTGCCTCCTGGTTTTCTCCAACGTACAGGCGCAGGGAAAGCGAACGGTCCTTTCCGCTCCCGCCGGAAATCTCTACACTCAGATCGTAAGGGGGGGCGTCACGGTAATCCCCAACGGGAGACTTCTCACACCCGTCGGCAAGACCATCGAAGTAGCGCCCCACCCGTTTGGTCTGACGTTGAGCCGCGATGGGACAATCGCGGTGACCGCAAACTCCGGGGTGTCTCCTCTTTCGATTTCCATTATTACCGGCCTTCCCGGCCCGCAGCCGGTTGTCTCGCAAATACCCCCCGGGGCTTCCACGGACAATGGCGTGCTTGCGTCCGTTTTTATGGGACTGGCCATTTCACCCGACGATAGTACGGTTTACGTCGCCGGAGGGCAGGAGAACAAGATATTTCTCTTTAGCACGTTCACACACGCACGGATTGACTCGATTGACTGCTCGTCCTCCGGGGGCGGGAAGAATTACCCGAACGGATATATCGGAGATATGGTCCTGACACGGGACGGGAAGACCCTTTATGCCGTCGACCAGATGAACTTCCGCGTCGTGATTGTGGACGTCGGGAATCGGCGGGTCGTTTCTTCCCTTCCTGTGGGACGATATCCTTTTGGTCTCGCGCTCTCACCGGACGAGCAGAAGCTCTACGTGGCAAACGTCGGGATGTTTGAATACAGGAAGATCGACAGCATCGAGGAGAAGTCAGACTACGCGAAGGCCCTCAGGTATCCCGCGTTCTCATTCGGCTCCAGAGAGATGCGGGAAGGGGTACACACGGACTCGCTGGATATTCCCGGGCTGGGAGATCCCAACGTCCCCGAGTCGTTCTCCGTCTGG
>PMJQ01000182.1 GCA_003157485.1 Ignavibacteriota bacterium
TACGATATGATCGGCACGTGGCGTCAGACGGTTCGGTTCCGGGATTTTTCCGGCCGTGACTTCATGATGAGCTCCGTGCAGTATCTGAGGCCTTCGACCGCAACGGGTGCCCTGGCGATCGACGGCGTGAAAGTGGTCCAGAGCCCTCTCCGGATGCAACGCCGTACGGAGCCGTTTCTGATTTATTTCCAGATCTACAACCTGGTGCCGGATCTCTCCGGCCGCAGATCATACCATGCGGAATGTCTCCTCCTCCCGAAAGGGGAACGGGACAGGGAGAAAGGGACTGTCGTGTACAGCGGCGGGAAATCCGTGGACGAGGAGATGGCGGCGGTGTTCTGCAACCTCGACGTTCATCCGTTCTCCGCCGGCCGCTACACGTTGATTGTCCGTGTCACTGATACTAAGAGAGTTGAGACGCTGACCTCTGAACGGGACGTCGACATCGTAGAGCAGTAGCGCGTAAGCGCGCTCAAACCCCTGATTGATTGTCTCCATCCGGATCCCTGAGGTCGGGAAGCTCGAACAGAACGGAAAGGCGACGGCGGCGGTGCAAAGTCCGCGTCGTTCAGGAAACCGTCGCTTGGACTGACCCGTTCCCCGATCTGCCGAAAAGTCTCCTCCACCTGGCTCATAGTAGCCACGCCTGACCCCCGAAATCCCCCGGATTTCCCCTTTCTCCCCTCCGATGTGCATTTTCAGGCTTCAATCGGAATCATTCCCTTCTGGCACCGCGATTGATAGAGAGGATGTGCCGGATGAAATCCGGCCCGAACAATGAGAAAACAGGATCGACCCATGAAAATCTCCAGAACAGTACAGGTTGGCGGCGCAGCGTTCTTCGCCGGGTTCGTCACCGCGCTTGTGGCCGCGATGGTGGTGACAAAGCGCAAGAACAATCCCCGCAGCAGGGCGGACGGCATCAGCGGGGAGCTGCAGGATATGCTGGGCATCTGAAGCCCGGCACCGGGACGGAACACGGAGGTTTCCCCCCTGACAAATGCAACCGCATGAGGCGAATTGTCCACGCCCGGGATATGCTCGGTACCCGGCAGAAATACCGGTGCGACGCCAGACTGTGAAGCTCTTCGACGCGACAAAAATACCCCTTCTGAACAAGGCGCTGGATGCGTACAGCCTGCGGCACAGGACGATCTCATCGAACATCGCCAACATTGGATCCTCCGGATACAGGCCGGGCGTCGTGTCGTTTGAGGATCAGCTCGCCGCGTCGCGTTCCGGGGCGAACATTGCGGTCGCCACGACGGATTCCAGGCACATTGCCGTCAGTGCGGACAACCCGGCGGATGTGACTCCCGTCGTCCGTGAGGTCCCGACCGATCCCAGAATGCCGATCGATCCGGATGCCAGCGGTGTCAACGGCGTCGATATCGACAACGAGATGGCCGAGCTGGCAAAGAACCAGATCCGTTTCAACTATGCCGCGCGCCTTATTGCCGGGACGTTCAAGGACATTCAGGAGAGCATACGGGGGAGCGAATGAAAATTGAGGGCATGTTCACGGGGCTGAACATAAGCTCGGCGGGCCTTTCCGCGCAGCGGAAGAAGATGAACGCCATCGCAAGTAATCTGGCGAATGCCGAAACGACAAGGACGGAAAAGGGGGGGCCCTACCGCAGGAAGATGGTGGAGCTCAAGGCGAAGGGCGAGCACCTGTTCGGATCGGTCCTCCGTCAGGCCGGGCTCCGGCTCACAACGACAAACCAGGCTCATATGTCTGACGTGCCGGTTTCGGGGGGAAGCACTGACCAGGTTGACGAGTCCATTACCGCGACGGAGTCCGAAGACACGGCTCCTCCCCGCTCGGTGTACGATCCCGGAAACCCGGATGCGAATCCGGACGGCTACGTGAACATGCCGAACGTGAACATTGTGACGGAGATGGTGGGGATGATGTCCGCCTCCCGCTCCTTCGAAGCGAATGTCGTCGCGATAGACGCGGCAAAATCGATGGCCAAAGATTCATTGGAGATCTGACATGGAGATCAAGGGAGTCGGCGCGTTTACAGGTTCCGTGAAACCTGCGGGAAAACCGCAGCCTCCTGCCGCGGCCGAAGATCCCGCCGTGAAGGGGAGCGTTTCCGTGCAGACGCCCGCCGCCGGCGCGGGCGCGGGACGTCCGCGTGTCCGTGCGAAGGACCTTCTCTCGGAGGACGAACAGCGTTTCCTGGAGTCGCTCTTCCCGGGCGCCACGGATGGAGCCGGCGCGGTGGAGACGTACGCGGGGCAGGGCCGTCCGGGAGCACTTCCCCCGGGAACGCTCGTGGACCGGAAGGGGTAGCGCGATGAATGTCAATCAGGTTCTGACTTTGCTCCCCCGGACTGCGGGTACCGGGAAGAAGGGGGAGCTGGAACAAACGATCACAGAGACGAACGCCACGTTCGGCGAGACGCTCGCGAAGGCCGTCACCGACGTCAATGCTCTTCAGACGCAGGCGGGAAACGCCGTCGAAAGCATGGTGAAGGGGGAGTCGATCGATCTGCACGAGGTCATGATCGCTGTCGAGAAAGCGAAGACGAGTTTTGAACTCCTGATGGAAATCCGGAACAAGACGATAAGCGCGTACCAGGAACTCATGAGACTTCAGGTATAATCAATGGCCGATTATCAGTTAGGCGCGCAGCAGCAGATTGCGGGGCTCCTCCGGAAGACCTCCCTGGGGCAAAAGGTCCTTCTCGTGGTCGTCGCTCTCGGTGTCGTCGGAGCGATTATCGCCATGGTCACGCTCGTCAACCAGCCGACGTATGCGACGCTCTTCAACAACCTGAACGCCCAGGATGCCGCAAAGATCGTTGACAAACTGAAGGAAAAAAGCGTCCCCTACAGGCTTGACGATGCCGGCAAATCCATCCTTGTTCCACGGGAGCAGGTCTACGAGCTCCGGCTTTCGCTCGCCGGCGACGGCCTTCCCCAGTCGAGCGTCATCGGCTACGAGATATTCGACAGGACGAACCTCGGCGTGTCCGATTTCGTCCAGAAAGTGAATTATCGGAGGGCCCTCGAGGGCGAGCTGGCACGGACGATTCTGCAGCTCGACGAAGTGGAAGGGGCGCGCGTGCACCTGGCCCTTCCGGAAAAAGCGCTCTTCAAGGAGGACGAAAAGCCTTCGACCGCCTCTGTGGTTCTCAAGCTTAAATCGGGGAAACCTCTCCGCCACGAGTCGGTACAGGGGATCGCCCATCTCGTTGCAAGCAGCGTTGAAGGGCTCCAGTCCTCGGATGTCTCGATTGTCGATTCTCGGGGAATCCTCATCTCCGATAACGCGAAGGGGAATTCCGCGGCGGCGATGACCTCGACGCAGTACGAGCTCCAGCAGCAGGTGGAATCATATCTCGGGCGGAAAGCCCAGTCGCTCCTGGAGAGCGTGGTCGGAACGGGGAACGCCGTCGTGCAGGTCAGCGCCGAGCTCGATTTCCGGCAGGTCGAACGGACGCTCGAGCAGTACGACCCGGAGAACACCGCCGTACGGAGTGAGCAGATTGCGGAGGACAAGAGTACGACGGGAGACTCCGCGCCCCCGTCAACGCATTCAAGCACGGTCACGAACTACGAGGTGAACAAGACCGTCGAGCACATCGTCGAGAACTTGGGGAACATCAAACGGCTGACGGTCGCCGCTCTCGTCAACGGGACGATGAAACCCGTGGAGAAGGACGGGCAGAAGACGACCGAAAACGTCCCCCGCCCGAAAGAGGACATGGACAAGATGACGCAGCTCGTGAAAGAGTCGGTGGGGTTCAACCCCCAGCGGAACGACGAGGTCACGGTCACAAACCTCTCGTTCGGCACGCCGCTCGGGGAGCAGGACTTTGTGTACAAGCAGTCTCCCCCTCTCTCGGACTATAATGATATTATCGAAAAGGTCTTCCTCGTGGCCGCAATGGCGGGGGGCGTCGTGTTGATCCGTTCGCTCCTCGGCCGGCTCCGCGTCAGCGTCGGCAACCGAAATCAGGATTTCTTGTCGGCAACGGACGCGGCGGCGGCCGAACTCAGGAGACGGAAAGAAGGGATTCGGCTTCCCTCGCCCGAGGAGGAGATCTCCCCGGAGGCGCTCATGCGGGCGGAGAAGCGCCGGCGCGTGACAGAGTACATCAAGGACAAGCCTACGGAGACGTCGCGCCTCCTGAAAGTGTGGCTCGCGGAAGACTGACATGAACATATTCAGGCAAGGATAACGACCCGTTATGGCTCAGGGTGTTCAGAAATCGGAACGGTTCACGGCGCGTCAGAAGGCGGCTCTCCTCATGCTCTCGCTCGACGTGGAGACCGCCACAAAGATGATGCGCCAGCTCAGCCAGGATGAGATAGAGTCCCTGACGATCGAGATATCGAGCGTCAAGGGGGTCTCGTCCGGCGTGATCGATCAGGTGATGGATGAATTTCATCAGTTGATCACCGCGCAGGAGTATGTCATCCAGGGGGGCATCGATTATGCTCAGAAACTTCTTGAGGGCTCGCTCGGGTTTGCGAAGGCGACGGATGTCCTTGACAAGGTGAAGGCCCTGACGCACGTGCGGGGATTCGGCGCGCTCAAGAAGGCGGACGGAGGCCAGCTGGCGAGCTTCCTGCAGAAGGAGCATCCGCAGACGATCGCGCTGATCCTGTCGAACCTGACGCCGGACCAGACAGCGCAGGTGCTCACGGAATTCCCCGACGAGCTCCGGAACAACGTGTCGTACCGGATGGCGACGCTCGGGAAGGTCTCGCCGACCCTCCTCAAGGAGGTCGAAGACGTGGTGGAGGAGATCGCCCAGAACGAGATCAGCCAGAGCCTGAGTCTGATGGGAGGCGCGAAGGCCGTCGCCTCTGTTCTGAACAAATGCAATAACGCCACCGCCAAGACAATACTCGAGACAATCGAGCAGCAGGATTCGCAGCTCGCGATGGAGATCAAGCGGCTGATGTTCATGTTTGACGACCTGATGTTTGTCGACGACAGGGGGATCCAGCGTGTTCTCCGCGAAGTCGACAAGAAGGAACTCGCCCTCTCGCTGAAGGTGTGCGACGACAAGCTGAAGGAGAAGATTCTCCAGAACATGTCCGAACGCGCGCGGGACCTGCTCAAGGAGGAGCTGCAGTATATGGGCCCTGTCCGCCTCAGGGAGGTGGAGGAGGCGCAGACAAGGATCGTCGATATCGTCAAGCAACTCGAGGATTCGGGAGAGATCGTGATCGCCGGCAGAGGCGGAACGGAGGAAGTGTTTGTCTAACGTCGTCAAAATACGGGCGGGAACAACCGGCGTCAGGGTGCGCCGCACCGCGCAGAGCGGTCACGATCTGCCGGCACTTGCGCCGCCGGATTCGGGGCGCCTCCAGGAGAAGCCGCAGCCGGCCGTGCTCCCACGGAACTCCGTGGACGTGGCCGGGGAGTATGAACGCGGTTTCGCCGACGGGATCGCGGATGCCGAAGCACGTCTTGCGGCCGGGTACAACGAGCGTCTTGCCGGCCACACGGCCCGGATCGAATCCCTCCTCACGACGATGCAGGGACAGCTCTGGCATCTCTACGAGAGGATCGAGCGCGATGCCTTCCGGTTCGCCCTCGCCGTGGCGGGGAAGATCATCAAGCGCGAGGTGCGCGTGGACGACGGGACCGCCGTGCGGCAGATCCAGGACGCGCTCCGGCGCGTCGTCGGCGTGGATGCGATAAAGCTCCGCGTCAATCCGACCGACGAACAGGTCATCCGCGAGCACCGCCCCGCGATACTCGCCTCCGCCGAGTCCGTGAGGGAGTTCATCGTCGAGCCGGACGAGAGCATTGAGGCGGGGAGCTGCATCGTGGAATGCGCGTCGGGAAATGTCGACGCGCGCTGGGCGACGCAGCTCCGGCAGGTTGAAGCGGCACTCTTTGGAAGAATATCCGGCATCCTGGGAGAACAGGAATGAATGCAGTGCCGGACATCATCGAAGGCACGGAAATTCACGCTTCGTCGGGAACGCTGGAGGCCTATCTGACGCGCCTGGACCAGGTCGATCTTCTGAAAGTGAACGGCAAAGTCGAGCAGGTCATCGGCCTCGTCATCGAATCCGTCGGCCCCAACTGTTCGCTCGGGGACGTCTGCATGATTAAATCGCGGGAAGGGCACGATCTCTGCCTCTCCGAGGTCGTCGGGTTCAGGAGCAACAGGGTCCTTTCCATGATACTCGGGGACGCGTCGCGCGTCGGACCCGGGAGCGAAATCGTGGCAACGGGAAGGTCCCTCTCGATTAACGTGGGGAAAGAGCTTCTCGGCCGCGTCATCGACGGCCTCGGCCGGCCCCTGGACGGCAAGGGTCCGATTGTCACGGACGAGGTGCGTTCCATCTACGCCGCGCCTCCCAATCCCCTGACCCGCAGGCGGATCACGGAAACCGTGGCGACGGGGATCCGTTCCATCGACACTCTGCTCACGCTCGGGAAAGGGCAGCGGGTCGGCATATTTGCGGGGAGCGGTGTCGGGAAGAGCGTGACGCTCGGAATGATCGCGAGAAACACAAGCGCCGACGTAAACGTCATTGCGCTCGTCGGAGAGCGGGGCCGTGAGGTAACGGAATTTCTGGACAGGGAGCTCGGTCCCGAGGGCCTGCGGCGCTCCGTGGTGATCGTGGCGACGAGCGACCAGGCCTCGCTCATCCGGCTGAAGGCGGCGTTCATGGCGACGACAGTCGCCGAGTACTTCCGGGACGCGGGGATGGACGTGATGCTCATGATGGATTCCGTCACCCGGCTCGCGATGGCACAGCGCGAGGTGGGGCTTGCAATCGGCGAGCCTCCCACGACGAAGGGGTACACGCCGTCGGTCTTCGCGATGCTCCCGAAACTTCTCGAGCGTGCGGGGAATTCGCGGTCGGGGAGCATCACGGGGATCTACACGGTTCTCGTGGAAGGGGACGACATGACAGAGCCTGTGGCGGACGCGGTCCGCTCCATACTCGACGGCCATGTCGTCCTCTCCAGGAGGCTTGCCTCCGCGGGACAGTATCCGGCGGTCGACCCTCTCGAGAGCATAAGCAGGGTCATGCCCGCGGTGACGACGCCCGCCCACAGGGCGGCGGTCCACCGGTTCCTCGACATGATGGCGACGTACAGGGAATCCGAGGATCTCATCAACATCGGGGCATACGTCAAGGGGAGTAACCCTCGCATCGACAGGGCTGTCAGAAACTGGGAGGCGATGCGTGAATTCCTCCGGCAGGACTCGAACGAAGAAGCGGAATTCAACGGAAGCGTCGGGCGGCTCGTCGATCTCATCGCCCGTGCGGGAATAGTCTAACCCAGGGAGAACACGATGCGGGTTGTTCCATCACGTCTGCAGACGGTCATACGCGTCAAGGATATACAGGTCAAGGGCGCCCAGAAAGAGCTGGCGCAGATCAGGGTGAAGAAGGACCAGGAGCAGGGGGCGCTTGATGTCCTTCAGGAGCAGAAAAGTTCGGCGATGTCCGATGCGGCGCGGACAATGAAATCGCGCGCACGGGATCTCCAGACGAGCCAGGCGTTCCTGCAGAGCCTCTCCCGGCAGATAAAGGTTCAGCAGAATACCGTGCAGACGGTGACCGACCAGGAGGATTCCAAGAGGGGGGAGCTTGTCGAGAAGACGAAATCCCAGCAGATGATTTCAAAGGTCGAAGAGAAGCGCCAGGCGGAACAGGCGAAGGAAGACGACAGGAAAGCCCAGCGCGTGATTGACGTGCTGGCGCAGCGGGTCAAGACCGGCAAATAACGCATGAAATCGATACTCCCATATCTCTTGCTCATGACGGGGACGCTCGTCGCCGCACTCGCGATCATCGCGGGAGTCTACTATGTGAGGCCGCAGCTCCTCGGCGTGGCGCCGAAATCCGCCCAGCCCGTGGCGATCAGGGACAGTGCGGGGGCAAAATCTCCTCTTGCGGGCACCGCGCAGAAATCCGGTGCAACGGGGGGAAAATCCGATTCCACGGGAGTACAACCCGATTCGACGTTCCACGGGACGGCGTCCCTCCCCCCGGCAAAGGGCGACGCTGCCTTGCTGCTTGCAGACAGCATCCGGACGCTTATCAGCCGGATCGACGACCAGCAGAAGACGATCGCCCGGCTTACCGCGAACTCCGCCCGGCCCGACAGTCTCCCGAAGGGGTCGGTCTCCGACAGCGCTCGCGCGAAAGACTCGAAGTCGTTTGCAAAAATGCTCGAAACAATGCCCGCCGAGCAGGCGGTGCGCATACTCAAGGGACTTGACGACAGGGAAGTAAAGGCAGTCCTGCTCGCCGTCAAGAAACGTCAGGCTTCGAAGATTCTGAGCGCGCTGGATCCGGAACGTGCCGCCCGCATGATGAGGACAATGCAATGATCCATTTCATGAGTTTGATCCGTCCGGCAGGTCAACCGTCATCGGCCCCGCAGTCCGCAGGTACAGGGACTGCAGGAGGAACCCAGCCGGTCAATTTGTTTGCTGCGCTCGTGCAGAAACTCCTCGGAGATCTCCAGGGCGGATCGGCAAACCCCGGTGTTGGAACGCCCGCGCAGTCCATTCTCCCGTTTGCGTCGAAGGGCGCGGCGAAATCCGGGTCTGTGGATCCCGCGGCGGAGAAAGACGCCCGCCCGGCGAAATCTCAGCCGAAAAACGGTCAGGATGATTCTCAGCTCGTCTCAGCCGTCCAGCAGCCCGATCTCATGCACGTCCTGAATCTCGTGCCTCCCCCCGCGGGGGCGCCATCCACGGCCGGATCTCCGGTTGAATTGATCAATACGGATGGATCCGCGCCTTCTGAGCCCGCATCGACGGGAGTGGAGAATGCGTCCCCTGTGGCAGGCGTCCTCACGGGCAATCTCCCGGAGTCTTCCGGGCAGCAGGTGAGTATCTCGCAACAGTCTGTTTACCCGGACGCAGGCACAGGGATGCTCCTCTCATTTTTCAAGAATGTCTCGACATTCGGAACCCGCATCCCCGTGCCCCCCGGTTCTCCCGTCAGGAACGTCTCCCCCGGTCAGGGAGACCCTGCGCAGCAGGATTTGTACCCCGACCAGGGGGGCCGTGCGCAGCGGGTAGTGATCCCCGATCAGACAATGACGCCGGAACTGGCAGTCCAGCCGGACAAGACGATCATCTCCGGGTTGACGTTCCAGACTGATCAGTCCGCGTCAACGCCTCTGAAGACGGGCGTGCCGAACCCGTTCGTGCCCCGCTCCACGGCCCCCGGCGCTCCGACGCCTCCGGCTGCAAACCCGGCGGCGATCATCGGAAGCGAATTGAAATCCGGGCCGGCAGACATGGCACAGGATTTGGGCCAGGGGATGAGCCCGGCGGCGTCTCAGCCGCCTCAGGTCCAATCGCCGGCTCCGACCGTTCCCGTCACACCTGCGCTCCAGGTCGTTTCACCTGAAGTGATCGACCCGTCTGTGCTCCCGCGGGTCGCTGTTGCGCAGCCGCGGAATGCGGTCGACTCTGCTCCCCGCATCTCCGTGAATACGCGCGACGATGAAAGCACATCGCGAGGGGAGGATACTCTTCCTGCACGTGCAGGATTCTTTACCTCCGTCGTCAGTGATGTGCTCGACATGATCGCAAAGGGCAACGCAGAATCACTTTCGTCAGACACGCAGGAGGAGGCACCCGCTTCAGCTCCCCTCGGGAAGAACGGCTCTCCCCCTGTTAATTCTGTTCCCGCGTTCGCTGACGGACTGACACAACCGGTGAAGAAGGCCGCAGATATACCCGTCCAGGAATCCGGAACGGTCTCGACTGAGGATGTCATGCGTCCGGCGCGCGAACAGGTCGATCTCACGGCGATGCGTTCGAGCCAGGCGGCGCAGGCGACACAGGCTCTGTCCGATAAGCCGGATTCAATGGCAACGGCGGCACCGCTCCGCGATCTCCCGTCCCCCTATGCACCGCTTCCGGCAGAGGTCTCGCGAAGGATTGCCGATCAGGTTGTGCAAAACCTGAAGCTCCAGGTCGACGGGACGGCGTCCGACATCCGCATGACACTCAAGCCTCCGTCTCTCGGCGAAGTCCAGCTCAGCGTCCATGTCGAGGATTCGAGGATGCAGGCCCAGATCAACGTCACGCAGCAGGTTGTGAAGACCGCGCTGGAGGCCCATATGCCCCAGCTCCGCCAGGCGCTCCAGGATCACGGGATAGAAGTCCAGAGGATCGACGTCATGCTCCCCGAGCAATCGCTGCAGCACGACGGGACGGGTGCGAACGGTGAAAGGACCGGGCGCAGGGGGGGGAGGCGCCTGCTTCCGGGCGACGACACGGAAGCGTACAGGGAAGCGAAGGACATGGGATATAACACAATCGAACTTATCATGTAGGGAGGGATCGCAATGGCAACAAGCATAACGGGCATCGGCCCGACGCAATTTCCGGCTTCGACGTCGACATCCTCGGCGACGAACGGGGTGCTCGGACAGGACGATTTTCTTAAGCTCCTTGTCTCGCAGCTTCAGAACCAGGATCCCATGAACCCCATGGACGGGACCCAGTTTGCCTCACAGCTCGCGCAGTTCACGTCGGTCGAGCAGCTTGCAAATATCAATACGTCTCTCCAGTCGAGCATCAGCGCGAACCAGCTCCTGAACCAGTCTATAAGCAACGCGCTCTCCACAACGGTGATCGGAAAGGAAGTCCGCGCATCGGGATCGACGTTCAATTACTCGGGAACCGGCGTCGAGAAGACGGGGTACACGCTCCCCTCGGCTGCGGTATCCGCGCAGGTGAAGATCCTGGACGCAAAAGGCAACGTCGTCCGGACGATAAACGGGACAGGGGTCTCCGCGGGGGACGTCGACGTGCAGTGGGACGGGCTCACCGACACGGGTACACAGGCTGCGGCGGGGGCATACACGGTTCAGGTCACCGCGGCCGACGCGAACGGCAAGGCGATCACCGCGACGCCGTACTTCTACGGCACCGTGACGGGCGTAAAATTCAAGTCGACGGGGACCGCGTTCGTTGTCGACGGCGAAGATGTCGATCTTGCGAATATCCTTGAAGTCATATAGGGTGGCGTCATGTCTGACTCGATAATCAACGGCATACAGGTCCCGTTCCTCCCGGCAGGCGGGGTCGACGGGCTGAAAGAGCGGGGCCCGGCGGGCCTGCCGCAGGATGGCGCCTTTGAGAACATACTCCAGAAGGAGCTGAAGGAGCTGAAGTTCTCGAAGCATGCGCAGGACCGGCTTGCGTCGCGCAACATTCAGCTTTCGGGTGACGATCTCAACACGCTCGGCCGCGCGGTGTCGAAGGCCGGGGAGAAGGGATCGCAGGATTCGCTCGTCATGCTGCGCAATATGGCGTTCATCGTCAGCGTCCGGAACCGGACTGTCGTCACCGCGATGGATGCGGCACAGATGCAGGAGAATGTTGTCACGAACATCGATAGTGCAGTAATCGCAGGGTAGGACCACAATAAACAACGGCGGGCTGGCCCTCTCCCGCGGCGCTCCGGCGCCGGCGGGGAGGAGGCCCCTCCGGTCAGGCCGAATGACAGAAGCCTGGCCACATTATAACAACACAACACAGGAGGGTAGTACAATGGCATTCCTCACTTCACTCTTCGCGGGCGTTTCAGGCCTCAAGAACCACCAGCTGATGATGGACGTCATCGGCAACAACATCGCAAACGTGAACACCGTCGGCTTCAAAAAGGGACGGGCGACGTTCACCGACATGTTTTCCCAGACTCTGCAGAACGCCTCGCAGCCGACGGCGGCGCTCGGCGGAACGAACCCCATACAGGTCGGCCTCGGCATGTCCCTCGGTTCCATCGATATGGATGCATCGCAGGGGAGCTTTCAGTCGACCGGCCTGACGTCTGACATGGCAATCCAGGGGTCCGGGTTCTTCATCGTCAACCAGGGGGGAAAAACGCTCTACACCCGCGACGGAAACGTCGATTTTGACTCGAGCGGTAAACTCGCGAACAAGGATACGGGCGGTGTCATACAGGGACGCCTGGCGGACGCTAACGGAAAAATTCTTCCCAGCGCCCCTCTTTCTGATATCGTCATCGAGAAAGACCTGACCTCGCCGCCGAAAGCGACGACAACGGCATCATTTGCCGGCAACCTTGACGCGAATACGTTGCCGAATGCAACGACACAGACTCAGCAGCCCGTCTACGATTCGCTCGGCGTCCAGCACATGCTGACGATCACCTTCACCAAGGGAGCGGCTCAGAACGCGTGGACCTGGAGTGCGGCGGTGACGGGCGGGACGACGGCCTCAGCGGGAACAATCACGTTCAATACTGACGGCACGCTGAATACGTTCACGGGAGGCAACGTGGCGATCGCGCCCACGAATGGTGCAGCGGCGATGACTGTCGCAATAAATGCGGGCGTGCCGACGGCGGCTCCTCCAGGCAACAACAGCGGAATCACGCAGACGGCCGGATCCGGAACGTCGACGGTGAACGCTCTTACGCAGGACGGCTGGGCGGCGGGCACTCTGAGCAACGTGTCGGTCAGCTCGGACGGGACGATCACGGGCTCGTTTTCGAACAACCAGACCCTCACGCTCGGTCAGATCATGCTCGCGGACTTCAATAACCCCGCAGGCCTGACCCGCGTCGGGGGGAATGAATTCGACGTTTCGGGAAACTCCGGTGCGGCGACAATCACCGCCGCGGGGACGACATCCACGATACAGACGGGAGTGCTCGAGCAGTCGAACGTCGATCTTGCCGATGAGTTCACGAAGATGATCACCGCGCAGCGCGGATTCCAGGCGAGCGCGCGCGTCATCACCGTGAGCGATCAGTTCCTTGATGAAGTCGTCGGTCTGAAGCGCTGACAGGTATAAACGGGGGGGCCCCGGATACGGGGCCCTCCCCGTGATGTGCGACTTGTGAATCAGGATCCCGAACCCGGAGGAAAAGGAGAAGCATGATCGAACTGACAAGACTTCAGGACCAGAAGATCGTGGTCAACGCCGAGCTTATCGAGTTCGTCGAATCGACCCCCGACACCATGATAACGACAACGAGCGGCAAGAAGCTGATTGTGAAAGAGTCCGTCGCCGAGGTTATCGAGAAGGTCGTCCTCTATCGGCGGAGGTGCAGGCCGGAGTTGCGCACCCGAAAATGACCTCAGTGCTGTGTACCGGCCTGTCATCAGTTGGCCGATATTAGCCACCAGGTTCTCCCCATATTTGCCCTTCGCGCATCAGATTCGCCTGTTCCGTCTCTTTTTGCGCCGTAAACGTGCCTCTCTGCTCTCCCCCTCCATGGCACGCGCTTTGACCTCTTGCAGGCCATGTAAACTCAGGTGAATCAATGGCCAAAGAGACCCAACCCCCCGATCAGGCAAGACAACCCCAGGCTGCGGCAGCCGCACCGGCCGCACCGCAGGGCGTGACGCCGATGAAGCTCGTCATCATCGGTATTCCTGTGTTCCTGGTCCAACTCGCTGTGGTCTACTTCCTTGTCTCAAAATTTGTCGCTCCCTCTTCCGCTCCCTCGCAGGCCGAACCGGCGAAAGCGGCCGAACCAAAGGAATCTGCGGACCAGGCGAAGAGCATTTTCGTCGTGAAAGATATCATCGTTAATCCTGCGGGGACGAACGGGACGAGATTTCTTCTGACGACGGTCGGATTTGAGATTAACGGCGTTGATCGTGAAAAAGACGTCGAGAAGAAAGAGGTCCAGGTCCGCGACGTGCTCAATACCGTCCTGACGAGCAAGGGCCTTGATGACCTGGTGCGCCCGGAGCAGAGAGAAGCGCTCCGGAAGGAGATTCTTCAGAAAGTGGCCGAGATGCTCCCGGCGGGGACCCTGTCGAACGTGTATTTCAGCAAGTTCATTATCCAGTAAGAGCGGACCGTGCCAGAAATTCTCTCACAGCAGGAAATCGACAATCTCCTCTCGGGCATGTCTTCCGGCGCGTCGCCGGCTGAGAACCTTCCCGCGGAGGTCGAGAACCCGGCGAAGGAAGCCGTCACCTTTGATTTCCGGCTGCCGCACCGCCTCTCGAAGAACCAGCTGCGTACGTTCCAGGCGGTGCACGACAGCTTCGGGGAGGCGTTCGGCTCCTACCTCGTATCCCGCATGCAGACGACGGTGACGGTAAACGTCCTGTCTGTCGACCAGCTCTTCTATTCGGAATTTGTCCTTTCGATCGCCAGCCCGAGCTGCCTGTACGTGTTCCGGATCATGGAGTCCGACGCGCTTGCGGCACTGGAGGTGAGCCCGCAGCTCATCCTGGCGATGGTCGAGCACCTCATGGGCGGCGTTGCCGACGGGAGCAAGGATGCGCGCCTCATAACAAAGATCGAGCAGAGCATCGTCAAAGGGATCATCCAGCGCGCGCTCACGGAAATACAGCGCGCGTGGAAGACGATCGCCGATCTGACGTTCAAGCTTGAGCGGTATGAAAGCGAAGGTGACTTCGCGCAGCTTGCGCCGGCGAGCGAGATCGTCATGGTCGTCTCGTTCGAGGTGGCGATCGGCCGCCAGAAATACCTCATGAATCTTTGCTTCCCGACGTTTGCGCTGGAGGATGTTTTTGCGAAACTCAACGTCCAGCACTTCAGTGCGCTGGCGGCGGCGAACAGGGACGTAGACCGCTCGGCGACGATACAGAAGCAGCTCGGGGACACGCGGCTCAGCGCCACGGCGATTCTTGGAGAGGCGAAGCTCACGCTGAGGGAGCTTCTGGATCTCGAGCCCGGCGACGTGCTCCGGACTTCGATCCCGGTGGGAGGGGAAGTTGCGGTAACGCTCGGGGGGAAGACGCGTCTCTGGGGCAGCCCGGGGATATCGCGGGGGAAAGTCTCCGTGAAAATCACGCGGACGAATATGGACTCCACCTCAGGAGAGTGACTGTGTCGGACGAACTGCAGGAAGACAGGGTTTCGGGCGGCACGGGAACCGGACAAGCGGAATATTCGCCCGAAAAAACTGAATTGCCAAAACTGGAAGCCCCAAAAATGGAAGAACATCCGATGGAAGAGGCTGTCCCGGAAGTACCCGAAGTGGACGCCCCGGCAGCATCACCGCAGACGGTGGCAGAGGCCGCCCTGTTCCCCCCCCTGGAGGCGGCCCCCGCGACTGTTGAGCGCGACAGGAAAATGGATCTTCTGCTCGATCTGACCCTGCCGGTGGCGATCGAGCTTGGCCGGACGAATCTCCAGATCAGGGATATTCTCGACCTCCGGAGAGGTTCGGTTGTCGAGTTCGAGAAGCTGGCGAGTGAGCCCGTGGACGTGATCGTGAACGGCAAGAAGATGGCGGAGGGGGAAGTCGTCGTCATCGAGAAACACTTCGGCATCAGGATCACGAACCTGATCGAAACATCCGAACGCGTCAAGAGTCTGGGGAAATAGCCCATGGAATGGCTCATCCTGCGGACGCTTCTCTCGCTTGCCGGGATCATCGCATTAATGCTGGGGCTCGCGTTCGTCGTCAGGAAATACTTGCACGCAGGGAAGGGCGCCGGGCGCTCGCTCGTGGATGTGGACCTTCTCGGGCACCGTTCGCTGCAGCCGCGGACCGCGGTGTACGTTCTCAAAGTCCTCAACAAGGTGATTGTGGTGGGGACGTCGGACCACGGGATGCAGACGCTGAGCGAAATCACGGACCCTGAGGTTCTCGCGTCCCTGGAAGAGAGCATGATTGCCGGCACTGCGACGCCGCGTTGGTTTCCCGGCGTGAAGGCGGACGGTGCCGGAGGCACGAGGTCATTCCCGGATTATCTCAAAATGTCATTGCGGGGGGCATTCTTTGCGACAAAGCGCACGAAATAGATTCACCGTCATCGTTCTCCTTGTCGTCCTGTCGGCCTCGGCGGCCTGGGCCCAGGGGAAGAGCCTCCCCCTCCCGAAGGTCTCGATCGAGCTCGGCAAGGCGACGAAGCCGGAGGACGTTTCCGTCACGCTCCAGATTCTCTTCCTGATGACGGTGCTCTCGCTTGCACCGGCGATACTGATTCTCACGACCGCGTTCACGCGCATCATCGTCGTCTTCAGCTTCCTCAAACAGGCGATGGGCACACAGCAGGTACCGCCCCCGCAGGTTCTCATCGGTCTCGCGATGTTTATGACGTTCTTCGTCATGGCCCCCACATGGAACCGGATGAACGACGAGGCGTTGCAGCCCTATCTCAACGGCAAGATGACGATGGAGCAGGCATACGACAAAGGAGTCGTCCCCCTGCGCGAATTCATGTTCCGTCAGACCCGCGAAGAGGACCTCGCCCTGTTTGTCAGGATGGCGAGCGTGTCAAAGCCCGTGTCCCGGGACGACGTGCCGACGTACGCGCTTGTCCCGGCGTTCGCGATAAGCGAGCTCCGGATCGGGTTCCAGATCGGTTTCATTCTCTTTGTCCCGTTTCTCGTCATCGATCTTGTTGTCTCGAGCGTTCTGATGTCCATGGGGATGATGATGCTTCCCCCGGTGCTCATTTCGCTCCCGTTTAAGATCCTCCTGTTCATTCTCGTGGACGGGTGGCACCTGATTGTCGGGTCCGTGCTCAACAGTTTCCGGTAGAGGAGAACGCATGTCCCAGGAGTTCGTCATTTACGTGTTCCGCGAGGCGCTCTACACCGCGCTCCTCGTCTCGGCGCCGCTCCTCGTCGTCTCCCTGCTTGTGGGGCTCCTGATCTCCATTTTCCAGGCGGCCACGTCGATTCAGGAAATTACGCTGACGTTTGTCCCGAAGCTCATCGTCATTGCGATCGTCGCCGTGCTCACGCTCCCGTGGATGATCGATGTGATCGTGTCGTTCACAACAGGGCTGTTCAACAACATTCCTTCGCTCGGGCACTGACAATGGAAATCGCGGTCCTCCAGTTTGTCATCGGGCTCCTTGTCTTCGTGCGGGTGACGTCGCTCCTCGTCCTGGCGCCGGGGTTCGGGAACAAGGCGGTCCCGCCGACGGTCAAGATCGCCCTCGGGATCTTCCTGGCATTCGTGCTCTCTCCGGTCGTGTCCGCGGCCCACCCGGACGTCGATCTTCGCCTGGGATCTCTCGTGGTAATGGCGCTGAAAGAGTCGGCGGTGGGGATGGCGATGGGGTTCGCGTCGGGTCTCGTCTTTGAGGGGGTCCGCATCGCGGGCGATCTCATGGGCTTTGATCTCGGCCTTTCGCTCGCTCAGCTCTATGATCCTGAAAACGGAACGTCGAACAATGTCGTTGCGCAGCTCCTTTCGATGACCGCGCTGATGGTATTCTTCGTCCTGAACGGACACCACTTCATCCTGGAGGCGCTGTACGTGAGTTACAGCGCTGTTCCCCTGGGACAGTTCCACGCCTCCCCGGCGCTCCTCGAAGGAATAGTCACGCTCACGGGGATGACGCTTGTGGTGGGGGTGAAACTCGCAGCCCCGGTCATCGTGACGTCGTTCCTTCTCAATATCGGGATGGCGGTGCTGGCCCGGGTCGCCCCCCAGATCAACGTGTTTTTCGTCGCAGTATCCCTGAAGACGGGAGCCGGCATGTTTGTCCTGATGGCGTCGGTTCCGATGGTTGTCGCGGTGTTCAGGAAGCTCCTGTTGGGCTTTGAAGACGGTATGCTCACGATCGTAAAGGCGATGTGACAATGGCCGAGCAATCGTTTGAAGAACGGACAGAACCGGCAAGCGACAAGAAGAAAGACGATGCGAGGAAGAAGGGGAAAGTCTTCCGCAGCCAGGAGCTGAACTCCGCCGTCGTGCTCGTCTTCGGCGGGCTCATCCTGTATCTCACGGGTGCGTCGATGGCGTCCGGGCTTGCCGAAATGACGCGCGGGCTCTTCTCTTCCGCCGCCGCGTACAGGATCACAGCCGCCGCCGCGCCTGACTTTGCCCTGGGTATCATCGTGCAGTTCGGGAAGATCGTATTTCCGCTTCTCGCGGGAGTCACCGTCATCGGGCTCGCCCTCAATTTCGCCCAGGTCGGATTCATGTTCACGCTCGAGCCCCTGATGCCCGACTTTAACAAGGTGAACCCGCTGAACGGGATCAGGAAGGTTCTCATCTCCCGACGGTCGCTTGTGGAGCTCCTGAAAAACGTGCTCAAGGTTACCATCGTCGGCTACATCGCCTGGGACGCCCTGCGGGGGATACTCGCCGAGACGATCACGCTTATGGACGGCGACGCGGCCGGAGTGCTCTCGTTCATGGCCAGGGGGGCAATGGCCCTGGCGTTCAAAACCGGGCTCGCGTTCCTCGTTCTTGCGGCGCTTGACTATGCCTACCAGCGGTTCGAGTTCGGGAAAGAGATGCGGATGACGAAGCAGGAGGTGAAAGAGGAGGGGAAAGCGCAGGAAGGCGATCCCCAGGTGAAGGCGCGCGTGAGGTCGATCCAGAGGCGCATCGCCTACCGCAGGATGATGCAGGATGTCCCGACGGCCGACGTCGTTGTCACGAATCCGACGCACATCGCCGTCGCCATCAAGTATGATACGGAAGAGATGTCGGCGCCGAAAGTGGTGGCGAAGGGGGCCGAGCTCATCGCCCGCAGGATACGGGAAATTGCGCTCGAACACGGCGTCCCCATCATCGAGGACCGACCCCTCGCGCGGACGCTGTACGGAACTGTCGAAGTGGGCGAAGAAATTCCGGAAAAGCTGTTCCAGGCTGTCGCACAGCTCCTGGCCTATATTTACAGGCTGAAATCGGACGCACCCGGCATGAGGATGAACTGATCCATGGACACGGCAATCACATCGGGTCCCGCTGACGCCCTTCGCAGGACGGTCCGAACGCTCGGAGCCAACAGCGACGTGCTCATGGCGGTTGGGGTCATCATGATCCTGGCGCTCATGATCGTCCCTATCCCCCCGATGGTCCTTGACGTGCTCCTGGCGACGAACATCACGATCGCGATTCTGATCCTGATCGTCTCCATGTACATCACGCATCCTCTCGAACTTTCCGTGTTCCCCGGCCTCCTTCTGATCCTGACAATCTTCCGGCTCTCGCTGAACGTCGCGTCGACGCGCCTCGTCCTGGGTGAAGGGTATGCCGGCGAGGTGATCAATGCCTTCGGATCGTTCGTCGTGAAGGGGAACTACGTCGTCGGATTCATCATCTTTCTGATCCTCGTCCTGATCCAGTTCATCGTGATCGTGAAGGGCGCGGGGCGCATCGCCGAAGTGGCGGCCCGTTTCACTCTCGACGCGATGCCCGGCAAGCAGNNAAGCAGATGGCGATCGACGCCGATATGAACGCGGGGTTGATCACGGAGATGGAGGCGCGCGACCGCCGGGCCCAGATCGGCCGTGAGGCGGAATTCTATGGGGCGATGGACGGCGCGAGCAAATTCGTCCGCGGGGATGCCGTGGCGGGTCTCCTCATCAACATTGTCAACATCATCGGCGGCTTCATCATCGGCGTTGCGCAGAAGGGGATGAGCTTCACGGACGCGCTCCACAATTACACGCTCCTGACGGTCGGTGACGGGCTCGTCACACAGATCCCCGCGCTCGTCATTGCCACGGCCGCCGGCATGGTCGTCACCCGGAGCGCCTCGGGCAACGCGCTCGACAAGGAAATCAGGGGACAGCTCCTGGGAAGGCCGAAGGCACTCCTCATTGCCGGCGGTGCCCTCTTCTTTTTCGCCATCATTCCGGGTTTGCCGACAATCCCCTTCCTCGTTCTCTCGGGGGTGAGCGGGGGCCTCGGGTTCGTGCAGCTTCGCGACAGGAAAACGGCGGTGGCCTCCCGCGCGACTCCCGCCCCGGCCGCGGCCCCGAGGGAAGAGCGGATCGAGGACTACCTGCAGGTCGACCCGGTCGAGCTCGAAATCGGCTACGCGCTCATTTCGCTCGTGGACGACGCGCAGGGGGGCGATCTCTTCACGAGAATCACGTCGCTCCGCAAGCAGCTTGCGATGGACCTGGGGATCGTCATCCCGCCGGTCCGCGTCCGCGACAACCTCCAGCTCGGCCCGAACCAGTATGTGATTAAGATCCGCGGTAACGTGCTCGCGACAAACGAGCTCATCATGGACCGCTTCCTGGCAATGAACGCGGTCGGTTCTCCGGACGAGGTGCCGGGCCTCGGCGTCACGGAACCCGCGTTTGGGCTCCCTGCGGTGTGGGTCGTCGCCGCCGACCGGGAGAAGGCTGAAATGATGGGGTATACGGTCGTCCAGCCCTCGGCGGTGCTGTCGACGCACCTTCAGGAGCTTCTCAGAAAGAACGCGGACAAGATCCTTGGCCGTCAGGACACGAAGAAACTCATCGAGAACCTGAAGAAGGAATACCCGGCGATTGTCGACGAACTCACGCCCGAAGTGCTCCCCACGGGGACCGTCCAGAAGGTCCTGCAGAACCTCCTGAAGGAGGGAATCCCGGTCCGCGACCTTGTGACGATCCTTGAGGCCCTTCTGGATTACGCCCGCGTCACGAAGAATGTCGACGTGCTGACGGAATACGTGCGCCACTCCCTCTCCGAGACGATTGCGCGGCTGCACCGCGACAGCCGGGGGATCGTGCACGGGATCGCGATGGACCCCGCACTCGAGCAGTTGATAACCAATG
The DNA here is from genome assembly GCA_003157485.1 of Ignavibacteriota bacterium. GTDB lineage: Bacteria > Bacteroidota > Ignavibacteria > UBA10030 > UBA6906 > Fen-1273. The sequence continues at coordinate 20,452 of PMJQ01000182.1, forward strand.
CGCTCCAGAGCCAGCGGGAAACGAGCCCGAGCCTGGGTCTCTCCCCGGCGATCGTCCAGTCGATCCACGACACGCTTGCCGCGAACATCGAGCGGTGCGTGGGGCAGGGGTTTCAGGCGGCGGTGCTCTGCGCGGCCACCGTCCGTCCGTATTTTTACAGGCTGATCCACACCGCGTTCCCGGCGGTGGCGGTCCTTTCGTTCACCGAGCTCCCTCCGGAGACGGAAATCGAATTCATCGGCAGACTCGAGGTCATTCATGAGAATTAAGCGGTTCGTCGCCCACACACTCAAGGAAGCAACCGAGCAGATGCGGAAAGACCTCGGTCCCGATGCCGTGGTTCTCAACAGCCGGAACGTCCCCCGGGAGGGGCAGCTCAGCTTTCTCGCGAAGGACATGTTCGAAATCACCGCGGCGCTGGACGACGTCACGCCCCCGCGCCGGAATCCGTATGCACGCCGCGCCGCCGACCTTCAGGAGCAGGCGTCCGCCACCCGTGCAGCAGGCGAGGAAGATCCCGTGGAGAGCCTGAAAAAGGTCGCGCGTCAGTTCCAGGAACGCGCCGCATCCCACAGCGGCGAGCCGGAGAGGCCGCACGCACGGGAGAGCGCCGATCTTGAGCAGTTGAAACACGAGCTCACGGGAATGCGCGGCACCCTTTCGACCGTCGTCGAGCACCTGAAGTACGACAGGATGCCTGCGCTCCCGGAGCACCTGCGGAGTCTCTACATCGCGCTCGTAAATCAGGACGTCGACGGTAAGCTCGCCTCGGACCTCGTCCAGTCGGTGTACGCTTCAGGCTCCGGAGCGGACCGGCCGGCGGTCCCCGGAAGCGCCGAACGCGCGGTCCTCGACGCCATGGCCGGACTTGTGGCGCCCGCCCCGGAAGTGAAGACGCGCAGGCGGAAGACGCACGTCTCCGCTCTCGTGGGGCCGACCGGCGTCGGTAAGACGACAACGGTTGCCAAGCTCGCCGCGATAAACAAGCTTTTGCACAACAGTTCCGTTGGACTGATTTCGGCCGACACGTACAGGATCGGCGCGATCGAGCAGCTCCGCACGTTCGCCGCCATCGCCGACATTCCCATGGAGGTTGTGTACCGTCCGGCGGAAATGGCCGCCGCCATAAAGAAGTTCAGGGACAGGGACATTGTTTTCATCGACACCGTCGGCAGGAGCCAGCGGTCGCCGAAAGAGCTCGCCGAGCTCGGTCGATTCATGGATGCAGCCGAACCGGACGATATCCATCTTGTCCTGAGCGCGTCAACGTCGATGAAAGCCGCCCTTGACATCGTCGACCGGTTCCGCGTCGTGAAACCAAATCGGCTTCTCTTTTCAAAATTGGATGAGGCGGTGACGCTCGGCTCTCTCCTGAGCGTGGCAAGCCGCGACAGGATCCCGGTCTCCTATGTCACGACCGGTCAGACCGTGCCCGACGACATCGTCCGTGTCGATCCGGCCAGATTCGCAAAGTTGGTGTACTCGGGAGATATCGCTCATGCCTGACCAGGCCGAACGGATGAGGCAAATCGCTGAACGGTACCGCCGCCCCTTGCGGCCCCACGTGATCACCGTCACAAGCGGCAAGGGAGGCGCGGGGAAGAGCACGGTGGCGCTGAATCTCGCCATTGCCTTCTGTGATCTCGGCAAGCGCGTGATCCTTCTCGACGCGGACTCCAACCTCGGGGGGCTCGACGTGATGCTGAAGCTCTCTCCGCATTACCGCCTTGCCGACGTTCTCAGGGACGACGTCGACCTGGAAGACGCGCTCATGGCCCCGAGGGAGGGGCTGAGGATCCTGGCCGGCAATTCCGGGGAAGTCGATTACCCGCTCCTGACCCCCGGGGTCCAGGAACGTCTTCTCAACGAGATCCTCGGCTTGCGGGATCGGTATGACGTGCTCATGATTGACACCGCGGCGGGGCTCACCCCCGAAGTCATACAGTTTGCGGAGCCCGCCGACGAAACGCTCATTGTCACGACGACGGAACCGACCGCGATCCTCGACGCGTACGCGATGATGAAGGTCCTCTGGGCGGCGCGCGCCGACGCGACGGTGAACCTGATCGTCAACGCCGTTCGGGAACCCGCCGACGCCGACGAGACCGTAAACAGACTCCGCATCGCGGTCGACCATTTTCTGGGGCGGTCGTTCGGCTACCCGGGGTTCGTGCCGTTCGATCCCTGCGTCCACAAGGCGATCGTCCAGCAGGAACCGGTCATCACCCGGTTCCCGCGTTCCGCCGCCTCGCTCTCGATCAAAGCGATCGGGCGTTCGATGGCGGATGATTTTGCGGATGTTCCACTCATGAAAGCGGTGACGGTATGAACAAGATCATTTTCCAGATCGGGTTGCTCGGCTTTTGCGTGTCGGCGGTGCTCTTCGGAACCCAGGGAATGAGCCTGATGGAGACGGTTGCCCGCGCGTTCATCGTGTTCATCGTCGTCGTGTGTGCGATCGCCGTCGTGATGCTGATGAGCTCGCTTATCATGTCGAAAGACAAGGCGGACGGGGAAGATACCGCCCCTGCCGGGGCCGCGCGCGATGCGGGCGCCGGGCGCCGCCCCAATGCGCAGTCGACCAAATAGGCGGGTGAACGATGGAACCGCTTCCTGCAGATATCTGGCAGCAGCTTGCACAGGGCAGGGCGCCCGGCCTCACGCGCAAGGTCGTTCTGCACTACGCCGGGCTCGTGCAGTTCGTCATGAAACGATTCGGGCTGTCGGGGCGGGCCCGCAGGCTCGGTCTGGAACGCGACGATCTTGTCCAGATAGGAATGATGGGGCTTCTCGACGCGGTCGAGAGGTTCAGCCCGTCGATCGGCGTCAAGTTCGACACCTATGCGGTATCGAGGATCCGGGGAACGATTCTGGACGAGATGAGACGGCTGGACTGGGTCCCACGGGCGGTGCATCAGCAGCACCGGGCGTACCGGGACGCGCAGGATCAGGTTGTGCGGGAAACGGGTCAGGAGGCGACCGCGACTGACATCGCAGCGAAGCTCTCGATGACCGCCGAGGAATTCAGGAAGTTCATATCGGATACAGGGGATATCATGAACCAGGATACGCGCCGAAAAGGGGAGCCTGCAGAAGGGGAGACCGTCGAAACGGTTGCTGCCGACACGCCTTCGCCGGAGGAACTGCTCAGCCAGGAAGACACGAGGCGGCATCTCATGGACGCCGTGAACAGGCTCCCGCCGCGCGAGCGGGCCGTCATCGCGCTTTATTATTACGAGGGATTAAAGTTTGCGGAGATCGGGAGCGTCCTTCGCATCTCGGAATCGCGCATTTCGCAGGTGCACGCCGAAATCCTGGCCAAGCTCCGGCTCGGCCTCGCCTCGCTCGGGGAGGATGCCTGATGGAAAACGTCCTTTCACGGACTGCGCTCATGGAGCATATCCTGAGCCTGGTGGACGACCCCGAATCGCATGTGAAGGAGCTTGGGGCGATCCTGGAATGGGATCCTTCGCTCTCGACGTCCGTCACGCGCAAGGCGGCGAGTTCATACGGGATTTCCATCCCTGCGTGCACGCTGAACCTGGCCCTGGCGCTTCTCGGGAGCAGGGTTGTCAAAGAGACTGTGAAGTTTGCGATCACGAGCCGCGCCTCGCACGATCTTGTCATCAGCATTTACGAAACGGACGGGTTCTGGAACAGGATGGCGTCGGCGGAGCACGAGAGCGGACCGGTTCCCGAAATCCTGTGCGGCGCGCTCAAGGAGCAGCTGGAGGCCGGGCTCGGACTTCTCTCCCCGGAAATGCGCGTGGTCCTCGCGCTATATTACTACGAGTCGCTTCCCCTGGAGATGATTGCACGGGTGACGGGAATCGGCGCGGAAGAGGTGGAACGTCTCAAAGACCAGGCATTGTGCCGCCTGAGCACGGTGTTCGGTCCGTCACGCACAGATCAATCGGAGGGGCCCAGGCAATGATGTCACCGGAGTACATCAAGGAACGCGTCCAGTCTATCATCCAGCTTCCGGCGCTCCCGGCGGTGGCGATGGAGGTCGTGGAAATGGTCGACAATCCCCGGACGAGCGCGTCGAAGCTGGGGAAGGTGATCTCCACCGACCAGGCGCTTACGGCAAAGGTCCTGAAGATCGCGAATTCCCCTTTCTACGGGTTCCCGCGGAAGATCTCGACGATCGACTTCGCCATCATCGTTCTGGGATACGATGCGCTCAAGGAGATCGTGATAAGCATCTCCCTCATAAGCTCGCTCCAGAAGAAATCCGACGGGCTCTTCGACGCGAAGGGATTCTGGGACCATGCGATCGCCACCGGCGTGCTCGCGCGGCGTCTCGCGCGGGACCTCGGCTACCGCGTGACGGAGGAGGTCTTTGTCGGCGGTCTTCTGCATGACATGGGCGTCTCGGTCCTCCACCGCTACTTCAAGAGCGAATACCGGAGGATCGTGGAGATCGCGCGTGAATCGGAACTGACGTTCCTGGAGGCCGAGGAGAGCGTCCTGAGCGTTACGCACGCCGAGGTCGGCGGGTGGCTGGCGGAACGATGGAATCTCCCGAGGCATCTTGTCCAGGCGATTTCGCTGCATCACACTCCGGCAAAAGCCGAAAGCAACCACGAGCTCGTTTCCCTCATCCACTGTGCGGACGTCGTGTCATGCAAGGTGATGAAGGGGCAGACCGAATTTGACAAGGGCATCGATTTCGACAAGGTGGCGCTCGCGCGGCTCGGCCTCAACGACGAGAATGCGGTGGAGGAGTACATTGAGAACTGCACGTCGATTCTGAACGCGGATTTCGAAGAGGCCGTCCGGGCCGGGGGGTTCAGGTGATGGAACAGGAAAAGAAACAGGGCGGGCAGGTCCGGAAGCGGAGGAAAACGAAGCTCGAAATCCTGGAGGAAGGCCTCCCGCATTTCGAGCAGTTCATCGAGAGCCGGGAGAGCTACATCAAGGCCCTCGAAACGACGATTGAGGTGCTCCGCCGCGACAACATGAACGCAAGCACGAACAATCTCGCGATCCGCAGCTCCATCGACGAGCTCGTGGCGATGCAGCGGATGTCCAACTCCGTGAGCACGTCCGCGGAACCCGACGAGATCGTCCACGCGCTGATGGATCTGACCCGGCAGGTGATCCCGGTCCTCGAGTCGGACATCTTCCTGTTCGACGGGAAGGCGGAGAGCCTGATGTCCCTCGCAAGCAGGCCCTCTGACCGCCTCCAGCATGAAGCGGAGCACCAGCTCGAGGCCGGCATCGTTGACTGGGTGATCGCGGAGAAAAAGACCGTCGTCATCCCCGATCTGGAGCATATGGTCTCCAACACGAGCTCCCGCAACTTCGTCATCGTCCCGCTCATCCTCAGGAGCACGGGAATCGGGATCTATATCATCCACACCGAAAAGGCGCAGCAGGAGTTTTCCAACCAGGACATCCAGCTCCTGACCGTGCTTGCAAACCAGGCGGCGGTCGGCGTCGAGCACTGGCGCACGCTGCGCCAGCTCGTGAACGCCAACGAGGAGATCAAGTCCTCTCACGCGCAGATGATCCAGGCGGCGAAGCTCGCCGCGATCGGGGAGCTTGCGGCGGGGATCGCCCACGAGATCAAGAATCCCCTGAGCATCCTCCTCCTTCACCTCGACCTGGCGCAGGCGGGGAAGCCCCTGCCGAACTGGATGGAGATGTTCAGCGCGCAGGTGAAGCGGCTGTCAGACATCACGCTCCGCCTGATGAACTTCGCCCGCTCGGCGTCGGAAGACGTCACGCTTGATCCGCTGTCGGTCACGCGGGTGATCGAGGACGCGGTGGCGATCGTCCGGCACGAGTTCCGCGGCGGGCAGATCGAAATCGAGCTCGAGTTTGCCGAAGGCCTTCCCCCTGTCCGGGGAAACGCCAACTACCTCCAGCAGGTATTCCTGAACCTCCTTATCAACGCGCGGGACGCGATGACCGACGGGGGCCGCATCACCATCGCCGTTTCGGCGGCCGCTCCGGGGGTCCGGATCACGTTCGGCGATACGGGACCCGGGATCCCCCCGGCGATACGCGAGAAGATCTTCAAGCCCTTCTTCACGACGAAGGGGGAGAAGGGGACGGGGCTCGGCCTTGCGATCTGCAGCAAGATCATCGCCCAGCACCGGGGAACGATCTCCGTCAGGAGTGAAACGGGGTCGGGAACGACATTCACAATAGCGCTTCCGGTGTGGAAGGAGAATCAGGCATGAGAAACTTGATCGCGGTGCGGACGGGATTCGCGGGCATGCTTCTCCTCGCCGCAATGTGTGTTCTTCCCCCGCGGGGGGCACGGGCGGGGGACGGGGCGGTGCTCAACGGGATTCACGTGACCGCAGCCGGTGCGAAAGCCCTGAAGGCTCGTCCGGACACGACCCGGTCCGCTTTGCTCCGGGCGGTGGCCGGGACCCGGCAGGCCGACGACAGAAAATGGAAAATGCCTCTGATCGATGTGCGCGCACTCTCGGGCGCCGGGACACGGACCGCCGCCGAATCCGTGCCGGTATCTTCCCGGCAAGGCGCGTCCGGCGCGGGCCTTCCTGTCGCTCTCGCGGCGGTTCTTGCGGCCGCGTGCTCGACCGCAGTGATACTCTTCTTTGTCGCCAGGTCGTCCGGACGGGGGCGCGCGTCGCTCGCAGCCCCCGCGCGTCCGCACCGGTCGGCGGAACACGCCCCGGCGGCGCCGGACGATGCCGGGTACGCACCGGAGTCAGGGGTTCCCGTTCCGGAGGATGAGGACGGTTTCTTCGGGGTCGGCAGGGAGCTTCGCGGCGCACGCGGGGAGATGGCGCTCGCGATGAGGCTTCACTCCGGTGCCATGGGTGACGGCTCGCGCCGCAGCGCACGGAGCGCCTGCAGCATCGACGCAACGACGGCGGAGCGCGTGAAGGTCGCGAAGCGGCTCGGGATCGGCCGGGGGGAGATCGACCTGGCGGTCCGGCTCCGGAAACTCGAATCAACGCTCTCCACGGAGGGGAAAACGGTATGATCAAGGGACTGCAGACGGCGGAAGCGGCGATGCGTCCGAAGCTCCTGCGCATGGACGTGATTGCGAACAACCTGGCAAACGTGAGCACGACCGGTTTCAAAGGGGACAGGCTGTTCGTGCAGATGCTCAACGATTCCGCGGCGGGGAAGTCCACCGGCGGCGGCGACCTTGATGCCGTGAAGGTGACCGAGGGGGTCGATTTCAGCGAGGGCTCGTTCAGGCAGACCGGCAACCCGCTCGACGTCGCGATACAGGGGAGCGGGTTCTTCGCGGTCGATACCCCCGGGGGGACCCGGTACACGAGGAGCGGAAGCTTCAGGCTTTCCCCCGACGGCTCGCTTGTGAACGCGGACGGTTATCCGGTGCAGGGGACCGGGGGCGCCGTCAGGATTCCGAATATCGAAAAAATACAGCAGGCGACCGTCAGCATCGCGGAAACCGGTGAAGTCCTTGTCGATAAGGAGATGGTCGGCAGAATACGCGTTGTGGATTTTGCCGATACGTCATCGCTCAGCAAGGAGTCCGCGACACTTTTCGCCGCCGCTCCGGGGGCCGTCATGACCGAGAGCACATCATCCTCCTCGGCGGTAAAGCAGGGATTCCTTGAAGAGTCGAACGTCAACGGTCTCGAGGAGATGATCGCGATGACCGAGCTGCAGAGGAGTTTTGACACCGATCAGAAGGTGCTCCAGGCGATGGATAGTTCGATCGAGAAATCACTGGAAGTCGGAAAAGTGTAGAGCCACGCTGACCTAATCGAAGGGAGAGGTACAATGAACAGAGCATTGCGCACGGCGGCAAGCGGTATGGCAGCCCAGCAGATGAACGTCGAAATCATCGCGAACAACCTGGCAAACGTCAACACGACCGGGTTTAAGAAAAGCCGGCCGGAATTTCAGGACCTGATGTACCAGACCCTGAAAGCCGCCGGCGTCTCGCAGAATCCCAACATCAAGGTGCCGATCGAGATCCAGGTCGGCAACGGCACTGTCCCTGTCGCGACGCTCAAGACATTCGCGCAGGGCGACCTCCAGACGACGAACAACCCGCTCGACGTCGCGATACAGGGAGAGGGGTTCCTGCAGGTCCGGATGCCTGACGGTTCGCTCGCCTACACCCGTGACGGATCTCTGAAGCTCTCCTCGGACGGGACGCTTGTGACTTCGCAGGGATATCTGTTCGAGCCCGGGATTACGCTTGGCGGTGATACGAACAAGGTAACGATCGGCATCGACGGGACGATCGATGTGACGACGGCAAACGAAACAACCCCCTCGAAGGCGGGTCAGATCGAGCTGGCGAAATTTGTGAACCCGGCGGGCCTCAGGGCGATCGGGAACAGTCTCTTTATCGAAACGCCCGCATCGGGCCCGCCGGTCACCGGCACGCCCGGCTCGGAGGGTTTCGGCCAGACGCTCCAGGGGTCGCTCGAATCCTCCAATGTCGATGTCGTGGAGGAAATGGTCGGCATGATCACGGCCCAGCGGGCATATGAGATGAACGCGAAGACGATCACGGCGGTCGATGAGATGCTCAGCACCGCCAACGGGATACAGCGGTGATACAGTGAAGCGCTCCCTCTCCATATTCCTTGTTGTTCTCTGCTCCGTGACCGCGCATGCGGGGTCCGGCACGATGTTTCTACGCGCAGCCGCCTTGCGCGCCTCCGTGGAGGCCTACATTGCCGGCCTCCCTGTACGGGAGGGATGCTCATATGCCGTCGAGTGCCGGGATATTCCCGACAGCATCGCGGTCCCGTCGGGGAGTCTCCGGCTTGTCGTCGACCCGGCCGCGACGCCCGTACTGCGCGGTCATGTTGCGCTGGCCCTGGAGGTGATCGTGGACGGCGTGACGGTGCGGCGCGTGATGGTGGCGGCGTTCGTGCGGACATACGCGAACGTCCTCCTGACCACCCGCCGGCTCGATGCCCGTGCTGCCGTCGGGGCGGGCGATGTGAGGAGCGAGCGCGTCGAAACGACCGAATGGCCCAGGCGCCCGGTGGCGGATACGTTGGGTCTGGCCGGGATGAGAACGAAGAGGATTATCGCCGAGGGGAGCGTCCTGTTCGAAGAGCTTCTCGGTCAGGTCCCCCTTGTGGCGCGCGGAGACCGGGTCACACTCCGGGCTGCCGCGAAAGGGGTCTGCATATCGACGGGCGCGATGGCCCTGGAAGACGGCGGACCGGGAGCAGTCATTAGCGTGAAGGCGTCCTGCACGCGCGATCGCCTCAGGGGGCGCGTGATCGGGGCCGGCATTGTCGAGGCTCTCGATGAATGAGAATACAATGAAAGGGAACCGTATGAACGCGTGCCGCAGAGTGTTGCCGCTTCTCCTTCTCGGGGCCGCCGTGTGCGCGGCCGCCAGTGCGCAGGACATGCGTGAAAACGTGATGAAATCGTTGTTTGCGGATCAGAAGGCTTCTCATGCCGGCGACGCAATCACGATCATCGTCGTGGAAACAAACAGCGCGACAAACGATGCATCGACGAATTCGACGCGCGAGAGCAACTTCTCCGTTGGGGCCCAGACCAGCTCGACTTCTCCCGCCGTCAATCTCGGCCTCGGGACGTCGAACGGCTTCAAGGGGTCCGGGGGGACATCAAGCAAGGGTTCCGTCCAGGCGAAGCTGAGCGCCCGGGTCGATTCCGTCCTTCCCAACGGCAACCTCATGATCAACGGGAACCGCGTCATTATCGTCAACGGTGAAAAGCAGGTCATCACGATTTCGGGGGTCGTCCGGCCGTCGGACATACAGGCCGACAACTCTCTGTACTCGTACAACATTTCGGACGCGCAGATCGCGTTCGAGGGGGACGGGATCGTCTCCCGGGCCCAGGGACCCGGATGGATAACAAAACTGCTCCACTGGCTATTGTGAGATGACATCATGACAGGAAAATGCGCTTTTGCGGTTCTGGCGGCCGCCGTTCTCGCGGCGCCTCCTTCTCCCGCCCCCGCCGGGGCGAGGATCAAGGATATTGCATACGTCGAGGGAGTCCGTCAGCAGCAGCTCATCGGGTACGGCCTCGTCGTGGGGCTTGAGAACACGGGGGACACGCAGCGCTCGACGTTTACAATCCAGTCGGTCACGAGCATGCTGAAGAGATTCGGCATCACGGTCGCCCCCGCCGACCTGAGGCTCAGAAACGTCGCCGCGGTGATGGTGACCGCCACCGTCCCCGGGTTTACCAAAGAGGGGGGGATCTGCGACGTCGTCGTGTCCTCTATGGGGGACGCGACGAGTCTCCAGGGGGGGACGCTTCTCATGACCCCCCTTTCGGGGATCGACGGGACGATCTATGCGATGGGGCAGGGTCCGCTCTCGACGGGGGGCGTCAGCGTGAAGGCCAACGGGAATGAACTGCGGCGCAATCACACCGCGGCGGGGAGGATTCCGGGGGGGGCGCAGATTGAAAAATCCATCACCACCACGTTCAGCAGAGACTCGACGGTCTCGGTGGTGCTGACGCAGGCGGATTTCACGACGGCGTCCCGGATCGCGGATGCGGTCAACACGAAGATGGGGAGCCGCATGGCGATTCCGGCGGACGCGTCGACGGTGACGATCACCGTGCCGAAGGAGTACAGGGTCCAGGGGAAGCTCGTCGAGTTCATCTCTCTGGTGGAGCTTCTCGAGGTGAGCCCTGACGTGGTCGCGCGGGTCGTGATCAATGAGCGGACAGGAACTGTCGTCATCGGCGGGAACGTGAGCATACTTCCGGTGGCGATTTCCCACGGGGGACTGAACATCGACATCGAATCCGTCCCCGTCATATCGCAGCCCGGGCCCATGTCGAAAAACGGCCAGACCGTCGTCACGCAGATGACCTCGATTGCCGCCGGGGAGGACTCGAGCACGGTTGTCGCGTTCAACGGCGTCGCGACGGTCCAGGAGGTGGCGCGTGCGCTGAATTCGTTGAAGGTGACGCCGCGCGACATCATTTCGATATTCCAGGCGCTGAGGGAATCCGGCGCGCTCAAGGCGGAGCTTGTGATCATCTGATGAACGGCGCGGAAAACATAACGAACCCTGCACCCGCGGGGAAGAACGCTCCGGTCCTCGATGCGAAGGGGAAGGCGCGTCTCCAGAAGGCGGTGAAGGATTTCGAAGCGATTTTCATGGGGATGATGATGAAGAGCATGCGCAGCACGGTCCCGAAGGACGGCCAGTCCGGCGATTCGTTCGGTAATGACGTTATGGAATCGCTTTTCGACACCGAGGTGGCGAAAAAGATGGCGGGACGGAGCAATCTGGGCCTTGCGGACATGCTCTACCGTTCCATAACGAACGAGCCTCTCCCCGCTCCCGGTGCTACGGCGCCATCAACGATGCCGACAACGTTGGCGACAACGTTGGCGCGTGCACCGGCTCTGCAAAGCGCGCCCCGTGCACAGGCTCTGCAAAGCGCGCCACGTGCACAGGCTCTGCAAAGCGCGCCACGTGCACCGGCTCTGCAGAGCACGCCGCCTTCGGCGAC
>PMJQ01000072.1 GCA_003157485.1 Ignavibacteriota bacterium
CGGCACGTCGTAGCTTATCGTCGTGGACGGGTTGAAGGGGTTCGGATAGTTTTGCGAGAGACCGAACACCTTCGGAATTTCCACGACTCTGTCAACACCAAGAACCGTCCCGGTGGAAAAGAGCCTTGCAGTCGAATAGGCGCTTGCTCCCCCGATGTTCTGGGCATTGATACGCCAGTAGTAGTCTGACTGCGAGGCCAGCGGGGTTCTTAGGATTGCCGTTGTATCGAGGGGGACGACTGTGTCGCTCACCACTGTGGCGAACGCGTTGTCTGAGGCGACCTGAACGCGATATTTGGTCGCATTCAGTACAGAATTCCAGACAAATCGCGTCAGACGATCGACAGTTACCGCAGCACTTGCGGGCGAAACTGCCGTAGGCACGCCGGGAGCGGCAACGACGGTCGTGAACGCGAAGGCGCCGGTGAAGTAGCTCGAACCGCCGGCGTTGACTGCCTCAACCTTCCACGTATAGTTGGTGAGCTTTGCGAGCCCGTACACCTTATACGTCGTGTCCGTCGCCGGATAGGTCGTGGTTCCGTTGACGTTTGTCACCTGCAGGTTGTAGCTTGCCGCACCACTCACCAACCTCCAGACGAAGGTCACGCTGTCCGAGATGACATTTACCGCGCTGTTCGCCGGCGAGACCAGCGTTGATTTGGCCGGCGGAGTCATGACGGTGAACGTATCGATGGCAGAGAATGCGGACGCGCCGAGATCATTCATTCCGCGCACGCGCAGATAGAACGTCTGGCCACCGGTAAACTGCCCTGCGTATGTCGTATCAGCAGTTGAATCATTCGTGAAGAACGTGGTGAACGCCGGCAGCGTCGATACCTGCCAGAGATACCGTGACGCATCGGACGTCTTTCCGACTTTGAGCGTCAGCAATGCGGCCTGGTTCGTTGCGTTGTGTGCAGGAACAAGCACCGTGGGGACCGCCGCCGCCGCGCCACCTGTCGTGGTGAAGTTATTGGCCGTAGTGTAACTGCTCGTGAATCCGCCATTGACAGCGGCAACACGCCAGTAATACTTGGTGGCAGCGCCAAGGGAATAGGGATAGCTGGTGCCGGCCACTGTTGCATTTACCGCCATCATCGCCTTGTTCGCGAATGCCGGATCCATGGACACCTGGACACTGTACGCAAGAGCACCCGTTGCCGCATTCCACTTCAGCGTATCCTTCACGGCTGCGGCAACCGCGCCGTTGAGCGGGGACACGAGGGACGGCATGTTCGGGATGGCCGAACCTTCCTTGACGGTCCAGTATCTGTCGACGGCGAGTCCCGTGTAGGTACCTGTTGTGCCATCAGGCCACTTCACGTCGACCCTGTCGATGGATGTGTTGATGCCGATGCCGAAGCTGGCCCGCATGTCGCCATGACCTGCCGCACCGCCTTCTCCCTTGATGTAACGGGTTTGTTTGTAGCTACCGCCCTGCGTGTACAGCGTGAAGACGGCACCTATGGCATTCATGTTATGGCCCGTGCCGACAGGCGTGAAGCCGATCCAGTGATTCGAGTTGCCGCTGTTCACCTGCAACACCGAATTAAGTCCGGTATAATTGTATATATCCAGGAAGCCGTCGTTATTGAAGTCAACGAACCCTCCGGCCCGCCCGCCTCCCGCGGTCGCCACGTTGTCCTGGTTTGTCACCTCGGTATACGTGCCATTGCCGTTCCCTCTGAACAACCGTGTAGTGCCGAACGTCGTGCTGGCGTAGATATCCGGAATTCCGTCATTGTTGTAGTCGCCGATGTCCCATGCCCGGATACTGCCCGAGGTTGGGAGTCCGGAATTAACGATGCTAATCCCGTTCCACTTATACGTGAACGTGCCGTCTCCCTTTCCGTACACGACAACAATGCCCACTTGATTGCCAAAGCCATCAAAGTTTTTCGTCTCCGACCCGGTCAAAATCAGATCAACATTGCCGTCGTTGTTGAGGTCACCCCACTGGCTGCCAATGGCGTTGAAGTGACGCACGGTATCATCGACGACGATCCCTGTATCGGCCACAGCTCTGCCATACTTGACTCCGGCGGCGGACACCGAATCGATATTGTAGATCGTCCGGCCAAGAGTTGCTGCGGTGGGAACGAAGAATTTGCCGGTTCCGTCGTTCAGGTACAGAATGCTCCCCTTGCGGGCACCGATGGAGTCGACCTGAATGTCAAACTGCGAATACCCGTGCCGGAAACTCGGCATGAAAAGGTCCTGATACCCGTCATTATTTGCATCGAGGAAGTGTACGTCCCAGGTCTCAAACGCACGGGTGGTATCAATGGCGAGAGTCCCGGGGGCTGCTCCCTTTCCAACCCTCGTGAAGCCGGATGGACCTCCCTTCAGGAGCTCGATACCGAAGCCAGGCTTGAGAATGGCGCCATCAGCCCATGTTCCCGGACCAAAATAGGCCCATGCAGCGCTCAGGTAATTACTGTGATTGATATCCGCTACTGCCATTCCCTGGAAGACGCTCCCCGTTGCTCCTGCCTGTGCAAGTTGGCCGGTCCCCGTCGCCGCGACATACACTCCGGCGCTGTCATAAAAGAGACCTGTTTGCGGAGCGGCGTTATTTGTCGACCACACGTCAGGAACGCCGTCGCCGTTGAAATCGGCGAAGAGTCCGCCGACGGAGTTTACATTTGCCGAGAGAGCCGCCGTCTTTGTGGCCGCCGCTGAGGTAAAATACGTCAGGTGGTTCAGCAAAACATTATTGGGTGGAATGAAGACATCCTGAAGGCCATCTCCATTCAGATCCAACCACGCGAAACCGCCGTTTGAAGCGCCAAACGTCGGAGTGACGGCCGGTCCCGCATTGAACACAACTTCCTGGGCGACCAGCGTGCCCGTGCCCAGCAGCAAGAGAAGCGCCACCGCTGCACTTAGTCGCAAGAGCGTCTTCATAAAGACCTCCATACTTATTTGTTCCGGGTGTTTCGTTAGTTAGTGCTGCTTATTATCCCTTCAAGGGGATTTGATCTTCGGTGCGATTCACCTCCTTTCATTCTCTGCACTAACGCAGGACATACACAGACTCACCCTGTTCATCCCGTGGCCTGAACAGGAAATCACTTGAGCAAAGGTTATTTGACGAACAACATTTTCCTGGTCAGGGATGCTCCCCCGGCCTGCAGTCTGTAGAAGTAGACGCCGCTCGAGAAACTGGCAGCGGTAAACGTTGCAGCGTGTTTCCCGGCGTCCTGGATGCCCGAGACGAGCGTCGCCACTTCCATTCCCAGCACGTTGAAGACTTTCAACGTCACCTGACCTTTCTGCGGAACTGAGTAGCTGATCTGCGTCGATGGGTTGAACGGATTCGGATAGTTCTGGCTCAGTGCAAATGCCAGAGGACTGCCGACCGGACCCGCGGTGACTCCCGTAATGCCGTTCGTAAGCCAATTCGAGATTGTCTGGTCTTCCGTGGCGGCCTGGGCCTTCCAGTTCGCATAGACGGTCGGCTGGCTGTTCCACCAGCGGTATAAGTCCCCGATAGGACCCCCGCTCGTCGAGGCGGTCTTCAGAGTCGCGTTGCTGTAACGCAGCTGTTCATTCACCGGCCAGCCCTGATTGATGTCCGAATTGGGGTCAAATGCCCAGGTCGTGTCGGAGTTGTCCGTCCACTTGCGCAGGAGGAAACTCTTGATTCCCACGATGTTCGTCGGCGGAATGAGAAATCCCGGATCGGTGGAATCATGGATGTTCTTCATCGAGATATAGGGCCACACGGACTTGTTGTTAAAGAACGACAGCGTCTTCGCGCTCATGAGCGGCATCGCCCGGGGGACGCTATCCGCTTTGACCAGAGCGGCGGCGTTGGAGTACGGGTTGCCTCCCGTGGGGTTGTTTACCGCATCATAGGGAGCCATGTAGTCCCTGAGCCATTTCTCAGTGAAATAGCTGTTGTTTGCGAAGAGGATGTGCCGCTGGTTTTCCGTAAAGGGGACCGAGAACGCGAAATTCGTCGTCCCTATGCTGTCGATATTCACAGACCCACCGGTCGGCGTGGCACCGTCGACCGAGGGGGTGTATCCGTACATATAGGGGTTAACATAAATAGAGTTGGTGATGGAAAGCCAGTGCCACCAACCGGATTCAGTCGTGTACATGATCGTATTGAGGAAGTCGCAGTGGTTGAATTTCACGTAGTCCGCATATTCTGCACCTTCCTGCATATACACATATCCCATGTTGGCGAACGTCGTATTCACAAATGAGAGACTGTCAATATGCCAGCCCGACGTGTTGAACGTAAACGAAACGGCTCTTCCATAGTAGCGGAAGTGTGTATCCGTGCAGTTGCGGAAGTAACAGCCGTCGAACGAGAGCCGGGCGTGTGTTGCCGAGACCGTCACAGCCCCACCCCCGCCTCCTATGGGCGCATAATCGATTATCACATTCTGAAATCTGCCGACGTTCACGTGATCGGTCGTGTCCTCGTCTATGTTCAACGCCGTGCCGACCTGCGTGCCAAGTCCGGCCGTGTTCGTCGTGGCATAGAGCAGCCAGATGTTCTTCATGTAGATATCACCGTAGCAGTCGAAGTTCCACGTCGTGCTTACGCCGGTGCTCGGAGTCCAGCAGATCATCGGCGGAGCAGTTTGCTGCGTGGTTCCCGGGTCTGCCGAAACGAGCGTCAGCTTCTTTCCCGCGGGGACGGTAATCGTCGCGTTCAGGACATACAGACCGTACGGCGCCAACCGGAATACTTTGTTGGACAGGGTTCCGGCGGTAATCGCCGCCGAAACGGCGGTGTTGAGCGTCCCTTCGCCGCTCGCAAAGAAGTCCGGCACATCCACAGTGTCAGTTTGTGCGAACATCAGAGCGGGAAAGAGCGCTGCAATGAGAACAATTGCCCACGCGCAGTGTTTCATGTTACACCTCCTGTTTTTTTGATGAATTGACGTCCGTCGTCGAAAATTCCCTACATGGTAAATCTGAGCCCGAGGTTGGCCGTGAGGCCGTAGAACTGCTCGGACGAGAAACCCCTGATTGAAGCCTGGATCGCTTCGTTCATCCTGTTGTTGAGATTGCTGACGTCGAGGAATACCTGAAGGCCGGCCCAGGGGAGCATCTGCCGTACCGAAGCATCCACGCGCACATAATCCTGGGTGAATCCGTCCTGCTCTGCAAAAGGCCCTATATAGCTCACGGAGTTCCCCTGGAACAGGAACGAAAGACGGCCCGAAAATCCCCTGTAGTCGTAGCCGATGTACGCGTTCAGAACATCATTCGGCTGGTTGATCAGGCGTCCGGATCGTGTACGGTCAAGCGTAATGACTTTCACCGAACGGGGGGGGACGACGATTGTCGTATCATTCCTCCACGGATACGTCGCGGCCGAAGCGATATGGGTATAGTTGACCCCGAGGACGATCCCGTTCAGCGGCTCGGGCAGATACCAGAGCCTCGTCTGGAAGTCCACTTCGAGGCCACGCACAAACGCTTTGTACGGGCTGTTGACGTACGTGTTGAGCGTTGCGCCGTCCTTGGGAGAGACCACCCCGCTTCCCGTGTGAACGACGTACGACCCGATTGAGTCGAGCCCCGGAGGCGGAGAAGTGTGCAGCTTGTACTGCGTGTAGTAGGTAAAATTCACGACCTCCTTGTAGAATCCTCCCAGGGCAAGAAGCCCCAGCTCACTGTTGTGCAACGTAATGAAGAGGTCATGATTGTTCGCCTCTGCCGTTTTCAGCTTCGGGTTGCCGGCCCAGACATTGGTCTGAGTATAATCCATATTGAAATGTGGCGAAAGCTGGCTGTAGTCCGGCCGGGCCAGTGTCTGCGTGAAGGAATATCGCACATCAACCCAATCAAGCACATCCCATTTTGCCTGCACCATAGGGAGCAAGAAACGATTCCGCGGATGAGCCGAGACCGTATCGATGGTCTGTTTGGTGGCATCACGTCCGTCGGCAAGGTTGAATGCATCAAACCATGACTGGACTTCTTCCCAGCGGACACCACCGACGACCATAATATTCTGCAGGAAGTTCAATTCCGTCATTGCATAGCCGGCATAGTATTTCTCTATGTATTTGTAGCTGTTGGGAAGGCGCTGGTACGGTGAGTCAAACCACCCTCCCGGGTTTTGTCCGGTGCTGTTGATCGCGCTTATCGAAGGGACCGTCGGGAGGTAATGCACGACGTCGTTCAGCACTCCCGTCTGGCCTGCCCAGAAAAGACCCCCAAACCGGTTATTTAGGAATGAGTTGGTGAGGCTCCCGTCGGGCGATGTAAAATCCGTTCCTGCAAATTCGTTTACCGTCGAATCAATCCTCAGATTGAACCGCTGCGCAACCAGGTTCACAAGCTGGGCGCTGATCCCGGTGCCGCCCCCCCGGAGACTCGCATACGGAGTCCCCTGTTGATTTGTATGGTAATTGTAGCGGAATTCACCGCCGAACTTGATGAACCCCGATGTGACACTCTCGACGTTGAACGGAACTTTGAGATCGGCCTTGTAGACCTGGTCGTTTTCCTTGTAGTCGGCGCTGAAGAGGCTGACATTGGTAAGATATATCTGCCCCGGTCCCTTGTAGTTCACCGCGGGGATGAGCGCCTCCGGAACGGTGTTCACGCTCTGCCCTCCCGGAATTCCCCCCGTCTGTGTAAAGTCGAACTGGGGGGCGTCGGGGCTGAAGTTCCGGGAATACGTGTTGGCAGCCTTCACTTCCGCGGACATGAATCCAAAGTCGTTTTCAAACGCAAGGGTATTGACTGCCATGTCCGTTTTGTTGATTCCCTGGTTGTACCGGAAGTTGATATTATGGAACTTGTAATCATAGAGAGTCTGATAATCATTAGAGTTGGAATTCAACCGGCTGAGGAGATTGATCGACTTTATTGATCCGGAAGGAAGCTTGTAGTCAATGATCAGATTCCCTCCGAAACGTTCCCGTGTTTCAAAATGGCGATCCAGAGTCACGGTAGTGACCTGAACGGGCCTATAACCATCAGGCTGAACGGTAGAGCTCTGGGTTTCATATCCGGCGCTCATGTTGTCCGCGTCCCGGTCATACTTTTCCGTGTTCCCCAGCACGTAGACCCCGAGGTCACCGTCAAGAAACCGGTCGCTCGCGGCGGCGACAAACCTGTAGTTGCCGTACCTCCCGCTCTTTTGCGTATAGCCCGACTGCATCAGGAGATCTGTTTTGAATCCCTCCTGGGCCTCTCTCAATTCCATGTTCACAAATCCGCCGATCGCGTTTGCATTCATGTCGGGCGTCAGCGACTTGTAGACCTCGACGGTCTTGAGCATGTACGGGGTGATCGTCGTCAGGTCGACGCTCCTGTCGGTATTGATTGACCCCGATGTCCCCCCCTGGGACGCCGCCCCTATCTGCGTGCTCCCTGTCGAGGCAAGCGTAATACCGCCCACCGCCACTTCGTTGAATTGAGGAGCAAGTCCCCTGATGACGACTTTGTTTGCTTCTCCGGAGCTCTGGAGCGTCGACACGCCGGGCAACCGGCCGATTGCCGCCGCCGCGTTGAAGTCGGGCAACTCCTGTATCTTGGCTTCAGACACAACGCTTACGATCTTGTTCGACGATATCTGCTGGTTGATCGCCTGGAGCTGACCCTGCGACTGTGCGGTGACGACGACCTCCGATCCCTCGATCGTCGTGGGGGAGAGATTGAAATCCCGTGTGACGGTCTCTCCATCGCCGATTTTCACCACGGTGCTTGTGCTGACGTACCCGATGTACGTGACCACGATCGTCTGGTCCCCCGCCGGTGCGTTTCTGACAATGAACGCCCCGTCAAGGTTTGTCGTCGTCCCCACGCTCGTCCCCTTGACAACGATGTTGGCCCCCGGCAATTTGTCCTTCGACGTCTTGTCGTAGACCGTCCCCTTGATCGTGCCGACCCCCTGCGCAAACGCCGACTGCAGCATAACGATCGACAGCAACGCACACATCCCCCACACGCTTCTCCCAGAGTATCCAGGAACCATTGTGACCTCCCTCAGAATGTGGTGCAGTACATCACCGTATGGACAGTTCTCTTTACGCCGGAAGGGCGGCAAACCCTTTGCGCCGCTCCGTCAGCTCAGTCGTGATCTGAATCTCGGCCTGTTTGTTTATCCTGTAGAAGAACAGGCAGACAATGCAAAGCGCAAAAGTCGACGCGGGGTAAATGCTCATCGTCATCACGATCCCGTTCAGCGCCGACGCGCTCTGCACTGCATTGGGAACGTACCCGTAGGTTGAAAGGACGTACCCGGTTATCGCGCCGCCGAACCCGAGTCCCGCCTTGAGCGCAAACACGATCGCCGAGAATATGATCCCCGTGGCACGGCGGTTATTTTTCCATTCCGAATAATCAGCCACATCCGCCATCATCGCCCAGAGTAGCGGGATCGTGAACCCGTAGACGAATTGCCGGAGCATCTCGGCAGCGAACATGAACGGGATCGCGTCCGGGGGGAGAACGACGAAAAGGGCGCAAAAGAGCGCGGTGCCGGCCAGGCCCCAGATGAAGACGTTCCGCTTCCCGAACCGCATCGCGAGCCCCTTGGAAAAGAATATGCCGATGATCGTCGAGGCGGTCCCCAGCACGTTGAACAGGCCGAAGAGCCTCTCGTAGTTATCGACATGCAGGTAATACCTGAAGTAGTAGAAGACAACGCTCCCGCGCATCGCCAGTGTGATGAAGAGGATGAGCGTCAGCGCGAACATCGCCAGCCAGGGCCCGTTCTTCATCAGGTCGCTGTAATGCTGTCTGACCGACGCCCTCTGTGCCGGGTCCGGCTGGATCCGCTCGCGCGTCGTGGCAAATGTCATGAAGAAGAGGACGACCGCAAGCGTCGAAAATATCGCCATCGTGTACTGGTACCCGGTGGCGCTGTTCCCCTGGCCGAAGTAGCTCACCATCGGGAGCGCAAGGCCCTGTATAATAAGCTGTGCGATCATCGCGAAAACGAACCTGTACGACGAGAGGCTTGTCCGTTCCCCGAGATCCCCCGTCATCACGCCGCTCAACGCCGAATAGGGGAGATTGTTGGCGGAATAGACCATCATCAGCACGATATACGTGCAGTAGGCATACACGAGCTTCCCGCCCGGGCTGAAATCGGGAGTGACGAATGCGAGGAATCCCATCAGGCCGAATGGGACGGCCGTCCAGAGGATCCAGGGGCGGAATTTCCCCCACCGGGTTTTTGTCCGGTCCGCAACGACACCCATCACCGGGTCGAAAATGGCATCCCACACGCGCACGACCACCAGGAGCGTC
>PMJQ01000167.1 GCA_003157485.1 Ignavibacteriota bacterium
TCACCGCTGTAGGGCTCTACCGCACAATTTCCAACTCCTCCATCCAGCGGCATATGTTCAATGCAGGGAAGGGGTATTTCATCGGGAGTGCGATTATACTCAGCTCTCTTTTCCTCGCGCAGAGCCTTTCGTATTCCCGGTACTTCGTTCTCCTTTTGTTTGCTGTTTTCCCCACGCTTTATTTCATCGGTTGGGTAATCCTGCGGAACCTGGTGGACGTAGCGCAGGAGAAGGGTTACGGCCGGTGGAATACGCTCGCTATCGGGGCAGAGCCCGCATTGAATCGCCTGATCCATAAGATTGAGGGGTACCCGGAACTCGGTTACGATGTTGTGAGCTTACTCAGGATCCCTCACGAGCCGGGTGACGATGGCGCCATGCATGTCCGGGCAGATCAGGTCGAGTCGATTGTCAGAGAGAAGAAGATCCGCCTGATTGTCTTTTCCTCGGCCAATCTGAACGGCTCGTTCGACCAGCTTGAGGAGCTCTGCAAACGCAGGAGAATCGGGATGCGCGTTGTTTCTCCCGAGTCTGACTATCTGTTTTCCAAAGCCCGGCTCCATGACATTGCGGGCATTCCGCTTTTCACGCCTACGAGACGAAAGACCGACTCTCTCAAGCGCTGGATCAAGCGTGTATTCGACATCGTAGGTGCAGTTGTCGGACTCACACTCACCTCACCCATCTTTCTTTTCGTGGCAATTGCGACGAAGCTCGAATCGCACGGCCCTGTATTTTTCAAGCAGAAACGCTCTCTCACGGACGAGGACAAACCGTTCGAGTTCTACAAATTCAGAAGCATGCATAATTCCGCGGATGAGCAGAGAGAAACCCTGCTTCAGCTCAATGAATCAAGCGGGGCACTGTTTAAGTTAAGAAACGACCCCAGGCTCACCCGCGTCGGGAAGATCATTCGGAAGTTCAGCATCGACGAGCTTCCGCAGCTCTTTAATGTCCTCAAGGGGGAAATGAGCCTTGTCGGCCCCCGTCCTCTCCCGGTGGGGGATTTTGCCCTCCTCCGGGATGGTGAACACATGGGGGGCTACTACCGTCATCGGGCGAAAACAAAACCCGGGATAACAGGGCTCTGGCAGATCTCGGGGCGGAGCGATCTGGGATTCCGGGACATGGTTCTCCTTGACCTTTATTACATCGAAAAGCAGTCGCTACTCTTCGATATCGAGATCCTCGCCCAGACATTCCCCGTCGTGATCTTCGGCAAAGGAGCATACTGACCGGGATCATCCGCCGGCTGGTAGCCCCGGTGCTGCCTGATCCGACATTCAGCCGCCGTTTTTGAATAATCCCCTTTTTCGCTATATTCCCGTTGTTCGTTCATTTTATCTCACCTGGAAAGGGCTGAACATTGAAACTGAGTGTCATTGGCAGCGGCTACGTGGGGCTTGTTGTCGGAACGTGCTTTGCCGAGAGCGGAAACGATGTGATCTGTGTTGACAATGATGAACGCAAACTCCGCCTCCTCAAGAAGGGGGAGAGCCCGATATTCGAGCCGGGGCTCTCCGACCTGCTTACAAAAAATCTTGCGGACGGGAGAATCATATTCACCGAGAACCTGGAGAAGGCGGTTCGCGGGACGGACATCATATTCCTGGCGCTCCCCACGCCGCAGTCTGAAGACGGGTCGGCGGACCTCCAGCACGTTCTTGCCGTGGCGAAGCTGATCGGCAAGTACATGAACGGGTACAAGGTGATCGTGAACAAAAGCACCGTCCCCGTGGGAACTGCCGACAGGGTTCGGGATATCGTCGCGAAAGAAACGACGTTCGATTTTGACGTGGTCTCCAACCCGGAATTTCTCAAGGAAGGCGCGGCGGTCAATGATTTCATGAAACCCGATAGAATCGTGGTTGGGACGCGAAGCACGCGCGCACTGGCGATGATGGAAGAGCTGTACTCCCCGTTTATCCGAACGGGAAATCCGCTCATCGTCATGGACGAAAGGAGTTCCGAGCTCACGAAGTACGCCGCGAACTCGTTCCTTGCGACGAAGGTAACGTTCATGAACGAAATAGCGAACCTGTGCGAGAAGGTCGGCGCCGACGTGGACCTGGTCCGGAAAGGGATGGGGACCGACGCGAGAATCGGGACGCAATTCCTCTTCGCCGGGATCGGATACGGGGGCTCCTGCTTCCCCAAAGACGTCGCTGCCCTCCTGAACACGTCGAGTTCGTGCGGCCACGAACTGCAAATCCTTCGGTCGGTTGAATCCGCCAATAAACAGCAGAAGCTTGTCATTCCCGAGAAGATCGAGAACCACTTCAAAGGCAAGATCAAGGGACTGACTGTCGCGCTCTGGGGCCTGTCGTTCAAACCGAACACCGACGATGTGCGTGATGCGCCATCCCTGTCGATCATTGCCGCGCTCCTTAAAGCGGGGGCGACGGTCCGCGCTCACGACCCGGAAGCAATGGAAGAGATGAAGAGGAAGATCGGACATACGGTGAAGTACTTTGACAACAACTACGAATGCCTCAAGGGAGCGGATGCTCTGGTTATCGCCACGGAATGGAACGACTTCCGGCGGCCTGATTTCGAGAGGATGAGGTCCATGATGAAACAGCCCGTGATATTCGACGGGCGGAACATCTACGATCCCCGCATCATGGTCGAAAGGGGCTTTGTCTATTACGGCATCGGCCGGGGGGGCGTGACCAAGTAAATTCATTCATCAATCTCGGGAACTTCTATGACCGTCATGACGGAAAAGCACGCCGTGGTAACGGGAGGTGCGGGGTTTTTGGGTTCCCATCTCTGTGACAGATTTCTCAAAGAGGGGCACAGGGTAACTGCCATCGACAACCTTGTGACCGGAGAACTCAAGAACATTGCACATCTGTTCGGGAACGAGAGATTCAAGTTCATCAAGCACGACGTCACCGAGTTCATGTACATCGATGGACCTGTCGATTATATACTGCATTTCGCATCACCGGCCAGCCCGATCGACTATCTGAAACTGCCGATCCAGACGCTGAAGGTCGGCTCGCTCGGTACGCATAAGGCGCTGGGGCTTGCCAAAGCCAAGGGAGCAAGGTTCCTCCTGGCGTCGACGTCCGAGGTTTACGGCGATCCTCTTGTGCATCCTCAGCCGGAGACCTACTGGGGGAACGTGAACCCGGTCGGGTTCCGCGGGGTGTACGACGAGGCGAAGCGGTTTGCCGAAGCGATGACGATGGCCTACAGGCGGTATCACGGCACCGAGACACGCATTGTCCGGATCTTCAACACCTACGGTCCCCGCATGCGGCTGCTCGACGGCAGGGCGATCCCGTCGTTTCTTGCGCAGGCTCTCCGGGGTGAGGACGTCACCGTGTTCGGAGAGGGGAGCCAGACGCGAAGCGTCTGCTACGTCGAGGACCTGATCGAAGGGATCCATCGTCTTCTCCTCTCCGACGAGGCCGACCCCGTCAATATCGGCAATGAGGACGAGATCACGATGCTCGATCTTGCAAAGGAGATCATTGCCCTGACAGGGAGCAAGAGCAGGATCATCCACAGGCCGCTCCCGGAGGATGATCCGAAGGTCCGGCGTCCTGATACAACGCGCGCCCGCACGATACTGCACTGGGAAGCGAAAGTCGACAGGAAAGAGGGTCTGCGGAGAACCGTCGAGTACTTCAGAAACCAGATAAAGTAACGCTACAGCCCGCTCATTTCAAAGGAACCTCTGCCGTCCGGTGATTGTTCCTTGAAGGGCGAACACGACGGGCCGGCGGGGAGAATACCGTCCTGCCCGTCACACACCGGACGACATGAAAAGGAGGAGCTTATGGCATTGAAAAAAGGAGACAGGGCGCCCGCATTTACGCTGTACGACACAGAGAAGAAATCCCGATCGCTGAGCGAATTTCTGGGGCGACCAACGGTCCTGGCGTTTTACCCCGGCGCATTCACGGGCGTCTGCACGAAGGAAATGTGCACGTTCCGCGATTCACTTGCATCGTTCGGCTCGCTGAACGCCCAGGTCGTGGGGATCAGCGTCGACTCACCGTTTGCGAACAGAGCGTTCGCCGAACAGAACAAGATCACGTTTCCTCTCCTGAGCGACTTCACAAAGGAAGTGAGCAAGAGCTACGGGGGCCTCTACGCGGAATTTGCAGGGTTGAAATCCTACTCCGCGTCCAAGAGGGCCGTGTTCGTTCTCGATAAGGGCGGCATCGTGCAGTACGCGTGGATCACCGACGATCCCGGCGTCGAACCCCCGTACGGCGACATCGAAAAGGCGCTCTCCTCTCACTGACATCTCCTGAACGACCGGAGTCATTATGCCCAAACTCTCCGTGGGATCGAAGGCCCCGGATTTTTCCCTTCCGGACGGCAATGGCGGGACCGTTTCTCTGAAGCTTCTGAAAGGGAAAACCGTCATTCTGTACTTTTATCCGAAAGATAACACCTCGGGCTGCACGAAAGAGGCCTGCGATTTCAGGGATAACATCAAAGTGATCGCGAAGAAGGGGGGAGTTGTCGTGGGGGTGAGCGCCGACAGCGTTGCCTCGCACAAAAAGTTTGCGGACAAATTTGAGCTTCCGTTTCCCCTTGCCAGCGACGAGAAGAAAGAGCTCGTGAAGAAATACGGAGTCTGGAAGGAGAAGAGCATGTACGGGAGAAAATTCATGGGGATCGAGCGGACGACATTCGTCATCGACGGTCAGGGGATCATTACGCATATATTCCCGAAAGTAAAAGTCGGCGGTCACGTGGATGAGCTCCTCGGCCTGCTCGGGTGAGTGTGATATGACTGAAAGGAAAACGATGGTTTACGTAACGCGCAGAGGGTATTTCTGCGCCGCGCACCGGCTGTACAATCCCTCCTGGTCGGACGAAAAGAACAACCGGGTCTTCGGAAAGTGCAATAATCCGAACGGTCACGGCCATAACTACACCGTTGAGGTGACCGTTGCGGGAACCCCGCCTGCGGAAAGCGGGATGGTGATCGATCTTAAGGTCCTTGCCGACATTATCGAGAAGGAGTTGATCGATAGGGTCGACCACAAGAACTTCAACCTGGACGTCGACTTCATGAAAGGATCGATCCCCACGGCGGAGAATATCGCGATCGCATTCTGGAAAATCCTTTCCCCGAAGATCACCGAGGGGGAGCTGTACTCGATCAAGCTCTATGAGTCGGAGAACAATGTCGTTGAATACCGGGGAGCCTGAGGACATGGAAGAGGTTCTTTTGAAGCGAGGGGCGCTGGAGGGGCTTGTGACGCAGATGCTCACCGAGCTGGGGGAGGACCCGAGCCGTGAGGGGCTCCTCCAGACTCCCCGCCGTGTGGCCAAAGCTCTGGAGTTTCTCACGGACGGGTACCGTCAGGACGTGGAGAAGGTTCTGAACGGCGCGATATTCAGCGAGACGTACAGTGAGATGGTCATCGTCAAGGAGATCGATTTCTTCAGCATGTGCGAACACCACATGCTCCCTTTCTTCGGCCGGGCGCACGTGGCCTATATCCCGAAAGGGAAGATCGTCGGCCTCAGCAAGATACCACGGATTGTCGAGGTGTTCAGCCGGCGCCTGCAGGTGCAGGAACGCCTGACGCAGCAGATCGCCCAGACGCTCTTTGACGCCCTCAATCCCCAGGGTGTGGGAGTCGTGATGGAGGCCAGGCACATGTGCATGATGATGCGGGGAGTGGAGAAACAGAATTCCGTCGCGACGACGAGCGCCATGCTCGGCACGTTCAGGGACGACGTCAAGACCCGCTCGGAGTTCCTTAACCTGATCGGCAGCGAACTATCAAAACTCTAGGCAGGACGGTTCCGCATGAGTGAAGCGAGGCTGGCCGGAAAGGTCGCGATTGTAACCGGCGCCGGCAGGGGGATAGGCAAGTCGATTGCACGGGCCCTTGCGTCGGAGGGCGCGCACGTTGTCCTCGCTTCACGGACGCTGGCCGAGATCGAGAGGCTTGCCGGCGATATCCGCACCTCGGGCGGGGCAGCCACTCCTGTCCGCGCGGACATCACCGACGAGCGCCAGGTGAACCACCTTGCAGCGGAGTCCCTCAAAATTAGCGGGGCCCTGGACATACTGGTGAACAATGCCGGGATCGGGGTGTTCAAGCCGGTGGTTGCGATGGAAGTGTCCGATTTCGACGCGATGTGGAACGTCAATATGCGCGGGGTGTTTCTGGCGACACGGAGCGTGCTTCCGTCGATGATTCGGGCGCGAAGCGGAGCAATTGTCAACATAGCGTCGCTTGCGGGAAAGAACACGTTCAAGGGGGGGGCGGGATACGGCGCAACAAAATGGGCCTTGCGCGGGTTCGCGGGATCGCTCATGCTGGAGGTGCGCGAGCACAATATCCGGGTCGTCACTATCTGCCCGGGGTCCGTGGACACGGACTTCTCGTCCTCGGGGAAGAAGGGACCTCAGATAACGCAGCCGGAGGATGTCGCCTCCGCAGTGATTTTCGCCGTGACGGCGCCCGTCAGAAGCAATTTTAGCGAAATCGACATCAGGCCCACAAACCCGGCCTAGTCGCTGCAATCAAAAAAAGGACAGGGAGCGTCCTCCCTCCCCTTTCTCCTGCGTCCTCAGTGCGGGGCGCGATCTTCCGGCATTTCCCTGTGGAACCCCTGCCATCGCCGGCCCATCCGCCCCATCCCTCCGCCTGAGAGTCTTGCCATCATCTGGTTTTTGAACGTCTTTTTCTGTTCCGGAGTGAGGAGTGCGTAGACGGCGAACAGGTGGTCGACGGCCTCCTTCTTCTCCTGGTACTGGAGATCGTTGATCTCCTTCAGTTTCCCCTCAATCGACGCCTTGTCGGGAGATTCCGCCGCCGCAAGGGCTTTCATGTCGATGCGCGCCAGCTTGATTTTGGCTTGTATCCCGACCATCGATTTTTCCATCTCGGTCCGCAGACCTGCGATATCGGCTTTCTGCTTATCGCTTAACCCCAGTTTTTCCATGAATTCCCTTCGTCCCCGCTGGGGAGGCGGAGTAGGGTGGTCCGCGGGATCCGGCTGCGACAGCGCAATCGTCCCCCCGGTGATGATCAGTGCACAAAGAATCGCCGCTGATGTCCGCATCGGTGTACCTTTCCTCTCTTGAATGTTGATGAACCCTCTTTGCATGATTGGACGCGCGCGGACTCCCGGCGGTTTAACCGCGGAGTTGACATTCCACGACAGAATGGGTATGTTGATAGGGAAGCGCGCAATTGGAGCCCTGCCTTGGCAATACGTTCCGCGAAGTCCATCGAAGTACCGAACATCCGCACCGTCGTCCTCTGCCTTTTGATCCCGCTCACGGCGTCTGTAATTTCTTCCTGCGTGGTCACCGACTTCGTGTCGGCATATTTCAATACCTACTATAACGCCCAGACGCTGTTCGGTCAGGCGGAAGACGAGGTGATGACCCAGCTCGACAGCCGTCCGGGCGGGCGGACCTGGCTTGGGCAGTTCAATATCCAGTCGGGGACCAAGACCAAGCTCGAATCGGTGATCGCGAAATGCTCGAAGCTGCTGCAGTACCATGCCGATTCAAAGCTCGTCGACGATGCGCTGCTGATGATCGGGAAGGCATACTACTACGAGGATGACAATCTGCAGGCGGAGCGGAAGTT
The DNA here is from genome assembly GCA_003157485.1 of Ignavibacteriota bacterium. GTDB lineage: Bacteria > Bacteroidota > Ignavibacteria > UBA10030 > UBA6906 > Fen-1273. Next base: position 7,590 of record PMJQ01000167.1, read on the forward strand.
CAACGAGATCATCGCCGGATATCCTGATGGCTCCTGTGCCGTCGAGGCGCGCCTCCTGCTCGCCTATGCACAGTACCGGATGAACGCCCGGGACGACGCCCGGGCGACCGCGCTGATTGTCCAGGATAACGCGAAGAAAAACGGGAACGCCGGAATGATCGCGCGGTCGTCGCTTGTTCTCGGACAGATGGCGCAGGAGGACAAGGACTACGCAAGCGCGCGCGAGTATTTCGACCAGGCGGCAGAGTTCGGAGCCACGCCGGAGCAGCGCTCGTCCGCGGGGCTGATGTCCGCTGAAATGTACAGGAAGATGGAGAAGTACCGTGAGGCGGAGGATGCATACTGGAGGGCGCAGAAGGCGAGCAACAATTATCAGGGAGAGTACAGGGGGAGCATCGGCGCTCTCCGGATGGTTGAGAAGCAGGGGCGGTATGACGAAGCACTCGCAGGGCTCCAGCTTCTGCGTGCGAACGCCAAGAACAAGGAATACTTCGGCGAGATCGAACTGGAGATTGCCAACACGTATAGGGATGAGGGAAACCTCCCGGTTGCCGTGGAACACTATACGCGTGTCGACACAGCCTATCCCCGCAGTGAGATTTCCGCAAAATCGTTTTTCGCTCTCGGGGATCTGTATGAACACACGCTCTTCCTGTACGATTCGGCACTCGTGGCGTACACGAAGGGAAGAAATGAATTTCAGGGGGCCGACGTTACGAGGCTGTGTGTGCACCGCTCCGAGTACCTTGCGCGCTATTTCCAGTTTTACAGGGAAATAGTGAAGGACGACACGCTTCTCGAAGTTCTCAGTGCGCCCCGTGACACCACGCGGGCGGAGATCACGCCTCGGCGAACTGCAGACACGCTCCGCGCTTCGGGCCAGCCGCGGCCATCCGACACGCTTCGCACGGCGGGTCAGGCCCGGCCCTCCGATACGCTCCACACTGCGGGTCTCCTCCGCTCTCCGGGCCCTCCGCCGGCAGTGCCGGCGCTCTCCATCGATTCGGTGAATGCCAGGCGCGAGAATGCCGAGAATGAGCTTGCGGGCCTGTTCTATGCCACGATCGTGCTCCCGGACTCGGCGGAGTTCTGGTACAGGGAGGTCCTGGAGGACTACCCTTCGGGCCGGGATGCGCCGCGGGCACTCTACACGCTCGCGCAGATTTATTCGGGCCGCGATTCGGTTGCCTCAAAACCCGTTGTGGATTCGCTCTACCGGGAGATCGTCAGGCAGTTCCCCGGGTCCCAATTTGCACCGGAAGCCAGGAAATTCCTGGGGCTTCCGCCCGAGGGTCCTGTCGTCGATGAAGCCGAGCAGGCCTATGACCGGGCTGAAGGGCTCCTCGTGAAGGGGGATTCGGCCGGCGCTGCGGAGGACTTTAAGAAACTCGCGCAGCAATATCCGCGATCGCCCCTTGCCTCGCGCGCGCTCTTCGCCGCCGGCTGGATCTACGAGAACAGACTCTATATTCCCGACAGCGCGATAGCAAGCTACTCGAAGCTCATTGCCCTTTACCCGACGACCCCGTACGCAACAAGTGTGTCCCCCAAGATTGCGGAAGTAACCCAGTTTCAGAAGCATAAGCTGGCTGCGGCCGCCGATTCGCTGGCGGCAAAGAAAGCCCTCCAGGCGCGCCGGACGGCCGCAGCCGACAGCCTCGGAAGACCGGGCGGAATTCCCGGCCCAGGACCGGCTTCATCAGCCGACAGCCTTGGAAGACCGGGTGGGATTCCCAACCCCGGGCCGGCTCCCGCACCCGTGGATTCGATGGCTGCAAAGAAGGGCCTCCTGATCCCTCCCCACAAGATGACCGGGAATGAATGACCACTCCAAGATGATGATCGATCTCTGCCCGGTGGAAGGGGTCCGCACCGCGGGAGAAGGGATATTTGCGCTGTCGTTTTCCTCTGCCGCCATCAGCCGCTCCGTCCGACCGGGACAGTTCCTCAACCTCAGAGTTGAAGAATCGCGTGATCCGCTTCTGCGCCGCCCGTTCAGTGCCTACCGGATTGATGGAAACGTCATCGAGGTCGTCTTCAACGTCGTGGGGCGGGGCACAGCCGCGATGCGGGGGAAGAAGAAAGGCGATCTGCTGGATGTTATGGGGCCCCTCGGCAGGCCTTTTGATACCGTCTCGCTCGGCTACGACTCGGGAATACTGATAGGCGGTGGGCTCGGCGTTGCGCCCCTCCCGCTTCTGACGTCTTCTCTCAAGAAAGAGGGGAAGCAGGTCGTCACATTTCTGGGCGCCCGCACATCGGCGGTTCTGGTTACGGAATACCTCCAGGACCCGCATATTGCGACGGATGACGGGACCAGGGGTTTCCACGGGACCGTCGTCGATCTTGCCTCCGCCACGCTCCGCGCTCATCCCCTCAGCCGCCCCAGGATATTCGCCTGCGGCCCGACGCCCATGCTCAGGGCGGTCGCAGCGTTCGCGCGCGCAGAGGGTATCCCGTGCGAGGTATCGCTTGAAGGCCCCATGGGATGCGGCATCGGCATCTGCCAGGGATGTCCTGTTGAGACCGCGGGTGACGAGAAGCGGTATGCGCTGATGTGCAAAGACGGTCCGACATTCGATATCCGAACGATCAAGATCTGACAATGGCCCGGACTTCGTTTCTCCTCGCAGGACTCGAGCTGAAGAACCGCGTTCTCGTCGCCTCCGGCACGTACGGGTACGGGGACGACTGCATTGACATGGCGGATCCCGCGAAGCTGGGGGGGCTGATCACCAAGTCGCTCTCTCTGAAGCCGCGGGTGGGGAACCCGCCGGTCCGCATCGTTGAGACGGCGGGGGGGATGTTGAATTCGATCGGTCTTGCGAATATCGGCGTCCACAGGTTCGTGAAGGAAAGACTCCCGTTCCTGAGGTCCGTCGATACGGCGGTGATTGCGAACATCGCCGCAAGCACCGTCGAGGAGTACTGCGAGGTGCTCAGGATACTCGAGGGGGAGGACGGGATCGACGGATTCGAGATCAATGTTTCCTGTCCGAATGTGATGGAGGGAGGGCTGACGTTCGGAACGAATTGCGGCGCGGTCGCTGACATCACGCGCCGCCTCCGGCCCCTGACGAAGAAACCGCTTCTCGTCAAACTTACGCCGAACGTGACGCACATCGCCGAATTTGCCCGCGCCGTCGAAGGCGAGGGAGGGGATGCTGTCTCCGTGATCAATACGCTGATCGGCATGGCAATAGACGTCAGGACGAGAAAGCCCGTTCTTTCGACGGTCACGGGCGGCCTCTCGGGTCCGGCCATAAAACCGGTCGCCCTTGCAAAGGTCTACGAAGTGGCCCGATCGGTCAGGATCCCTGTTCTCGGCATCGGGGGGATTACGACCGCCTCCGATGCCCTCGAATTTCTGATTGCAGGCGCGTCGGCCGTGCAGATCGGTACGGCGAATTTTGTCGATCCCGCCGCCGGGATCAAGGTTGCCGCCGGGATCGAACGGTACTGCGACGAGAACGGGATCGCCGACGTCGGCTCCCTTGTGGGTTCGCTTGATGTCGGGAAAGGGGTGTCTATTCTCGACAGCTGGCTGTGAACTCCTACCGGGACACTCTCCGCTTTCTGTACGCGCTCGAATACCGCGGCATGAAATTCGGCCTCAGGAATATCCGGGCGCTCGTCCGCGGTGCGGGCCGTCCCGAACGCGCCTTCCCCTCCATCCATGTCGCCGGAACGAACGGCAAAGGCTCGACCTCCGCGTTCATTGCGTCGGCATTCACGGAGGCGGGATACCGGACGGGCCTGTACACCTCCCCTCACCTTGTCAGGTTCACGGAACGAATCCGGATTGACGGCAAAGAGATGGGCGAGGACCGCCTGGTGGCGTACGTCAGGAGACTTCGTCCGCTTATCGAGGAGACCGGGGCAACCTTCTTCGAAGCGACGACATGCGTCGCTTTTCTGTATTTTGCGGACGAGCAGGTCGATATCGCCGTCATCGAAACCGGCCTGGGGGGACGTCTTGACGCGACGAACGTGCTCCATCCCCTCGTCAGCGTTATCACGAATGTCTCCCTTGAACATACGGAGATCCTCGGAAACACCGTGCGCGCAATAGCCCGCGAAAAGGGAGGGATCATCAAACCCTCCGTTCCCGCGGTGACGGGCTCGGATGACAGCGGCGTACTCGCGGTGCTTCGCAGGAGGGGAGCCCGGTGCGGTGTCCGGGTTCGCCGTTCCTCGGATGTCGTCTCAGTCGTCCGTCATGCGGGCGGGAGAGAAGTGTCACTCTCGTCGCCCCGGCTGGCAACGGGGAGGTTTACACCGGGCCTCTCGGGAGGGCATCAGGTTCAGAACGCCGCTCTTGCCCTCTGCGCTCTGGACACACTCCTCGGCGCGAGAACGGGGGGAAGGCTCTTCGGGGCTCTGAAAGGGCCCGTCATTCGGAGCGGATTTGAGCGTGTGGCCGCGAACACCGGGCTCAGGGGGAGGCTGGAAAAGCTCCGTAAAGGGAAGAAAACCATCATGTTGGATGTCGCCCACAATCCGGCAGGGATGCGGACACTTGCCGGGGAGTTGAAAAAACAGAAAGTGAAGAACCTTGTCGCCGTTTTTGGAGTTATGAAGGACAAGGACTATTCGAGTATGCTCAGAGAGCTCTCCTCTTCCGCCCGCACGATTATCGCCGTTGCGCCTGTTCAGAAACGGGCCCTGCCCGCGGGAGAGCTGTACCAGGCGGGGAAAAGAGCCGGCATCAGTATGCTCAAAGGGGGGAGCGTGGCCTCCGGGATCCGGAAGGCCGTCCGGATGAAGAAACCGAAAGCGGTACTTGTCACGGGATCACATTACGTGGTCGGAGAGGCACTTATGGCCATTCAGAGCGAAAATGCTTGACATTGGGGGAGCGAACATCTATATTGCATTAACAGCCCTGGGGGCAGGCTTCTCTCCGCCCCACATCTCTTCATTTCCACCTGTTCGAAACTCATCCGTATTGGTACCGTTTTCCATCCGTTAAATCCCCTTACTCAGGCAAATTCAGATTCTATGCTTCAGTGTGTTGCGGGTAAAGGCGACGCGTGATGATCGGCTTTTTGCACACGTAGAAAGGTTTCTACTATATGCCCATGGACATTTCCGAGCTCAAATCCAAGAAGATCGCTGAGCTCAACCAGATTGCCAAAGATCTCAATATCAACGGGTACAGCGATCTCCGGAAACAGGAACTGATATTCAAGATCCTCGAGGCGCAGACCGAACAGGGGGGGCTGACGTTCAGCCGCGGTGTACTGGAAGTTCTGCCCGACGGATACGGGTTTCTCCGGTCTGTCGACTATAATTATCTTCCTTCCCCCGACGACATCTACGTCTCCCCCTCACAGATCAAAAAGTTCAACCTGCGCACCGGCGATACGGTGAGCGGACAGGTCCGCCCTCCGAAGGAAGGGGAGAGGTTCTTTGCGCTGCTCCGGGTGGAGGCGGTGAACGACGAGAACCCCGACTCGATCCGCGAGCGCGTCCTCTTTGACAACCTGACGCCGCTCTATCCGAACTCCGCGATCAAGCTCGAGACGGCCCCCGGCGAATACTCGATGAGGATCATGGATCTTCTTGCGCCGATCGGCAAGGGACAGCGCGGGATGATCGTCTCGCCCCCGAAAGCCGGCAAGACCATCCTCCTGCAGAAGATCGCCAACAGCATCACGCGCAATCACCCGGAAGTGAAGTTGATCGTGCTCCTCATCGACGAGCGCCCGGAAGAAGTGACGGACATGGAGCGCTCGGTGAACGCCGAGGTCGTGAGCTCGACGTTTGACGAGCCGCCCGAACGCCACGTCCAGGTATCGGACATGGTCCTCGAAAAGGCGAAGCGGCTCGTGGAAGCGAAGAAGGACGTCGTCATCCTTCTCGACAGCATCACACGCCTCGCACGGGCGCACAACACGGTTGTTCCGCACTCGGGCAAGATCCTCTCCGGAGGCGTCGACGCCAATGCGCTCCACAAGCCCAAGAGGTTCTTCGGCGCCGCCCGCAACATCGAGGAGGGGGGATCGCTGACGATCGTCGCAACGGCCCTCGTCGAGACGGGAAGCCGCATGGACGAGGTGATTTTCGAGGAGTTCAAGGGGACCGGCAACATGGAAATCATCCTCGACAGGAAGCTGAGCGACAAACGGATCTTCCCCGCCATGGACGTCAACCGCTCCGGCACCCGGAAGGAAGAACTCCTCATCGACGCGGACGATCTCAACCGGATCTGGATATTGCGGAAACTCCTCTCCGACTTTAACACGGTCGAGGCGATGGAGTTCTCGCTCGAGAAGATGCGGGGGACGAAGTCCAACAAGGAATTCCTCCGCTCCATGAGCAGCTGATATCTCCTCCCGCGGACAGGGGCGCCCAACACGACGCCCCTGTCCCGCTTCACAGACCAGGCAGAGGTCCCTTGAACGAACCAGTCATTGTCAGCGCGTGCAGGACTCCGGTGGGGAGTTTCCTCGGAGCCCTGAGCGCCATCCCCGCTCCGCGGCTCGGCGCGGCGGTGATCGCGGAATCGATCCGGCGCGCGGGCGTCCCTCCCGGTGCGGTCGAGGAAGTGATCATGGGGAACGTGCTTCAGGCGGGGGTAGGGCAGGCGCCCGCACGGCAGGCGGCGATTTTCGCGGGACTCCCGACGTCCGTCGAGTGCATGACAGTGAACAAGGTCTGCGGATCGGGACTGAAAGCGGTGATGCTGGCGGCGCAGGCGATCGTCTCCGGGGACGCCGACGTCGTGGTTGCCGGGGGGATGGAGAGCATGTCGAACGCCCCGTACCTCCTCGACAGGGCCCGCGAAGGGTACCGGATGGGGAACGGCGAGCTCGTGGACGTTATCATCCGGGACGGGCTCAGGGACGTCTACAACAACTACATGATGGGGAACGCCGCGGAAGTCTGCGCCAGGGAATGCAGCATCCCCCGGGAAGCCCAGGATGAGTTTGCGATAGTGAGCTACAGGCGCGCGCAGGAAGCGCAGAAGGCGGGGAGGTTCCGCAAGGAGATCGTCGGGGTCGAGGTGCCCGCGGGGAAAGGGACAACGTCCTCCGTTGCCGACGATGAAGAGCCCTTCAAGACCAATTTCGACAAGATCCCGCGGCTGAAACCGGCATTTACAAAGGACGGCACCGTGACGGCGGCAAACGCCTCCAAGATCAACGACGGGGCCGCCGCGCTTGTTGTGATGTCCAGGGCGAAAGCCGATGAGCTCGGCCTGGCGCCCATTGCCCGGATCGTCGCCCAGTCCTCCGCTGCAAAGGACCCCGTCTGGTTCACGACCGCGCCGGCGGACAGCATCGCGCGCGTTCTGAAAAAAGCGCGCATGACNNGCCGTGACGCGCATCGCCGGACTCGATCCCGCCAGAGTGAACGTCAACGGCGGGGCGGTGGCGCTGGGCCATCCCATCGGGGCCAGCGGGGCCCGGATACTCGTGACGCTTCTTCACGCCCTCGAGCAGAAGAATGCCGCGCGGGGTCTTGCCGCAATCTGCATCGGCGGGGGTGAGGCGAGCGCGGTCATCGTGGAACGGATCTAAAGAGCCCATCACCACCCTCCGGAGACCCGCCATGGATATTCACAGAGTCTGCGTCGTCGGAGCCGGCACCATGGGGAACGGCATCGCGCACGCATTTGCCCAGAACGGATTTGCCGTTTCGTTGAACGACGTCAGGCAGGACCTCATCGACCGCGGCATGGCCACGATCGACTCGAATCTCGACCGCCAGGTCCGGAAGGGGACACTGACGGAAGAGCTGAAGGGGAAAACCCTCTCGAGGATTTCCCCCGGCACGGACCTTGCCGCCGGGGCCGCCGCCGCCGATATCGTGATCGAAGCCGCCACGGAAAACGCGGAGACGAAAAAGGAGATCTTTCGCCGCCTCGATGCCTCCTGCCGCCCCGGTGTTATCCTCGCCTCCAACACGTCATCAATCTCGATAACGGAAATCGGCGCCGTGACACACCGGCCGGACCGGGTGATCGGCATGCATTTCATGAACCCGGTCCCCGTCATGAAACTCGTCGAAGTCATCCGCGGCCTGGCGACGTCCGATGCGACATTTGCGGCAGTGAAGGATCTTTGCGAGAAGCTCGACAAGACACCGGTGGAAGTCAACGACGCTCCGGGATTCGTCTCCAACCGGATACTCATGCCCATGATCAACGAGGCGATCTACTGCGTGATGGAGGGTGTGGCCACTCCGGAGGCCGTCGACACGGTGATGAAGCTGGGGATGAATCACCCGATGGGTCCTCTCGCGCTCGCGGATTTTATAGGACTTGATGTCTGCCTCGCAATCATGAACGTCCTCCATGACGGCCTCGGGGACGGAAAATACCGCCCATGCCCGCTCTTGAAGAAGATGGTTGCCGCCGGCCGGCTCGGCCGGAAATCGGGACGCGGCTTCTACGACTATACGCAGAAATAGACTTCAGGCCACTCACGGGGCACGCACAAGGGTTCTGAATGGATTTTTCGCTGAACGACACGCACACGATGATCCGGGAAACGGCCCGGAAATTTGCGGACGAGCGGATCGCTCCCGGAACGATCGAACGGGACGAGAAGGAGGAGTTCCCCCGCGAGATTGTGGGGGAGCTGGGGGAGCTTGGGTTTATGGGGATGATGGTCCCGGAAGAATGGGGAGGGATCGGGCTCGATACCCCGAGCTACGTGTTCGCCCTCGAGGAGATCTCGCGGGTCGATGCGTCCGTCGGCGTCATCATGTCCGTCAACAACTCGCTTGTCTGTTACGGCATCAACAAGGACGGATCAACGGAACAGAAGGAGCGCTACCTTAAGGACCTCGCCTCCGGCAGGAAGCTCGGCGCCTTTGCCCTCTCCGAGCCTGAAGCGGGGAGCGACGCTTCAAACCAGAGGACGATAGCACTGCGCGACGGCGACAGGTATATCCTCAACGGGACAAAAAACTGGATTACCAACGGATCAAGCGCGGACATCGTTCTTGTGATGGCCGCGACGGACAGGGAGAAAGGGGCAAAGGGGATCAGCACGTTCATCGTGGAGAAAGGCACCCCGGGGTTCGCCGTCGCAAAGAAAGAGAGAAAACTGGGGATACGGAGCTCCGACACGGTCTCCCTTTCATTCACAGATTGCGCGTTACCTGCGGCGAACCGCCTCGGCGCGGAAGGGGACGGTTTCAGGTTTGCGATGAAGACGCTTGAAGGGGGGAGGATCGGCATTGCGGCGCAGGCGCTCGGGATCGCCCAGGCGTGCCTCGACGCATCGGTGCGGTACGCAAAAGAGAGGAAGGCGTTCGACAGGCCGATCGCGGAGCTGCAGGCGATACAGTTCAAGATTGCCGACATGGCCACAAACATCGATGCGTCAAGGATGCTGACGCTCAAGGCTGCGGCGATGAAGGATGCGGGAGAGCCGTTCGGGCCTGATGCCGCAATGGCGAAGCTCTTTGCCTCCCGCACGGCCGTGGAAAGCGCCCTGGAAGCGATCCAGATCCACGGCGGATACGGATACGTGAGGGAGTACCTGGTGGAACGGTACCTGCGCGACGCAAAGATCACTGAAATCTACGAGGGAACCTCTGAGATCCAGCGGATAGTGATTGCAAGGTCCCTTCTGAGGTGATTTGCCGGAGTGTGACAGGGCGCAAGGTCATCCTCCCTATCACCTCTGTATTGTTGCTATAGAACGCGCCGATACCTATATTCGCATCATTCATTCTGGCGAATTACCCCGTTACACATTCTCAACCATTCCTTCATTGTTCACGGAGGTTCCGTAGATGAAATGATCCGACGTTTTGTTAACCGCTGACGAAAAGCTCCTTGATGCAGACACACCTCCAGTTTGGCTCAGTATTTCTCTGCGAAGAGACGGCATTTGCCGTAGAGGCCAGGACGGGTATCCGGGCTTCGTATTCTGAAAGTAAAGGCCGTGAACCAAACACTTATCACAATCTCAAAAGGAGTTAACATGAATAGATCATCTTTGGCTGTCTTCATACTGATTGTTTTCACGGCGCTTGTGTCCGTTCAGGCGATGGCTCAGGTGGAATTCGGACTTGGGCCGGTTCTCGGCTTGAATTTCGGCAGCCTGTCCATCAGCCCGTCTCCCCAGATTTCGACGGGAGGACGTACGGGATTCATGATCGGCGCTCAGGCAGAGCTTGGGTTCAGCAAAATGTTCTATATTGTCCTGGAGCCCACCTATGCCGGAAAGGGAGGATCAGTGGGGACCACTACGCTTGCGGTTAATGAGCTGGATTTTCCGGCGTTCTTCAAAGTTAAGTTCATGAAGGGGATCATTCGTCCCTATGCCTTCGCAGGTCCGGATCTCTGTTTTGTTCTTTCATCCAATGCGACTACGGGTGGGCAGAACACGGATATTTCATCGCAGACGTCTTCCGTTGATTTCGACCTTGATTTTGGGGGGGGGNNGAATACAATGTCACCCCGAAAATTGGAATCACGATGGATATCCGGTATTCAATCGGTCTTTCCAACCTCAACAACGTCTCAGGATCAACGACGACCATCAAGGCTTCAGGATTCCAGATACTCGCCGGGATGATGTTCCACATCATGTAGAGATAGGAAACCAGTCCGGCTGGAACCCATCTCCGGTCAACCGGTTAACGACTTTTCGTCGGAATCTGCTTGACAGCTATTGAATAACGAGTGAAGGGGACAATACTTGACTTTAGGGTGGTGATTACGTATAATTCTGCCGCGTAATCACCATCTATTCATCGTCTCTTCTCGCTTGCCCAAAAGAGCATCTGAAAAGATTCAACACTGAAGCCAATCACCATATCAACAAAGGGAGGATCATAATGAAACGTCTTCTAACAATTTCTGCTATTGTGCTGCTGGTGACTGCCGTCGCATTGCCAGGCATTGCTAATGCTCAGGACAACGCGTGGCACCAGAAGGACATGGTTATCTCGGCTGGCATCGGGATCGGGATGGAAGGCGTGTACGGAACCTCCAGCACTCCGCCGATTTTTGCCGCATTCGAGACGGGCGTTGCAGAGAAGATCACACTCGGCGGTCTCGTGGCGTATTCCGGCTCGTCGGATGATTTCGGATACGGCAAGTGGAAATACAGCTACATCGTAATTGAAGCCCGCGGCGCCTATCATTTCCTCGAACACAACCCGAAATTTGACGTGTATGCCGGAGTTGGTCTGGGCTATAACATCGTCTCGGCCTCTGTAACGTGGAACGACCCGACATATCAGAACCTGTTCGGGGGGCATTACAGCGCATCTGCAAGCTATATGCTTTTTGACGTGTTCGGAGGCGCACGCTACTACTTCACCCCGAAGTTTGCGGTTCAGGGCGAAGTGGGATACGGCGTCGGTTTCCTGCGTATAGGAGTGAGCTACAAGCTGAATTAGTGCCGATTCGTTCTTTTGTGAAAAGGGGAGATGCTCAGCATCTCCCCTTTTTTGTAGGCTCTCCCGGAGCAGGCCGACCATTCAATGAGCAGCGTCGTTCTCCCCCTATTCCTGTGGCTCATCTGCCCGCCCGCCGGTGTCGATACGAGCAGCCACACATCCGTCCCTCCTGATCAGCATTCCGTCACACTCAGGTTCGCGGGCGACGTGCTTCTTGCGTCCCATTACGAATCCGACATGCTGGCAAGCCCACTGGAGACATTCCGCCGTCTCTATCGGCTTGGCGGCGCAGATGCGACGGTGGTAAACCTTGAGGGACCCGTAACGACACGGGGGAGGAAAGTCCCCAAACCGTTTAATTTCAGGATGCTTCCCGCGCTTCTTTCGGTATTGAAAACCGGGGGAATCGACATTGTAAGCATTGCCAATAATCACATTTACGACTACGGTCCCCGGGGACTTNNCGGGATACGTCACATGGGCGCCGGCAGGGACTGGGCGGACGCCCACCGCCCCGTTGTCGATACGCTGGGCGGGCGTCAGATCGCGTTTCTCGCATACTATGGAGGGGGTGAGGCCCCGGGTGCGGGGAGAGCGGCTCCCGGGGTCGCCCGGCGTGACCTGGCACAGGTTTGCGCTGACATCAGAAAAGTCAGGAATGAAGGGAACTCGCCGTACGTCGTCGTCATACTTCACTGGGGAACCGAGCTTGCCACCGCCCCGGACCGGGCCCAGATGGCATTCGCGCACGCGCTTGTCGACTCGGGAGCGGATGCGGTTATCGGCCATCATCCCCATGTCCTCCAGGGAATTGAGCGCTACGGCAGGGGGGTGATCNNTTTGCCCACGCTCTGATCGACGCGGGCGCGGATGCAATCGTGGGACATCACCCGCATGTCCTGCAGGGGATCGAGCGCTACGGCAGGGGGGTGATCGCCTATTCCCTTGGCAACTTCATATTCGGGGGGAATGAGCGGGACACGTATTCGACCGGGATGTTTGAAATTCGGCTCGGTGCCCGCGGTCCGGAATATGCGTTTATCCCGGTGGGGATTGAGCGGTGGCGTGCGAGCATACTCACCGGCGGGGATTCCCTCAAGGTGACCGGTTCCATGCGCAGGCTTTCTTCAAAGTTTCCGAAGTCCATATTCAACAACCAGGAGTAATCATGAAATCCCGCGGGTGTTTGATCGCAGCGGTTGTTCTCGGTGCAGTCGCAGTCATCGTCCTAGGAGTGTTCATGTGGGGCGTCAGCATCAACAACAGGCTTGTGACTCTCGATGAAGGGGTCCGGTCCGCATGGAGCCAGGTGGAAAATCAGTATCAACGCCGGGCAGACCTCATACCGAACCTTGTGGAGACCGTGAAAGGATATGCCGCCCAGGAGAAGGAGGTGTTCGTCGGCGTTGCGGAGGCGAGGGCGAAGGTGAGTCAGATGACCGTCACGAAGGAAGTTCTTGACGATCCGCAGACATTTGCCAAGTTCCAGGCCGCGCAGGACCAGCTCGGGTCGGCCCTCTCCCGGCTTCTCGTCGTCTCGGAAAACTATCCGCAGATAAAATCCAACGAGAATTTCCTGAGCCTCCAGACTCAGCTTGAAGGGACGGAAAACAGGATCACTGTCGAACGGAAGCGGTTCAACGACGTCGTGCAGTCGTATAACACGTCGATCCGCCAGTTCCCCATCTCCATGATTGCGGGATTCAGAGGCTTCCATGAGAAGCCCTACTTCCAGGCGAAGGAAGGATCAGAAAACGCGCCGCAGGTGAAATTCTGAACGGAGAGGTCCGGGCATCGTCCATGGCATTCCGCCGACATTCGATCAGCGTTGACCTTCGTCGGCTCATCGCGGGCATCTGTGTGGTGTTTCCTCTTCTGACCGTTGCGGGGGGGGGATCCGCCTCCGGGGACGCCCGGGTGCCGGTGCTGAATCATTATGCGACCGACCTCTCGGGAACGCTCACGCCGGAGCAGGTCACACAGCTCGATCAGCTCCTTTCGTCGTTTGACAGGTCGACGTCGACGCAAGTTGTGGTCCTGATGGTTCCTTCGCTGGAGGGAGACGAGATCGAAGACTACTCTCTCCGTGTCGCGGAAGCGAACAAGATCGGGAAGAAGGGGAAAGACAACGGTGCCCTGCTTCTCGTCTCGAAGAACGACCGGAAGGCGAGGATCGAAGTTGGATACGGGCTTGAAGGCGCCATCACCGATGCCCTCTCGGGGCAGATCATCCGTCAGGAGATCGCCCCCCGGTTCCGTCAGGGTGACTACTACGGCGGATTGAGGGCCGGCGTCGAGGCGATCATCGCCGCGTCAAAAGACGAGTACCACGCCGATCCGGCGCCTCAGGGTGATCGAAGATCATTTCCTTATCTGTTTGCCGCGGTAATGATCGGAATCGCCCTGCTCCGGTTGACCCGGCGGCGGAGAGGAATATTCTGGGGCGGCGGGCCCTGGATCGGAGGCGGAGGCGGTTGGGGAGGGGGTTCAGGCGGTGGATTCAGCGGGGGGGGAGGGTCTTTCGGAGGAGGAGGAGCCAGTGGCAGCTGGTAGCGAATTCTCTTCCCTTCGATCGTTTGTTTCCGCTCTCCCGAAGGGTGAGCAGATAGTTCTCGGTGTGCCGGATGACGCCTCGGCCCTGGCGCTCACGGCGCCGGTCAGTGCATGGCCCTCCGCCATTCTTCTTCCGAACGCCGTTTTCGAGGCATCGAATGCGGCGGGCGGGGTCCTCATTGCCCGCAAGTCCATTGCCGCAGTCACGCCCCGAAACCTCCTTGTCATTGGCATTCCCTCCGAAGGCGGGAAAGGAATTTCCGGTGAGCGCGGCATTCTCGAATTTTATGACAGGTTCACGCCTCTGCTGAAGAAGCGGGGCATCCGCTCCTTCTGGATTGTGCGGAAAAGCACTCTGTCTGAAAAGGGGATCGGGGCGCTCAAAGACCGTCCGTGGTTCTTCATCGATTGCATTCCCGCCGGATCCCAGATGTATTCTCAGTGTGTTACCGCACGCGGGATATACGGGGCCGGGCTTTTCCATCCGAGAAGAATCGCCCTCGACGATCCCGATCTCTCTCTATCTTCTCCTGTTCTCCCCGGCCTCGCGCCGATGAAGGCCCGCGGGCCGCAGGGGTCGGAATCCCCCTCTGTCGTCCTCGATATGCTTCAGGTGCCGTATAGAGACATGTTCCGCTCGTCGCCTGAAGCCATTGTGCTCTTTGACCTTGAAGGGCGTTCCACAGAGCCGAATCCGAGGGCCGTTGAACTCCTCGGCTACAGGGAAGAGGAGATCAGCACGGTTCCGCTTTCCCGGATTGTGTGCCCCGCGTTCTACAGGAGCGCTCTCAGGGCGCTGTCGATCCTTCGCAAGAAGCGGAAAGCGTCCGGTGAACTGGAGCTCCTCAGAAAGAACGGACGCCGGTTTACCGCGTCATTCACGGCATCATTCATCGGAGCGTCCCGCGGTGCACTCTTTCTCCGCGATATCTCCGGCGAGCTCCGCCGGATCGGGGAGATACAGAAAGACCGGGATCGTCTTTCCACCCTCGCTGAGTGTTCTCCGCACCCGCAGGTCCTCTCCTCCGCCCGGAAGCTGGTCCATGCAAACCGTGCCTTTCGCAGGGCGTTCCCGTGGATCGACATTGGCTCCGGCGAGCATGCACTTCGCGACTTCCTCGGGAAGGAAAACGCCGCACTGGTCCGGGACCTTTCCGCATCGGAACCAGCCGGTGCGGAATCTCCGGCCGTGGTTCGTGAGCAGGTCGTCATCAGGACGCCGGAAGGAGAACGGCGCGAATACGCTCTCTCCGCATCCCGGACCGCCTGGAACGGGAAAGAGGCCTGGTATATTACGCTCTCGGACGTCACTGCGATCAATGCAGCGGTTCATTCGCTCCGTGAATCGGAGCGTACGTACAGGGAGATCTGCGAACGTCAGGGGGGGGCGGTTTCCGTCCTGCAGGACGGAAACGTCGTATTTGCGAACCCGGCATGTTCCGCCCTGTTCGGCGCCGGCGTGCATGCCGATCTCACGGGGAAGAGCTTCCCCTCGCTCGTTGCCGGAAGGGATCGCAAATCTGTCACAGCCGCAATCGCAGAAGCCTCCGGCGCTGTCGACGAACGCGTGACGATGGAATACACGCTGAAGAGCGCCGACGGCGCGGCGAAGTCGATTCACGCCCAGTGCGCGAACGTCCAGTTTGCCGGCGCTCCCGCGGTGTTGATCCATCACACCGATATTTCCGGAATCCGCCGTGCGGAGGAGGAACTCCGCAGGAGATCCCGTGAAGAGTCCATACTTGACAGCCTCGCACGGAGGATTCATCTGACGTTGGACCCTGCGGAGGTGCTTTCCGAGGCGTTGCAGGGGACGATGAAATGGCTCGGATTCGAATCGGGGGGCACGTACCGGGCGGGAACGGATGGAACAACGCTCGCGCTCTCAACCGGTGCATCGCTTACCGCGAGGATTGCGTCGACGCTGGCGGCTCAGGACGCGCGCGAGGGCGTCACGGGAATGGTCTGGAAAACCGCCGAGCCCCTGTTGATCGACACGACCGACTATCCCGCCCACCTCCCCTACAAATCGCTGTTCGAGTCCGAGGGGGTCCGCTCGGTCCTTTACCTGCCGCTCATCGCCGCGGAATCGGTGAACGGCATACTCTTTCTCTGTTCTGCGAAGGAGGCGGGCCCTGCAGCGCGCGACGCCGTTCTCTGCTCTGCGATCGCACACCATGCCGGCGATGCGCTGGCCAATGCGCTCCGATATGAACAGATCGGCCGCTTGGAACTGACGTACAGGAATGCGGTCGAATCGATCGCCGACGTCGTCTACGAATGCGCACCGGGAGGACAGTTCGTGTTTGTCAGCCCGCGCGTTGAGGAGCTCACCGGGTACCTTCCCGAAGAGATCATCCGCATGCCGGATCTGTGGAGGACGCTCCTTCATCCGGACGAGCGGACGGAGTATTCGAAGCGGATCTCCAATCAGGGAGAAGGGAAGGTGGGATTCGAACAGGAATACCGGCTCCTCCCGAAGGGGAAGGCATCGTACCGATGGGTACGGGACGTCGTCCGCTACCGCCGCGACCGGGAAGGGAATGTGACGGGAATATTCGGGGTTGTCGCCGACATTACGTCCAGGATTGAGACCGCCCGCGCCGCGGCGGCGGGTGAGAATTTCCGGGATGAGGTGCTCCGTAGCCTCCAGGAGGGGGTTGTCGTCATTGACAAAGAACTCCGTTACCGGGAGTGGAACAGGGAAATGGAGGTCATCACCGGGTTCAAGCGTGATGAAGTGATCGGGAAGAACGCATTCGAAGGGGGTCCGCGTTTCCATCCCGATGATTTCCCCGATCTTCTCTCCCGGGCGCTCGAGGGGACGCCGGTAAGTTCGGAGGACGTCCGATATGCCCCGCGGGGGAGCGAGAACACGACGCTGCTCTGGTGCAGGTTCTCCCCCCTGCGTGACGCGTCCGGAACGATCACCGGGATCGTCGGGACGATCACGGACGTGACGCACAGGAAGAGCCTCGAGCGGGAGCTCCGTGAATCGGAGGAGACGCTCAGGAACGTCATCGATACCATGGGGGACGCCCTCATGATCAGCGACCTCCAGGGAAAGGTCTGGGAGGTCAACCGGGAGTTCTCCGCTCTCACCGGACACGTGCGGAGCGAGGTGATAGGGATGATGTTCCCGTACCCCTGGCTGATCGAGGAAGAAATGTCCCGCCTCGTCGTCTGGCTTGCCGCGCTCCGCGAGAAGAGGTACCTCCGCGACTTCGACATGACCTGGAAAAGGCAAAACGGAGCCGAGGTGGCGATCAGCCTGAACACGACGCTTCTCCGCAACGCCTCCGGCGAGCCTGTCGCGATGCTGAATATCGCCCGCGACATTTCCGAAAGGAAGGGGCTGGCAAACGACCTGGCGGCCAAGAGCCGTCAGATCGAAATGCTGAACAGGATTATCAGCACCGCGAACTCGAGCACGGAGTTCAGCCGCGTATTTGAGGTTATCGCGGCTGAGGTGCGTACGTTGACGTCATTTGACAACCTGAGCGTGTCCCTCCTCGTCGACGGGGGTCAGAACCTCGTTGTCCACGCCACCGTGGGCGCGGAGGAGCAATGTCCCCCCGTCGGAGCCACGATCCCGCTGCAGCAGAGCGTGTCGAGGCTCTCCGTCGCTGAAGGGAGGGGGATCGTTATCGGTGACATCAGGGCGCATCCGTCGCTGGGCGGCGACCTTCTCCCGGCGAAGGCGGGGATGCGGTCAGAAATCAGCATCCCGATTCTTCTCAACGAGCGGATACTCGGAACGTTTGATATCTGCAGTGCGGAACCGGATGCGTTCACCGTCGGGGAGCTGACATATCTCCAGCCGATCGCCGA
>PMJQ01000170.1 GCA_003157485.1 Ignavibacteriota bacterium
CACGAGGCCTGGATTGCCTCCGACAACGTCGACCTTATCCCGAAGGGTGCGCGTCTCCCCGCGGCTCTCACGGACAAATGGACCGTCTACGGCGACGACAAGTACGACTATGTGACGGTCGGTCTTCCTCTCCGGCTCCCGTACTCCTCGACGACGGAGACCGACCCGACGCGGATCAACGTGGATCTCTACGGGGCGACGTCAAACACAAACTGGATCATCCAGCAGCTCACCACGCGCGAAATCAGGAACGTCTATTATACGGAGCCGTCCGCCGGGGTCTTCAGGATCACGATCGAGCTCCGCCATAAACAGATCTGGGGCTACGAGATCAGCTATAACCCCTCGGGGCTCGTCATTAAAGTCCGCCGGCAGCCGGAGAGGCTCAAAGTCAGGGCCCTCACGTTTGCTCTCGACGCGGGGCACGGCGGGGAAAACCTCGGTGCTCTTGGGTCGACGGGCGCGTTCGAGAAGGACATCAATCTCGCCGTTGTGAAGGACCTGAAATCCATTCTTGAAGACCGCGGCGCCCGCGTCATCCTCACAAGGGAGGGCGACCCCGACGTCCCGATGGCCGACCGCATGCGGAAGGTACTCTCGTCGGGAGCGGACATACTGATAAGCATCCACTCCAACTCCATCGGCCTGACGACGAATCCGGACAACACGCGGGGGACTGCGACGTTTTACAAACACATCTGCTACCGTCCCCTCGCGATGGCGATCCTCAGGGACGTGTTGAAGACCGGTCTTCCGCTCTTCGGCAACGTCGGGAGCTTCAATTTTTCGCTGAACGCGCCCACGGAGCTCCCGAATGTCCTTGTCGAGATGGCGTTCGTCTCCAACCCGACCGATGAGATGAATCTGATCGATCCGGAGTTCAGGCACAAAATCGCCGAACGGATCGTCGAGGGGGTTGACGACTTTCTCGACGGATGTGATGAGTGAGACCGGGGCCGATGCCCCCCCTGCCTCGATCAGGCCATGGACCGAGGCAGATATTCCGGACGTCCGCCGGATAGGCTGGGAGGCGTGGAAGGAAACGTACGGAGCGTTCATCCCCGAGGCAGACCTCCGGGTCTACCACGACGAGCACTATTCGGCGGAAGCGCTCGGGCGGAATCTCCGCAAACCCTCCATGCGGGGGTATATGGCGCTCCTGGAGGGGAAGCCGGCCGGGTACATGATCATGTCGTTCGACAGGCCTGCGGGCCGATGTCACGTGGCGTCGATATACGTCCATCCCGGGAGCCAGGGGCACGGGCTTGGATCGATGCTCATGGACGAGGCATTCCGCGCGGCGCGCGAGGCGCACTTTGACAGGGTGTGGCTCGGCGTGATGTCGGAAAACGCGAAGACGACGGCCTGGTACCGATCGCTCGGTTTCACGTTTGTGGAAGAGGCGCCGTTCACGATGGGCGGTACGACGGTCAGGCACCTGATAGGGTACAGGCTCCTCGTGAAGGGCGGAACATGAATCTGCCCGAACGCCGCAACCCCTGGCTCTGGGTCCCTTCCCTCTATTTTGCGGAGGGGCTCCCTTACGTCGTAGCGCTCACTGTCTCGGTGATCATGTACAAGCGGCTCGGCATCTCAAACACCGATATTGCCCTCTATACGAGCCTCCTCTATCTCCCCTGGGTCATCAAGCCGTTCTGGGCGCCGATCGTCGACATGGTGCGGACGAAGAGGCTCTGGATTCTCATGCTCCAGCTTGCGCTCGGGGTCTCGCTCGCGGCGGTCGCCGTCATGATCCCCGCGCCGGGATTCTTCCGCGCCACGCTCCTCCTCTTCTGGTTGATGGCGTTCAGCTCGGCCACACACGATATCGCCGCCGATGGTTTCTACATGCTGGCGCTCGAGGAGCACGAGCAGGCGGTGTTTGTCGGCGTCAGAAGCACCTTTTACAGGATTGCGATGGTCACCGGGCA
The DNA here is from genome assembly GCA_003157485.1 of Ignavibacteriota bacterium. Classification (GTDB taxonomy): domain Bacteria; phylum Bacteroidota; class Ignavibacteria; order UBA10030; family UBA6906; genus Fen-1273. The sequence continues at coordinate 1,932 of PMJQ01000170.1, forward strand.
GGGGCTTCTCGTCATCGTGGCAGGTACGATTGAAATCCGGAGCGGGGGGAACACCGCGTTTGCATGGTCGGTCACGTTCGGGATTCTCGCCGTGATGTTCCTCTTGTTCTTCGCGTATCACAGGTTCATCCTCCCCGTCCCCGCCGCCGACGTACGGGTGCAATCCGGCGGGGAGCGCTCTCCGGTTGCGGAGTTCTTCAGGGTCTTCGTCGCGTTCTTCGACAGGCCCCATATCAAGTCAATTCTCGCATTCCTTCTCCTGTACCGGTTCGCCGAGGCGCAGCTCATCAAGCTCGTCTCCCCGTTCCTTCTCGACCCCAGGGTCAAAGGAGGCCTCGGACTCACGACAAGCGACGTGGGCGTCGTCTACGGGACGGTCGGGATCATCGCGCTGACGCTCGGCGGTCTTGCCGGCGGGTTCGTCATCCCCCGCCGCGGACTCAGGTTCTGGCTCTGGCCGATGGTGATCATCATGCACCTTCCGGACCTCGCGTTCGTCTATCTCTCCCGTGTACAGCCCGAGAATTTTGTCGTCATCAATGCGGCGGTGGCGGTCGAGCAGTTCGGGTACGGGTTCGGCTTCACCGCCTATTCGCTCTATATGATCATGGTCTCGGGAGAGGAACACAAGACAGCCCATTACGCCATCTGCACGGGGATCATGGCGCTGGGGATGATGATCCCCGGGATGTTCAGCGGTGCGCTTCAGGAGTGGCTCGGCTATCGGAATTTTTACATCTGGGTGATGCTCTCGACGATCCCCGGGTTTGTGGTCACCGCACTCATCTCGATCGACAGGGACTTTGGGAGGAAATCGATGGCATGAAGCGTCGCGCAAAGAACGCCGGCCCGGCGGAAAAACCTCTCTTCACCGTGTTTATCCCGTACGGCGAAACCCGCGCGACACAGGAGACAATCGCGCAGGTTGCCGGCTCGGGAATCGTGGAGAAGGTGTACGTCATGTTGCCGGAAAGAGCCCCTTTCGCACTCAGGGGGTGCTCGCCTCTCCGGGTGAAGTCGCTGAATGCGGGGGCGACGATGAAGAAGATCGCATCCCGGACGTCGACGCCGTATGCGCTCCTGATTCTTCACAACGCCGCGATCCGGTTCGGCCCCTTCGCGCTCGGGAGGATTGCCTCCGTCGCCGGTGCGACGGGGGAAGGCATGCTCTACAGCGACTACAGCGTGAGGGCGGGCGGCACCGCCGTCCCCCGTCCGCTTATCGACTACCAGGAAGGGAGTGTGCGGGACGACTTTGATTTCGGGTCGGTCGTCGTGCTGGAATCCTCCGTCCTCAGGGCCGCGGCGAAGGAAGCCGGCAGCTCCCGCCACGCGGGATTTTATGCGCTCAGGCTTGCAGTTTCGAGAAAAAAGGGGATATTCAGGATCGCCGAGGCGCTCTACTCAAAGACGGAGTCCGACGTCCGGGCGGAAGGGGTGAAGCTCTTCGATTATGTCGATCCGAAGAACCGCGAAACCCAGCGCGAGATGGAGAAGGAGGTGACGCTCCATCTGAGGAAGATCGGCGCCCTGGTGAAACCCGGCGGAGAACCCGTGAACCTGGACGAAGGGGAATTCCCGGTTACCGCTTCGATCATCATCCCGGTGCGCAACCGCGCAAAAACGATCGGGGATGCGGTGTCTTCCGCGCTTCGCCAGCAGGCGTCGTTCCGGTTCAACGTGATCGTTGTCGACAATCATTCGACCGACGGGACGACGGACATACTCGGGACGTTTGCGTCGCGTGACCCGCGGCTGATCCACATCGTTCCCGAGGCGGACGGGCTGGAGATCGGCGGGTGCTGGAACGAGGCGGTGCACAGCCCCTCGTGCGGCCGGTTCGCGGTCCAGCTTGACAGCGACGATCTGTATCTTGACGAATCGACGCTGAGCAGGATTGTCGACAGGTTCCGGAGGGACAGGTGTGCCATGGTCGTCGGGAGCTACCGGACGACGGACTTCAACCTCAGGGAGATCCCCCCGGGGGTTGTCGATCACAGTGAATGGACCCCCGAAAACGGGGCGAACAACGCTCTTCGCGTCAATGGCTTCGGCGCCCCCAGGGCGTTCTTCACGCCGGCCCTGAGGCGCGTAAAGATCCCGAACGTGAGCTACGGCGAGGACTACGCGGTCGGTCTTGCCCTGTCGCGCCGGTACCGTATCGGCCGGATTCACGAGCCGATCTATCTCTGCCGGAGGTGGGAAGGGAATTCGGACGCGGACCCGGGCATCGCAAAAATGAACCTGAACAACCTGTACAAAGACAAGGTGCGCACGATCGAGATCCGCGCCCGCCGGTTGCATCGCGCGTTGTAGGGGGGAAATGCCGGGCGTGGAACGCTCCAGGCCTCTCACAAGTTGATTATAGACAATGGAACCTTTCATTCAGCGGCTTCTCCTTTCCGACCATGAGCTTCCTCTCCGCGAAGGAAGTGATCTCGGCACGCGCGCGCGCCTGCTCCTCCGGCAGCAAAAGGAGACGTGGCCGCTCCTCCGCACAGGGTACGCGGGACTGCAGGAGGTCCGCACCCGGACGATCGTGCTTGAGGGGTGTTCCCTTCGAATCCAGTGGAACCCGGCCAGGATCGTCTCCTCCTCGGCGAACATGGACGCGGAGTCGATAAGCCGCCGGAAATGCTTCCTCTGCGCCGCGAACCTCCCGGAGGGCCAGCGGGGGATACTGTTTGCCGGGAGCTACCTGGTTCTCTGCAATCCGTTCCCGATATTCGGGGAGCATTTCACCATTCCCCACACGACCCACACCGATCAGCGGATCGGTCCCGCATTTGCGACAATGCTCGATCTGGCGCACGCGATGCAAAAGCGGTATCTGGTGACATACAACGGCCCGAGAAGCGGCGCGTCGGCGCCCGACCATCTCCACTTCCAGGCCGGGGAGAAGGGTTTCCTTCCGATTGAGAGCGAGATCGGCGGACTGGAGGCGGAGGGGAGGGTCCTTTCCGACACGAAGACGATGCGTGTTGTCGCCGCCGAAGGTGGGCTCCGCCCCTTTGTTGTGCTGAGGTCCGCGGAAAGGGAATCGCTCATCGGGGCGCTCAGGGCGGTGGAATCGGCTCTCGTGGAAGCGACAGGCGAAAAGGAGGAGCCGATGATGAACATACTGTGCTGGTACGACTCCGGGGCCTGGACGGTTGTTGTATTCCCCCGTGCGAAGCACAGGCCCTCGGCCTATTTTGCGCAGGGGGAGGAAAAAATACTCATCAGCCCCGCCGCGGTGGATTGCGGCGGAGTCCTCACGACGGTGCTCGAAAAGGATTTCAACCGGCTTACGGAGGAGAAGGTGCGCGTGATGTTCGGCGAGATTTTTCTTTCGGGCGGGACGTTTCACAGAGTCTGCGAGAATCTTGCCGTCAATCTCTCGCCGCGCTGAAGAATCGTCATTCCACAATGCGCCTGGACACCCCATGAAGAAGATAGGCCTCATCGGCGGCATCGGTCCCGAATCGACGCTCGACTACTACAGGAACATTATCGCCGCGTTCAGGGACTCGTACGAGAAAACCGGATTTCCCGAGATCGTGATCGAGAGCATCGACCTTGGCAATTTCAATGCGCTTGTCGACGCGGGGAAGTGGGAGGCGGTGATTCAGCTCGTTGCCATACGGTGCGAGCTGCTCAGGCGGTGCGGCGCGGAGATCGGCGCGATGGCCTCGAATACTCCCCACGCGGTGTTCGACGCAATACAGGCGAAGACGGATCTCCCTCTCCTGAGCATCGTGTCGGTCACGGCCGAATACGCCCGGACGCTCAACGTACGCTCGCTCTGCCTTCTCGGCACCCGGTTCACGATGACGTCGGATTATTACCAGGACGAGTTTGACAGGTACAACATCCGCCTCACCACTCCGGAACCGGAGGAGATCAGGCGCATTCAGCACATCCTCATGAAGGAGATCGAGCTCGGAATCATCAAGGACAAATCGCGGAGCGATCTCGTCGCCATCATCACCCGGATCAAAAAGGCGGCGGGCGTCGAGGGGGTGATACTCGGGTGCACGGAGCTTCCGCTCATTCTCTCGCAGAAGGACCTGGCGATTCACTGCATCAACCCGTCCCGTCTCCATGTCGACGCGATTGTGAGAGAGTGCATGTCGTAAGCGCCCCTCTTTCCCCTGTACCATGAGACCGGTCTTTTCGTTCATTGCATTGCTCGTCCTATTGACAGATGGGCGATGGCGTCGCCTGTGCCCGCCGTTCTGTATTGATACATGCGACAACACATTTAAGGAAACCTGACATGACCCGGAGTTTCATCGTTCTCATGCTGTCGTCGATGATATTTGCCGCCTGCCGCAGGGGAGGGGAGGGGTCCGGTGGAGAGGCCGCCCGGTTTGTTTTCAGGAAGTACGCCGACGGCCGCCCGAATGCTTCGAAGCGGATGCCGACGCGCGACGCCGGGGTCGTCTTAAGGCACGGGGACGGGCCCGACAGTTGCGACGTTTACGGAGCCAGGGAGGCGATCGCGTTTGAAGCAGGCGGGTTGTATTACATGCACTACGACGGCGCCGGCCCCCTCGGCTGGCTTGCGTGCCTGGCTACGAGCACCGATCTCGTGCACTGGACAAAACGGGGTCCGGCTCTCCGCCTGGGGGGAGCAGGGATGCCGGATTCGAAGAGCGCCTCCGCTCCGTGGGTCTATAAGGAAGGGGGGACCTGGCACATGTTCTACATGGGGACGCCCAACACTTCCCCTCCTCCCGACCGGGTCCCGTCGTTCCCGTATATGACGTTGAAGGCGCGTTCCTCCTCCCCGGAGGGTCCCTGGGAAAAGGAGTACGACGTGGTCCCCTTCAAGCCCACCGCGGGGACGTACTACTCGATAACGGCAAGCCCGGGGTGTATCGTCAAATTGGGGATGGAGTATCTCCAGTTCTTCAGCGCCTCGATATATGATGAGCTCCACAATACGAAACGGACGCTCGGCATCGCCCGCACGAACAACCTTGACGGGAGCTGGCATGTCGACCCGGTGCCGATCGTCCCCCTTTCGGAACAGATCGAAAACTCCTCCCTCTATTGCGAGCCGAAGGACAGCACCTGGTTTCTCTTTACAAATCATATCGGCCTCGATGACAGAGGAGTGGAGTATACCGACGCGATCTGGGTCTACTGGTCGAAGGATCTGAATCACTGGGATGTGAACGACAGGGCGATTGTGTTTGACACGCAGAATTGCTCATGGGCGAAGGGGACGATCGGCATGCCCTGCGTCATTCCCGTCGGGTCGCGGCTCGCGTTGCTGTATGACGGGAGGGAGGGGACGAGCACGTCGCACATGGGGCGCGATATCGGGCTCGCATGGATCGATCTCCCCCTTATCGCGCCGTCGGAATGATGACAGGATGAAACCTCCCCGGAATTCGCCTGTACAGCCGCCCCGTCTCCCCGCGGACCTGTCGTCCGGGGAGTTACGAACGCTTGAAGATGAATCCGAATACGGACCGATGCTCGCGGAGGATGTCGGTCTCGCGGGCGCGTCTGCTGTCAGGATTGTCTTCGACAGGGTTCACCTCCGTCGCGTGACCCTCAGCCGGGCGCGCCTGCCGAATGCCAGGATTGCGGACACCCGGTTCGAGGCGTCGGACCTCTCAGGCGCGTCGCTGCAGAAGGCGAGGTGCCACCGGGTGGAATTCATCGGCTGCCGCCTTACCGGGATGCAGCTCTTCGAATTCAACGGCGCGGATCTTCTTTTCAGGGATTGCATGATGGAAAACGCGATGTTCACGTCGGGTCGGCTCAGATCGACGCGTTTCGAGAAGTGCGCCCTGCGCAGGGCTCTTCTGGAGAAGATGGACCTGACGGGAGTGGTGTTCCAGGGATGCGATCTGTCCGGGGCTGACCTTTCCGGGAGCCTTCTGAAGGGAGTCGACGTCAGGGGGTCGGACTTCGCCGGTGTGCGCGTCGAAGGCCGGCAGTTGAAGGGAATGATTATCGATTCGGTGCAGGCCGTCCAGATTGCGGCGCTCCTCGGGATTACCGTGAAGGATCCCGGGGAATGATCCGGATTGCGGTTCTGGCGCGATTTTTGTAGATTCAAATGAGTCTTTACGTCCTTTGAGAGGCCTCATGTCCTGCCGGATGTGGGGCCTTCTTTTAGCATTATTCGGGAGGACCCGCGATGACACACGCACAGCGGACACGTCTTCGGATATTCCTTTTCGCTCTCTGGACTCTTTTCTCAATGATCCCCGCCTGACCCGCCATGCACACGTTCTTATCGAAAAGGGCCCCGTTGCGCCAGTGAGGTTCGATTTCTATCTTTCGTAACGGGGGATACGCTTTGCATGTCTGACGAAGGAACGAAAGAGGACGGGGGCGGAAAAGAGCCGCCAAAGTACACTCCGGAAGGGATGGAGCGGTATTTCAACGATCCGCTCTACCGCCGCCTGAGGAGCAGGCTCCGCGGGCGGTTCTCCCGCAACGCGCTCATTGCCGCCGCAGCCGTGTTCGTTCTTCTTGTCGCCAGTGGCGTCTACTTCGACTATCTCCTCTCCGGTCTCCCCTCGCTTGCGCGGATCGAAAATCCCCGCGCGGAGCTCGCCTCGAAAGTCGTTTCTTCGGACGGCGAGATCGTCGGCGAGTTCTTCGTCAAGAACAGGTCGCATCTTTCCCTGGCAGAGGTTCCCCCCACGATCATCAACGCGCTTATTGCCACGGAGGACAAGGACTTCTACGGCCACTGGGGGGTCGACCTTGTCCGGTTTGCCAAGGCGATGATCAAGAACGCGTTCGCTCTCCGGCTGAAGGAGGGGGCGAGCACGATCACCCAGCAGCTTGCCCGGAATCTTTACCTGGGCCGCAACGACAGGAACGTCTTCGACACGGTCACGCGCAAGCTTCGCGAGTTCCTGACGTCGATCGAGCTCGAACGGACGTTTACAAAAGACGAAATCCTCGAGTTTTACCTGAACGTTGTCTATTTCGGACGGGGCTCCTACGGGATCGCCTCGGCATCCCAGGTCTATTTTGGAAAAGCGCCCGCGGACCTCACGCTCGGCGAGACCGCCACGCTCATCGCGATGCTGAAGGGCCCCGGTTACTATGATCCATCGGGAAAGCACCCGGAACGGGTCCTGCTGCGCAGGAACCTTGTCATAGCGCAGATGCTGAAATACGGTTACATCACCCCCGCGCTCGCGAAGGAAGGGGTGGCCGAAAAACTCCAGGTTCTCCCGCAGGATGAGGCCGGCGTAACCGGGATCGCCCCGCATTTTGTGGAGTACATACGCAGGCAGATGACGAAGAAGGCGGAGAAGTACGGTCTCGACCTGTACAGGGACGGGCTGACTGTCTACACGACGCTCGACAGCCGCATGCAGAAGTACGCCAACCGCGCGGTCGAAGAACATCTCGCGGCGTATCAGAAACTGTTCGACAGGCAGTGGGACTGGTCGAAACAACACGAAGCCGCCGTCCACGTGATCGATCAGGCGATCACCTCGTCGCCCCGGTTCCGCATGGCGGTGACTGCCGACGAACGGGACATTGTCAGGAGACAGCTCCTGAGGAGCAAAGCCTTCCAGGATTCGGTCAGGCGCGTGGCCGCGTCGATTGAGACGGGCTTCGTCGCGCTCGATGTGAAGACCGGCGGCATACTCGCGATGGTGGGCGGAGCGAATTTCAGATCGTTCCGGTACGGGCTCAACCACGTAACGCAGATATACCGCCAGGTCGGTTCTGCCTTCAAGCCGTTCGTGTACACGGTGGCGATCGACAACGGGTACTCCCCGGTCACCAGAATCCAGAATCAGCCCGTGACAATCATGATGCCCGACGGCAAGCGCTGGACCCCGTCCAATTTCGACGGCTCGTTCGGGCCTGATACGACGATACGCGAAGCCATAAAGCACTCGATCAACCTCGTCGCAGTCAGGACGGTGGAAAGAAAGATCGCTCCGATCGACCAGGTCATTGCATATGCAAAAAGGATGGGGATCTTCTCGCCCCTCCCGGCCGTGACGTCGCTTGCGCTCGGCGTCGGTGATATTTCGCCCCTCGAAATGGCGTCGGCGTTCGCCGTCTTCGCGGACAGGGGGGTCCATGTCGAGCCGATGTCGATACTCCGTATCGAGGACAAGGACGGAAACATTATCGAAGAGAATTCCCCCGAGCGCCGTGAGGTCTTCAGCGACGCGACCGCGTTCATCATGACATCCATGATGGAGGGGGTCGTTAACGGGGGGACGGGGAGCCGGGTGCGCGATTACTTCCAGCTCCCGGCCGCGGGAAAAACGGGGACGACGACGGACTTCGCGGACGCGTGGTTCGTGGGGTACACGCCGCAGATCTCCGCGGCGGTCTGGGTGGGGTTTGACGAGCCGAGCGTGCACTTTACGACATGGGACGGGCAGGGGGGGAGGGCCGCTGCTCCCGTCTGGGGGAGGTTCATGCGATACGTCTACGATGACCCCTCCATTGCCATGCCCCTGGAGTACTTCGAACGCCCGGCGGGCGTCTATGCCGATACGATTTGCACGCTGACGGAGAAACTTGCGACCCCGTGGTGTCCGGGCAGGGCCATTGAATATTTCACCGACAAGACCCGCCCGGGGATGTGCGACATACATACTTCGCCCGACTGGCGCAGGGAACAGCGGGGGACGGGGAAAGTGAGCTATTGAATCCCGCCCGGCCATCTCACGACTGGACCGGAAATTTGTTCAGATCGTATACTGAAATCCCAGGTATCCTGCGACGACGTTCTCCCCCCTGAAGCTGCGTCCGAGTGAGACGAGTATGTGATCGTTCTCGCTCAGGTTGATGTATCCCCCGATATCGAATCCGGCGCTCGATATTCCCTCCCACGTGTCCGCAGTGTGGTAGTACAGCTCTCCCCCCACCGTGAATGTTTCCGAGAAATCATACTGTGCTTCCCAACCCGCAAATATCCAGTTCCTGCGGCCGGATCCGGGATTGTACCAGTAACCGGCCCCGCCGTACGTCGTAAAGCTTCCCCAGCTCTTTTGCAGCCAGACGGGGAGGTACACCTGAGCGTTCCCCTGTCCAAGCTGACGCGAGGCATCGCCGGTGGGGACTTCGACGAGCGGGAATATGCCTGCCTGGGGTAAGCCGTCCGATTCTTCGAGGAATCTGTACTTCACCCCCAGTTCCGTGTCCGAATAGCCGTACGCGTTTCCATTGCCGGAGCGGACGTATCCCATCGGAGCGACGAAGTGGAGTTGTACGTTCGGGAATGCCCCGAAGTTGACCTCTATGTGCGGAAGTGTCGCGTCGGTTTCCTCCCTTGCGAATGACTGCTCTGAAGCGATGTAAAACTCCCAGTGATGGAAGTCGACCGGCTGGGGATCATCCGTCTTGAATGGGGGTCCGGCCGTCCCCGCCTCCGGCAGACACGCGATAAGAATGAGGAAGAATAATTTCCGGAGTGGAGTGTCCATATCGAGCAAAGCTCTCGCGTCACTGGTGTGAGGATGAGGGGATTTCATCGGCCCCCCCGGGTTTCGATATATGTGTTGATGTAGCTTGTGCAGCCGACCCGGCGGTTGTGCGACAGGATCCCGGAATTCGTGTGGTCGACGACTTCGACTCTTGCGGCGCCGATCGTCCTGCTGAGCGATAACAGCGTGAGGAACGCGGGTCTGGAATCAACGAATGCCTCATCGATACGCTCTGTCGCAAGCGAGAGGAGAACGCCGAGGCTTGCGATATCCTCCTTTTCCGCCTCACTGCACGTCCTGTAATGTGAAAAATCAAGGCTCGCAAGGACGATGGCACTATCGATCATGCCCGCCAGCACCCTGCCGAGCTCGGCGCAGTCCCGTCTCTCGGCGGTCTTTTTATATATGATCGGCAGGATCAGTGTGCCGGGGAATGTCCGCCGTATGAACGGGACGAGCGCTCCGATCGAGTGCTCGTTGACGAACGGCTCTTCCTCCACGCAGGCGAGCCCCGTGCCGGAGATTTTCCGGATTCTCGCGGTGTCGGGCTCGACGAAACCGAACGGGGTCCTCCATCGGATCGCTGATATTGCGATGGGGGAGTGTCCGCGCGCATGATGGTTCGGGCCGATAAGAATGATCGTGCCCGGATGAACGCGACGGGCAAGCCCGGTGAAATACCGGGCGATCAGGTCCCGTATGAAAAGATGGTGTGAGATCGTCCCGGCACGGATACTGCCGATTCCCCCCTCCGTGAATTCCGTGCAGCAGTTTGTTCCCTTCAGGCTGGCGTCATCCGCCGTCTGACCGGCAGCGCTGTACGCATTCGCATAGAACGCCGTGTCGTCGGCAAACGATGAATACTGGTAAGGCAGGTAAAACGGGCGGGGGGCTGTTCCGCCTCCGGGGCTCACCTCCGGCGCCTCGCGAATTCCCCGTCCGGCTGCCGCGCCGCCTGCCGGAGTTGATGTCGCCGCGAGAGCGAAAAAAATGATCGCCGACCCGGCGGCGAATATGCCCGGCAATCCCTTCAATGCCGGACGATGGACCTGAGCGCGCGCGCCCAGTCCGGCTCCCGCGGTGCGAGGGGCTTCCTGTTCGCCGCGTACACGATCCCTTTCCACTGTTCGTCCGTGAGCCTGTTGGTTATCGGTTCGGAGAACTCATAGACACTGTAGACGTACCCGACGCAGATGCGCGTCCCGCTGTTGTCCTTCACCGCCACGTAGATCTGCTGGGGCGCGCCGACGGCGTCCTCCAGTGCAAGCATCTCTCCCGGGAACGCGTCGGTGTGCGTGTCCGTGACAAGCGCCATCTGCTTGTACTGGTCTTCGATGATATCCCCCGCGTCCTCGGGAAGGATTGTCGGGGTGATCTTCTGCGCAAAGAGGAGCATCGATTCGTATTCATCCGATGTGATCTCGGCGTTCAGGAGCTCCTTCTGTGCGATGGAGCGGAGGTTCACGAGCTGATCGTAGAATATGCCGAGCTTCTTTTCGTACTCGGCCGGGAGGAGCCCCATGCCGGCAAATCTGACGCGCGTCCTGTCGACCAGGTAGACGGCCCTGTTCAAGAACTCGATATCCGGTTCGACGTAGCTCTTCGGCTGGGGAGGAGGCGTGGGCACCGTTTCGTCTTCCCCTTCCCCCATCTCGGCATAGCTCTGCTTGGAGAGGAGAAACGTGTCGTGCTTGAGCTCTGTCCACGACCCCACTGCGGTCACGAGCCCTTTGGTGGCCCATTTTCTCCCTCTCATGAAATAGGGGTATCCCGGCCCTTTTTCCTGGAGGAGGGGCCTGAGCGCATTGATCCAGCACATGGAGAGGTTCTGCGTCCAGGCCGCGGGTGCATAGTCATTGAACTCTGCTTTCAGGTTCGCGAGCTGTTCCGGGTAATTCGGAACGGACGAGTATTTCTCGAGGAGCTCGTCCGCGACAGGGGAGCCGAGTATGCTCATGACGTCAAGGACTGTGGGCATGTTCCTCGGTCGAGCGTCAGTCCCCACGCGCGGTGATGTCAGCTCTGAGAATATGTGGGCGTCCGCTGTGGTCCTCTGCCCCATGACCCTGAATCCCCGCTCGATCGTCGCTGCGCTGTCTGGATTCCGCAACGTGCTCCCCGAGATTTTCGGGGAAGCGCGGTGTGCGGCTTCATCCATGAACTGATGGAGCTTTGCGCTATCGGCGAGCTCGCCGTCGTTGAGTATCTCCCCGTAGATTCCCCTCATCATCGCGGCGTAGTCGTAGAAACTCAGGTCGTCCGATTCCCCCGCCACGAATTCCGTCGGCTTGTAGAGTTTTTCCCACAGATCCCGGTTCTCCTGCCTGTTCAGGAGGCGCGTCAGGAGAAGTGCCTGGAGCGTGAGCGTGTCGGATTTCGTCGTGAACGACCTCCGTCCGTACCACATCATGGCCTTGAAATACCGCGTCAGGTCGCTGTTGATCGTGTAATGTCCCCGGGGCTTGTACTGCGAGTAGTCCTCCGGGAAACCCATCAGCGGGGAATCGTGGAATCCCGAGGCGTCGTTGATCAGGCGGAGCTCCCATCCGGTCAATTCCCTCGCTTCCTCAGGGATGTTTACGGAGTCGTTCAGAATTTTGGCGGCAACTGAGAGAAAGGCGGCGTTTCCCCGTGCTGCGCGCTTCACGAGAGGTGACCCGGCGTTCTGCATCTGCTCGACGCTCTGCCGGAGGAGCCTGGTGGTGAGGTCCTCGAGGATCGGCAGGAACTTCTTCTGTTCCACGCTCTGGAACATCCTGTCGAAGACGACGTGGAATACGTGCATGAGGAAATCGGAGGAGATGAACACCGGGATCGTGCTGTAGCTCTGCCCGTAGTTGAACACGTACAGCTCGTTGTAGCGGTCCACCATATCGTCCGTCGACACTTCGGGGCGGGCGGGGATTTCCCGGACGAAGAATCCTTCCCGCGAGAGAATGTTCACTTCGGCCGGCGTCAGTTTCTGACGCGACGTGGAATCGAAATAGTTCCATGTGAGCGTCGAAGGGATGTCCTCGATCTGGGGGGTGAGCGTATCGGGCCACGTGATGAATTTGATAATGAGAGGTGTGCTCTCCGCGGAGAGCGCCGTATCTTCCGGCACGGCGGCCGTCGAATCGGAACGCGCCGCGGTCTTTTGTTCCTCGCTCTTCCTGCTGCATCCGCACGCAACCAGCCCGGCAATCGCACACAGGAGGATCGCTGTTTTCGGCATTGTCATGATCGCTCTCCGGCAGTCAGTACAGCATGTACTTCGTTGCTTTCTTCCTGAATCCGTTGATATCTTTTTCGAGAAACGGCTTCACGTCCGCGTACTTCATCCGTTTCGTAAAAAGGATTCTCACGCTGTCACTCCCCGCAACCCTGTCGAATGTCTTGAGTCTGGCCGGGTCCGCAAGCACGAAAGGGTTCTTCTCCGGATAGAGTTCATTGTGCGCCTGCATGACAAGAAACTGGATGCTCATCAGGTTTGCCCCGTCCCCGGGCGCGACATGCACCTGCACTCCGTGAAGTTCCTCGTCCTTGAACTTGCCGTAGAACGGGGTGAAGCTCGTCGGCCGGAAAAGAACGCCGGGCAGATGGAGGTCGTTCAGTTTCCCGGCGAGCGCCTTCCCGTCGATCCACACGGCGGCGAAAACCTGGAAGGGGACGGTGTATCCCACCCCCTCCGAGATGACCCCCAGTTCCCCCATGAGGCCCGATGAGACGTAGTAAGCGGGAGAGTGCTCCTCCGGGATATGCGGCGACGTCGGCACCCAGGGGAGGCCTGTTTCGGAAAACGTCATTCCCCGTTTCCACCCCTTCATCGGGATCACCGTCAGCGAGCAGCGGACGCCGCCGGCAAGCAGCCCTTCTCCGTTGAGATACTGTGCCAGCTCTCCGCAGGTGAGACCGTACACGTAGGGAACGGGGTACTGGCTTACGAACGATTCGAACTCCTTCTCCGCGAGGTTCCCTTCCACTCTCACCCCTCCGAGCGGATCCGGCCTGTCAAGCACCAGGAATGGAATATTGCTTTCGGCGGCCGCTTCCATTGCAAGTCCCATTGTACTGATATACGTATACGATCTGCAGCCGATATCCTGTATGTCGTACACGAGTATATCGATCCCCTTCAGCATTTCCGGTGTCGGTTTCCGCGTCTTGCCGTAGAGCGAGTAGACGGGGAGTCCAGTCTCCCTGTCTGTCCCTGAGTCCACCCGGTCTCCCGCCGCGTGATCTCCGCGCGCGCCGTGTTCGGGCCCGAAGAGGGCTGCAAGCGTAACGCCGGGAGCGGACGCAAGTATGTCAATGGTTGACCGGAGACGGGAATCGACGCCCGTCGGGTTCGTGATGAGTCCGACTCTTTTTCCTTTCAGAGGCGCGAAGTGTTCGTCCCGGAGGACCTCGATTCCCGTGACGACCTGCGGAGGCCGGGCGAAGGCGGCGCCGGCGATCAGGATCGAGGAAAGAATTGTCAGTGCCCGTTTCATTGGGAAATGCGGTCTAATTGCTCAATCTCTTGCTAATAAACCGAAACTGCAATATATTTATCTGACTGTTCACGTGGAGGGAAGGCAATGTTCGAAAACGTCGGCGGCGGAGAGCTTCTCGTAATCCTTTTCGTGATCCTGATTTTCTTCGGTCCGAAGAAGATGCCCGAGCTCGGCAAGAATCTTGGCAAGGGGATCCGCGAGTTCAAGAATGCGATGAGGGATATTCAGGATGGCGTCGAGAAATCCATGAAGGATCCTCCGCCTCCGCCACCGCCTCCGGCGCCGCCGGACACCAAATGACGTATCTGTTGTCCTGCTAACTTTTCATCTTCTTCAGAAGATAGTTCCTGTACGACTCTGCCGTGTCGACGTCGCTGAGCCTTGGGAGGTTCGACTGTTTCAGCCCGAGGCGGCGAATTCTCTCCGACGCTTCCTTGAACACCCTGGTCGTCCCCCACGGGAGTCCCCGGAAAAAGCTTTTCGTCGGAGGTTTCATTCCGATGAGGTAACACCCCCCGTCGCTTGCCGGTCCGATCACGACGTCGCCCGTGTCGAGCACCTCTGCGGCCTCTTCCAGGAGCGAAAACTCCAGCCCCGGAATGTCGCTGCTGATGATGATCGCCTTCCCGGCACGGTGGTGAAATGTGTAGTCGAACGCATGCTGGATGCGTTCTCCGGGATCACTCCCGCGCTCCGCGGCGAAGTGAAAATCCCTCCGGACCCACGCGCGGACCGCTTCCTCCTTTACCTTCGGATCATAAAACAGGTTCACCGACCAGCCCCGGTCGAGCGCTTCCTGCCCGATTCGGAACGTGTGAAGAGCGAGATCATTGTACAGTGCGGCCGCGGGTTGGCCGCCGATCTCCCGCGCGAGCCTCTTTTTCACGTCTCCCGGTCTGGGAAGCGCTGCGAATATGATGAGCGCTTCGGGGGCGGCTCCTGGTTCTCCTCCCCGCGCCCCGTCTTCCCTCCTTTTTTGGGGTGTTTTCATGGAACCGGTGAAGTCCAATCCGTGTTCTCCCCTATGTGTGGATGGTTTTTGATGTGACAATCCTCCTTTTCTCACTGAATTAGTGAATGAGACTCAAGTCGACATATACGGCTCTTTCGATCCCGGCCGGAATTCCACATACCGCCTTTTCCTCTCTCGCGTGCTCCTGTTGTTTTCGCCCCTGTTGACGTAAAGCGCCCTTCTTTTCCCTGAAACGCATTGTTTGATTCCGTTGTTCGTTTAATATACAATTTTTCGAATGATTGATTCTTTGACATACGTGACTGCAGGGGCGCCTCCCCTTATCGATAGGATCGGGGATACGCCCCTCCTGAGACTCCCGGCTTTTCCGGGGATTTCCCCGCGTGTGGGGTTGTTTGCCAAGGCGGAATGGTACAATCCGGGGGGTTCCGTCAAGGACAGGGCTGCCCTCAGCATGATCCGGGAAGGGGAGAAGAGCGGCGCGCTCATCAAGGGGAAAACCATAGTGGACGCGACCAGCGGCAACACCGGGATCGCCTATGCAATGATTGGCGCCGCCCTGGGGTACCGCGTCAGGCTTGCCGTGCCTGCGAACGCCGGCTCCGAGCGGAAACGGATCCTCTCCGCCTACGGGGCTGAAGTCACATATACCGACCCTCTGGAAGGGACGGACGGGGCGCAGCTGTACGTGAAGAGGCTTGTGGCGGAACGTCCGGCTGATTACTTTTACGCGGATCAGTACAATAACCCGGCAAACTGGCAGGCGCATTACAGGACAACCGCACTCGAGATTTACAGCCAGACGGGAGAAGGCATCACGCACTTTGTAGCGGGAATCGGGACTTCGGGCACGTTTGTGGGAACCTCGCGCCGTTTGAAAGAGCTCAATTCGTCAATCCGCTGTATCTCCTTTCAGCCCGATACGCCCCTTCACGGGCTTGAGGGGCTGAAGCATCTCCCGACGGCGATCGTCCCCGGAATTTACGATACCAAACTTGCGGATGAGCATCTGGAAATTTCAACCGACGAGGCGCATGAGATGGCGCGGCACCTGGCGAAAACGGCGGGGATTCTGGTGGGAGTCTCCTCCGCGGCCTCCACGGTCGCCGCGCTTCATGTCGCCCGACGGTTGAGCGAGGGGGTCGTTGTCACTGTGTTTCCCGATCACGGCAGCCGGTACCTCAGCGAACGGTTCTGGAAGGAATAATCCGATGACGACACTGAAGATTGCGATAACCCGCGCGGCGATGCACAAAATCCGGGTGCATGCCATGGAAGCATATCCCGAGGAGTGTTGCGGCATACTTCTCGGGACGGAAGAAGCGGGGGGGAAGGAGGTCTACGACGCTCTCCCGATTGGCAACGCGAAGGAAGAAAACCGGACGCGCCGGTTCCTTATTACCCCGGAGGAGTACAGGAGGGCGGAGGCGGCGGCGGGGGCAGAAGGGCTCGGGGTCATGGGATTCTATCACTCGCATCCCGATCATCCCGCCAGGCCGTCGCAGTTTGACCTTGATCATGCCTGGCCGTGGTGCTCGTATGTCATTGCCGCGGTCGAGCAGAGGATTCCCGCTGCGGTAAAGTCGTGGGTCCTGAAAGAGGACCGCTCGGGTTTCGATGAAGAGATTATCGATGCTCTTGAGACGGTTCCCGCACCGGCGCTTCCGGGGCGTGCAGGAGCTCCGGTGTCAAAAACTGCATAACTATTTCAGGGAGAAGAGAGCAATGGCGACAAAAATCTTGATTCCTACGCCGCTCAGGACGTACACCGGGAAACTGGAGAGCGTCACGGTAGAGGGGAACACCGTAGGCGAGCTGCTGCAGAAACTCACGGCGACGTATGTTCCCCTGAAGAGGCATCTCTATGACGACACGGGGTCCCTGCGGAACTTCGTCAATGTGTACGTCAACGACGAGGACATCCGCTATCTGCAGAAGGAGCAAACGCGTGTCTCGGAGAAAGACACAGTGAGCATCATTCCATCGATTGCCGGGGGAAGGAGCATCTGATATGCGGGAAACAGGCGGAAGGGGAGTACGGACGGACGTCCGGCTCTCGCACGAAGAGATACGGCGGTACGGGCGCCATCTCATACTCCCGGAGGTGGGGCTTGACGGACAGGTGAAGCTGAAATCTGCGAGCGTTCTTCTCGTCGGCGCGGGTGGGCTCGGCTCCCCGCTTGCGCTCTATCTCGCGGCGGCGGGGATCGGTAAAATCGGCATCGTCGATTTCGACGTCGTCGATGAATCGAACCTCCAGCGCCAGGTGCTCCACTCCACACCGTACATCGGAAGGCCGAAACTGGAGTCCGCGAAGGACAGGATTCACTCCATCAATCCGAATGTGGAGGTGGAGCTTTTCAGTACCCGCCTGACCTCGGAAAACGCCCTGGGGATCCTGGGGGGATTCGATGTCGTCGCGGACGGGACCGACAATTTTCCGACGCGCTACCTCGTCAACGACGCCTGCGTCCTCCTCCGGAAGCCGAATGTCTACGGGAGCATTTTCCGGTTTGAGGGGCAGGTGTCCGTCTTCTCCGCTCCGGGCGGCCCGTGCTACCGCTGCCTGTACGCCGATCCCCCGCCCCCGGGACTTGTCCCGAGCTGCGCCGAGGGGGGAGTCCTCGGGGTTCTTCCGGGGATCGTCGGAACGATACAGGCCGCCGAAACCGTCAAGCTCATACTGGGAATCGGAGAGCCTCTCGTGGGGAGGCTCCTTCTCATTGATGCGCTCACGATGAAGACACGTGAGCTCAGGTTGAGGCGGGACCCTGAGTGCCCGGTGTGCGGCGAGCATCCTTCGATAACCCGGCTCATCGACTACGAGGCGTTCTGCGGGATCACACCGCCTGAACCGGAATCCGACTCCGGGGAATATGCGATTTCAGTCACCGATCTCAGGGACAAACTGGATCGCGGCGAAAATCTGTTTCTTCTCGATGTTCGGGAAGCCCAGGAATACCAGATCGCAAATCTCGGCGGTCACCTGATCCCGCTCAATGATCTTCCGCGCCGCGTTCACGAGCTCGATTCATCTCAGGATATCATCGTCTACTGCCACAGCGGCGTGCGGAGCGGGAGGGCCGTTCAATTCCTGAAACAACTCGGATTCCGCAAGGTGAAGAACCTCGTCGGCGGCATAGACGCGTGGGCCGAGGTCATCGACAGCGGCATGCCGAGGTATTAGTACCTCCGGGTCCGTGTTTCCCGGCTCCTTGACTTTGGGGGGGATTNNCTGGATCCCTTCTCACAATTTCTCCCGCATCTTCGCGCAGCAATCCCGTTCGATTCTCCCGGAGAATCTCTCTGTACCTCCCTGCTCTCCCCTTGGCCGCAGTGTCTGCATCTTTTGGATTGGCACACCCATCGACCGCACAGCGGGGGTAGACAATGAACGCGGAGACAATCAGAGGATTCTTTGAGGGGAGGGTCAAAGCGCATATCCTGGCCGCAGAGGCCGAGGTGACGCACAATGAGGTGAGTCATGCGGCAGACGATGTGCTGACGGACGATCTGTCCGCTGACTTCGTGGTGACCGCGAATCACCTCGTTGCGCTCTGCGATGCCGTGGTCCGCAAGGAGTTAAATCCGTCCCATCTCGAGGTCATCGCATCGGTTCTCGTCAGATCCGAACGATTCACCTGGGATCCGACAACCGCGCCGGGTTCGCTTTTGTCGAAAGTCATCTATGCCTGGGAAGCGCCGGAAATAAACTATGTTCTCTCGGCGGAGACCGTGAAGAAATTCGCCCGCCTTCTCAGGACGGGTGAAGACACGTTCGGCGCTTCCGACTGGTCCGAAGTTCCCCGGCACACGGCCTGACGGCGCGGCCCGCGCCCCGCTCCTCCCTATGCCGGTTCTGTAACTCTCCGGGGCGGATTTCGTACATTGGTTTATGGATTCCCACCCCGCCCCTCCCTCTCTCCCGCAGGCCCCCGTGGGGGGTCTCAAGACGCCCCTCGTCATTGCCTGCGCGGGCTTCCTCCTCATGGTGGCTTTTCACGCCGCGTACGGCTATTTCAGAGATGAGCTCTATTATCTGGCGTGCGCCGATCATCTTGCGTGGGGATACGTCGATCAGCCCCCTCTTTCCATCGCTTTTCTCGCTTCATGGCGTTGGCTTTTCGGGGACTCGCTGCACGCGATACGGGTGCCTGCGGCCATTGCGATAAGCGCCACCTCGTTCCTGACGGCACTGATTGCCCGGCGGCTTGGGGGCGGGAAGTTTGCTCTCTGGCTTTCCGCCCTTTCGGTCGTGGCCGCGGGGATGCTCCTGGGGAGCGGACGGTCGTATTCGATGAACCCTCTCGACATATTCCTCTGGACCGCCTCCCTCTACATCTGCGTCAGACTGCTTGCGGGGGACTCACCCGGTCTCTGGCTGGCGTTCGGTGCTGTTGTGGGGCTGGGTCTTCTCAACAAGTACTCGATCGGCTTCATGTGCGCGGGACTCGTCGTGGGACTCCTCCTGACACCCGGCCGGAGGCATTTGGCGACGGCGGGATTCTGGTGGGGGATGCTTATCGCGTTTCTCCTCTTCCTTCCGCATGTTGTCTGGGAAATACAGAAGGGGTTCCCTTCGCTTGAGTTCATGCGTAACGCGAGCCAGATCAAGAATGCAAGGATAGGTATCGGAGAGTTTATACTCGGCCAGTTCGACGGGATGAATTACATGAACGGGCCCCTCTGGCTGCTCGGTCTCTTCTTCTATTTCTTCCGCCCGGAGGGAAAACGGTTCCGCCCCCTCGGCTGGATGTACCTTGTCGTCTTCTGCATCATGATTGCGGGGAACGGCAAGGTGTATTATCTCTCCGCCTCGTATCCCGTGCTCCTGGCGGGGGGGGCGGTATTCCTGGAAATATTCCTCCGTGATCATTCCTCTGTCCGGGCGTGGCGTGCGCTCAGGGTCGTGTATCCGGCGCTTATCGTCGTGATGCTGGCCGTGGGCCTTCCTTTTATGCTTCCGGTCCTTCCTGTGGAGAGGTTCATCGCGTACGAGAAGGCGCTCGGCATGACGCCGAAATCGGAGGAGCAGAGTTCGGTGGGCGTGCTGCCGCAGTATTACGCCGATCAGTTCGGATGGGAGGAATTTGCCGCTGCGGTGGCGAAGATCTACGGGAAGCTCTCCCCGGAGGAACAGAAGCAGTGCGTCGTATTCGTGCGCAACTACGGGGAAGCGGGCGCGCTGGATTTCTTCGGGAAGAAGTACGGTCTCCCTCCCGCGCTCTGCGCCCACAACAGTTACTGGATGTGGGGACCGGGGGAGCGGACCGGGAATATCGCCATCATCGTCGGGCACGACAGGCTTCTTCAGGATAACCCGAACGACCTGAACCGCCGCTACAAGCGTGTGGAGCTTGCAGGGACCACGGCGTGCCGTTACGCAATGCCGTACGAAAACGGACGGCTGCTCTTTCTCTGCCGGGGGATGAACACGACGTTCCAGGCCCTCTGGCCGTCAGAGCGATTTTACATCTGAGTGTCTTCTTATCCCCAGTCCGGTTCGGGTTTCCCCTTCCAGAGCCAGAATATGAAATCCTCCGGCAAAGGAGTCCCGCCGAGCTCACGGAGCCTCGCGATGTTCTGAGCCCTGTGGTGGTGGCTGTGCATCGCCCCCTGTGTGAGTGCCAGTTCCAGCGTGAGGGAGGGCCGTGGCTGCGGCGGTCCCCATGGGATCTCCACGATCTCCTGCATCCTTGATTCCGTCACGCCGTCCAGGAAAGCGCGGAACGCTTCGTTCACTTCGCGGCCGAGGGCCTTGAGTTCGGCGTCCGTCCTGTAATCCTCGGGCTTCGTCCTTTTGAATGGCTCCCCCTTTCCCCTCGCCACCCAGAGGAACGCGGTCTGCGTAAAATGATAATGATGCTGGCGGTTTCGGATCGCGGTGTCCTTGAGTGCGGGCGGGAACGCCTCCATCCCCTTCCAGATGAGCGCGTCCGCCCAAGCCTGGTGCGAATAGAGATCTCTCAGCAGTCTGTTCACATCGTTCCTTTCCGTTGTGGCATCCAAACATAACGATATTCGGCGTATTTTACCATATCGGCATGTGAGGCCTTCCCTGATATGCCTGCCACGAGCCGTTGGATTGACGGGATGCCCCCGCAAGAGAATTAACTATACTTCCATCCCCTGTGTCGATACTCTCCGGCGGTTTCTCTGCGTAGTCTGAGACATAGTCCGGAGTAGCGCAGTATCCCCCATTCAACACAAAGAGGATGTATGATGAAAACCAGGTATGCATTGTTCGCTGCGGGTCTGACGATGGCGCTGACGCTGCCCGTGTTCGGGCAGGAGGCACCTTCCGATACGGCCAGACTCCTTGTGAAGCCCCATGATATGTCTGCCATGATGGGCAAACCGACAGTCGATGCGACATTCGAAGGCCTTCATATGAAGGGGTGGCTTGTGACGCAGAAGCAGCATAAAGAGATGATGAAGGACAACAACGGCAAGATGATCATGCCGGGAGAGAAGCAAAGCGGCGTGGGAGGGGTGGGGATGAAAGATACAAGTGCGGGGATTGGTAAGGATATGGTGGCGATGAGGCCCGCGGGGGTCGGGATGGACAATACGACGAAAGAGGCGATGATGGCCGGAACGTATCACATCGGCCTGGAACTGACAGATGCGGTAAAGGGAACCGCAATCGACAATGCAAGTGTCAATCTCATCATAGAGTCTCCCTCAAAAAAGACTTCTTCGGTCGATCTCAAGCCGATGATGAGCCACTATGGCAGGGGGCTTACGCTTGACGAAAAAGGGAATTACAGATTTACGGTCAACATCACCGTCGCCGGAGTCATCAAGACGACGAAGTTCCAGTACGCGGTGCAATAGAAAGCTCTTGCTGTATACATGTAATATGGAACGCGTCGGCGGAACGGCGTTGATCGAAAGGACGATCCGGGGGGAACCTCCACCCTCGTGCGGGACGTTACATACCTAGACCGGGTGTTCCGGTGCAAAGGGGCGCAGCCCCCGGTATCTCCCGACAGGAGGTTGTCATGGTCAGGACGTTGTCTCTCGTCGTACTTCTCTCTCTTGCCGGATGCGTCAGAACCGGTGACGCGGGTGCACAGGGTGGCGGACGTTCCGCTGCGGTGGGAGGGGCCGCGGTCACCGCCGATGAGGGGCTTGAGACCGCGACGTTTGCCGGCGGGTGTTTCTGGTGCATCGACGCGCCGTTCGAAGATCTCGACGGTGTGCGGAAAGTGGTCTCCGGTTACTCCGGGGGGAACGTCAGGAATCCGACGTACGAGCAGGTGTCCACCGGTTCGACGGGCCACCTTGAGACCGTGCAGGTCACGTTCGATCCGAAGGTGATCTCGTATTCGGAGATCCTGGATGTCTACTGGAGGGAATTCGACCCGACAGACGCCGGCGGATCATTTTACGACAGGGGATCGCAGTACCTCTCCGCGATATTCTATCACGACGGGACCCAGCGGGCGATTGCCGAGGCGACAACGGAGCTCCTGGACCGCTCCGGAGTGTTCGGCGGATCCATCGTCACGAAAATCGTCCCCTTCGAATCGTTTTATCCCGCGGAAGACTATCACCAGCATTACTGCAGAACGAGTTCTGACCGCTACCATTCGTACCGGGCAGGCTCAGGGAGGGACGGCTATATCGCGAAGACATGGGGGAAGAGCGCCCGGGCGGATTTCATGAAGCCGCAGGATGACGAGTTGCGGAAGCGGCTCACCCCGCTGCAGTACCAGGTCACGCAGCGTGGGGGGACGGAGAAGCCGTTCGACAGTGAGTACGACGAAAACAAAAGGGCCGGCATTTATGTCGACGTGGTTTCGGGGGAGCCGCTCTTCAGCTCAACGGACAAGTTTGACTCGGGGACAGGCTGGCCGAGTTTCTCGAAACCGATCGACCCGCGGATGCTCGTCAAGAAAACCGACCGGTCGCTCCTGGAAACGAGGGTGGAGGTCAGGAGCCGGTACGGCGATTCCCACCTCGGGCACGTGTTCCCGGACGGCCCCACTCCCACGCGGCTTCGTTACTGCATGAATTCCGCATCCTTGAGATTCATCCCTTTCGACGACATGCAGAAGGATGGCTACGGCAATTTCCTCTGGCTCTTCAGGTAGTGCGCCGGATCAGTGGGAGGTCTTCCGGGCGGGGTGCGGCCGCAACCTGCGGGCATGTGCGTCGTGATGCATGTGGATCCTGGCGAATATAGCCTTCGCCCCCATGTAGTCGCTCCCCTCCTCGTACCCGACGAGCCTGAAGAACGAGCACTCCATGCAGTCAGGGAGCTTTGCCCCAAGCGTCCCGCATACCTCTCGACCTGAGAACGACCCCGCGAGCGCCCAGCAGGCCCTCCCGCCGTTCCGTCCGCCGTTCACACCGTGTGCCCGCCTCTCGGATGCCGCGGGACACGGTCCCATGGGGTGGTTCGCATCGGCCCCGGGTCCCCTCCCGCAATTCATGTATTCCCAGCAGTTGGTCTTCTTCATGCGTTGCCTCCCGGTCTCGCCCGAGTGTCTCTGTCGCCCCTTGTTGATGCTCAATACGGTAGGGCGACAATGCCCTTCGGGCCCTCGCAACATTCGTCAGTAGACGAAGTACTGCACTTGAAATGAAAGCTCGTTTGATCCGGCTGGTTCCCAGCTCGTCTTGTCCAGCGCGAGCCTGTTGCGAAGCACGTGCTCATACAGCACCTTGAAGCTCGCCCCGTGCCCGTTGAGATAGTAATTCAGGCCGCCGCCGTATCGGCGTCCTGTCCGCAGTTTGTTCTGCAGGTCGAGCGATGCAGGCGAAGTCGCGCCGACCTGTTTCCACACCTGTGCGTCAACGATCTGCGCTTCGTACTTCACGAAAGGCTGCAGTCCCCACTGCCCGAGAAAATACCCCGCCTCCGCGAAGAGTATGTTCTGCCGGGGGATCTGCCCTGTGAAGAAAGTGGAATCTGTGGCCGACCCGCCGCCGTCCAGGTGGCTGAACGATGCGGAAATGGTCGCCGAGCCCGCGTCGAAGAGGGGCATATCCGCCATCGCATCGATGGCATACCCCCCGTATGATCCCTGGAGATCAACACCTCCTCCCACCGCGAGAATCTGGCCTTTCCCGAGCGTCGTTCCTGTATAGAAGAACCCCTTCTCCCTGTCAAGGAAGTCGTAGTTGACCCGCACGGTGTATCGCAGCGGGGAATACATGTTGAGATTCTTCCCCGAGAAGGCGCCGGCGCGGTACTCCAGCCGTTCGTCAAGCAGGAACCCGCGCGCGTTGAACCCCAGGTCGCGCCCCACGGAATTGTCAAGTGGCCCTGTCTGCACAAAGGAGTACGTCCCATAGTTCAACGCCATAAGTGACGCGGCACTCTGAAGGCTGTTCCGTGTGATTCCGACGAGCTGCAGCCCGGCCACGAGTCCTGCCTCGGGGCAGAACACGTGCTGCACATACGCGTCCTGCACGTACATCGAAACGCCGGAAAGTTTGGCTCCGTTGGCGGAGACTTTCCCGATATTGGGTGCGTCCGATTCGAAGAAGACCGAAGTGGCCCTGGAGATGTTTCCCCCCACGAGAACCCTCAGTCTCCGGACATAGAGTTGACGCTGCCAGTGGGAGTGGTAATTTGGATCTGCATCCTGCGCCGCCGTAGTCTGTTCCTGCCCTCCGAATGTCTGGACTTGGGCAAGCGCGCCGACCTTGAGCGTGGGAAACCCGTCAGAAATTCCGGCGGCCGGAGCTGGCGGCTTTGTCGCCTGCTGGAGTACAACGGTGTCCTTTGTATGGCGGGCTTGATCCTCCCGTCCATGATCAAGCTGCCTCCTCAGTTCCGTCACCTCCGCGCGGAGGGCGGCCACGTCACCGTTTCTCTCTCTTGTCTCGTCCTTGATTTTTGCCCGCAGCGAATCCTCCAGCTCGCCGACGACGTCGATGACTTTTCGCAGATCCTGCGCGTCCGACCTCTGGGGGACCGCGAAGAGGATGAGGAAGCTCCACAACGCAATCGTTTTCATGTTCGCTCGCTGCGATAGTATATGATTGGGGCCTGTATCATGCTTCATGTTCTGCAAGCTCTTCCGCGAGTTCCCGGGATCCGGCGCGTTGCTGTTGTGCCGGAGCGGGGGAGTCGTCGAGCGCGAATGTCCCGACAAGCGAACGGAGGTTCTCGGTGAGCCGGTTGAGGTCCTCGGCCGCCTTTGCGATCTGTGTCGTCCCCTCCGCGTTCTGGCCGGTGACCATGCTTATCGTTTCGACATTCTTCGAAATCTGTTCGCTCGCTGCCGATTGCTCCTCGTTTGCCGCCGCGATCTGTGCCACCATGTCCGTGACTTTCTGGGATGTCTGTACGATGTCGCGAAGCGACATGCCCGCCCGGTCAGCCAGATCGGACCCCCTGGTGACCCGCTCCGCACCGTCGCTCATGGATCTCACCGCCTCCGAGGTATCCGTCTGAATCTTCCTGATCATCCCGGCAATTTCCTTGGTGGCATTTGTCGTCCGTTCAGCCAGCTTCCGAACCTCGTCCGCAACGACGGCGAAACCGCGTCCCTGATCGCCTGCCCGCGCCGCTTCGATGGCCGCATTCAGGGCCAGAAGATTGGTCTGGTCGGCGATCTCGTCGATGACTGTGATGATCGTGCCAATCTGATCGCTTGATTTCCCCAGTTCCCTGACGATTCCCGCGCTCATGTTGACGACTTCCGCGATCCCTTTCATTCCCTCCACGGTCTCCTGAACAAGTCGCCCTCCCTCCTCCGCGGCCTCCCGCGCGTGCTTCGCGATCTCCGCAGTCCCGGCCGCATTTCGCGAGTTCTCCAGTATGGTTTTGGTCATCTCCTCCACCGAACCCGCAACCTCGGTTGCCTGCGAACTCTGCTCCTGGGCACCCGCCGCCATTTCGTCGGTGCTGCTGCTGATCTCCGCGCTCGCGCTCGCCAGGGCGAGAGAGGCTTCCTTCACCTGTAAGAGGGCATGCCGTATGGAAAGGACAAACTTGTCAAATGCGCGCAGCAGATCGCCAATCTCATTGTGAAGATCGGATCGGAATTCCGTGTTCAGGTCCGCGTTGGCCATCTGGGTGG
This sequence comes from Ignavibacteriota bacterium, assembly GCA_003157485.1. Lineage (GTDB taxonomy): Bacteria > Bacteroidota > Ignavibacteria > UBA10030 > UBA6906 > Fen-1273. The sequence goes on from PMJQ01000170.1 coordinate 27,841, forward strand.
CCACATCCAGCAATGGCTTCTTGATGAACCGTCCTACCACGAGCCCGAGAAGCGTCGAGAGGGCGAGTGCACCGAGCGCGCCGGCCAGTATGCCCATCCGGAGCGAGTCGATTTGGGCTTCCACGTCTTCGATGTAGATGCCGCTTCCGACGATCCAGCCCCAGGGCTTGAAGAGCTTTACGTAGGAAATCTTGGGAACGGGCCGGTCGAACCCGGGCTTGGGCCACATGTAGTCCACTGCCCCCTCACCTTGCGCCCCGCACACCTTTGCCATCTCGACGAAAAACCGCTTCCCGTTGGGATCCTTGTAGTCGCTCAGATCCTTGCCGTTCATTTCGGGTTTGAACGGGTGCATGATCATGGTCGGCGTGAGGTCGTTGATCCAGAAATAGTCCTCCTTGTTGTATCGGAGCCTCCTGATGTTTTCGACTGCCTGCGCGCGTGCTGCTGCGTCGGTGAGAATGCCCCGGTCGGCCTGCGCCCTGGAATCGGCGACGACCGCGTACGCCACGTCGACGACCTGCTTTGTCGCCTGGATTTTTTCCGCATACAGGCGCTCCCGGATTGTCGGAAGTATGTATACGAGCACGACAAGGAGCAGAGGTATCACGGCGGCAACGGACACAAAACACACCTTTGCGGACAGACTCCAGTGCCTGTACGACCGTATCTTCTTCTTCCGGATGCCGATTGCAAGTGCCACAACTCCCCCCAGTGCGGCAACGGCAATCACGGCGGTCAGCGGGAAAGAGCTGTGCCCCTGTTCCTGTGCAGGGGAGGGTGCCGCGGCTACCTGCGGCTGTTGTGCAATCTCGACTGCGGGTCCGGGACTCACGATTGCGGCATGCGACGCTGCCTGCTGCGTTGCAGGCAACGCCTGTTGC
>PMJQ01000223.1 GCA_003157485.1 Ignavibacteriota bacterium
ATTGTCTTCTCTCCTGAATGAGTGGGGTTCAATTCTTTTTCGGAATGTCTGGGCAGGTTCTGATAATGGGATTCGCCCAAACTCGAAGCGTTTGTCTGCTTGAGAATCAGAGGGACTACTAAACTCGTCAGTTGCACGGTCCTCCATCATCGACCGCTGGTACCTGCAGGATCTGTTCGACCTCTACCGTGAATCTGAGAGGTGACTTAGATTTGAAAGATCGGATTCCGCGGATTCACTACTGTTTTCGCTAAAAATGTAGGGAACCCCTCCTTCAATGTCAAGGGGAAAATGAAGATTCTTCAAAGTTCTATACCCTCTGAAATTGTGATATGCGGCACGAAAACAGCGGTTTTTCAAAAGATTCTGCGTTTGATGTTGACTTCACATCCCTTGGTTCATATATTCGAACCGTACTACGGAACCATTGGGGGCAAACTGAACATGAAACTATCCAGAAGAATCCTCTGCTGGTGGGTCGCCATCCTCACAGTCTTTGCGGGGTCTTTGTTGTGCCTGAAGAACCAAGGCTGGTCGATGGCCACGTTTTTTAGCTTCTCAATTCAGGCCCTGCTGTTTATCATCTGTCTTTACATCGTGCGGCACGAGCCAATTCGCAAGAACAAGTTCATATTCGTCAACTTCGCGGTCCTTTTTTCTGTTGTATTTCTGGATTACTTCTCCCTGTTCGTTGGCACTGGCAGAGAGTTCTTCTCTGATCAACCATACCTCAGACTATTCCTGAGCCAGTACCTGTTCTATGGCGCATATTTCCTGCTTCTGTCATTCGCTATCATCTATCTGACTATCGACGTTTTGTTCCGTGACTTTCAGACCTATCAGAAGTATGTCATCAGTCTTGGAATTGCGATCCTGTTCTTCGGGTTTTACTATGCCCCTTACTTTGGCGATCCCAAATACCTGCACCACACCGCGGATGTCCTTGATTTTAAGACGCTTGACGCTAGTTACGAGGAATGGGTGAATGAAGTGGGCGTGCCTCCGTCTGCAGCGACGCTGGCCGAGATCACTGAGATGTATTCGTGGAAAAATGGGACAAGGACTGGAGTTCTGTACCCTGCAGAGAAATTGGAAAGAGCGAATGCTCTTTACAGCTATTTGCCCGATAACTGGCCGGTGCTCGTTTTCAAACCTCTCTATGCTGATGCGCTGAAAATGTCCGTGGTGTGCATTGGGTTCGTGCTTCTCTTCTTCGGATATCTCTACATGAAGGACCCCCCGCAGGGTGCATACATCGAGAAGATAATGTTCTTGTTCCTGGTGTCTTGCAGCCTCGAGGCTCTTCATCTCTGGACGGCAATGAAGGAGGTAGAATGGTCTGCGGCCAGCTCTATATGGAGCGTAGGCCTCAACGTCTCAAATGTCGTTCTCGCATTGCTTGCCGGAGCTTTCTCAATGCGCCTGAGATTCATTACATCTGTGAAGGGTGAATTCTACGAGCAGGAGCTTGCGCTCAGTCCGTCTGCGGTCACGCGGTGGAGGGACTCGCTCGACAACCTTGTAGTCGAGAAATTTTTCAACCGCAAGCTGATTCTGGGTAGGATGTTCGTCGCTCCGGAAAGGAAGTAATCTCGAGTTGAGAAACGCCGCCTCCGCGGCATAACGAATGTCACCATATCGAGGCACTGATGGAACACAAGGCACAGCAAACCGAAGACAAAAAGACGGCCTCCTCCAGCGACTATCCGATCGTCGGGAAGAGCAAGTCTGTCGAGCAGCTGATCAAACAGATCGGCCGTCTCGCGAAGACGCGCAAAGATGTCGTTGTTATCGGGGAAGCGGGCGTCGGTAAAGGCGCGATCGCCAAGAATATCTACTTCCAGAGCAAGACGGGGAGCAACGAACAGCCGTTCATGTCCATCAATCTCTCTGTCCTTGATGACAAGGAGCTTGAAGCGGTGCTGTTCGGCTTCGATCGGGGAGTCGAGGGGCTTCCCTATACTTCGAAGCGCGGGCTCTTCGAACTGGCGAACGGCGGAACTGTGCTCATCGAAGAGATAGAAGAAGCAAGCTTCCGCAACCAGATGAAGATCCTGAACTTCATGAACGAGCGGAAAACCCGGCGCATAGGCGGAGAGACGGGCGAGCCGGTCGATATCCGGCTGATCGTGACGATGAAGGCGGACCCGGCGGAGCTCGTCGAAAAGAGGAAGCTTCTGGAAGACCTGTACGGCAAGATCCTCGAGTTTGAAAAGGTCGATGTTGCGCCGCTTCGCACCCGGCCCGAGGACATACCCCTTCTCGTGAAACACTTTGCCGGTGAGATCTGCAAGGAACTCGGCCTGGCGGACCTCGTCATCGACATCAATGCGATCGACGTCCTTGTTCGTCAGCCCTGGCGCGAAAACATCCGCGAGTTGAAAGCCGTCGTCGACAAGTGCGTCCTCTTCTCCAATGACGGCCGCTTCATGCTGCCGCCGGAGCTGGTCGACGAGAAGACGGAAGTCGTGAAGATGATCAACAACATCATGGCGGGCCAGGAGTTCGTGCTTGACAAGTCCCTGGACGTCATTGAAAAGGGGATCATCGAACGATCACTCGAGAAATTCGGCTTCAACCAGTCGAAGGCTGCGGCGTTCCTCGGAATGACCGAGCAGACGTTCCGCTACAAGCTCAAGAGACTCGGCATAGCAAGCGCGCGTGCCAGGGCATAAGCGCGCGACCTGATCCTGATTCAACCAGAAGCCTCCGGGGAGCCCCGGGGGCTTCTGCATTCCGGGGTGTGCGCGATCCGCCGCTAGCTCCGGAACCTCGTCTCTTTCCAGGTTATTTCACTGCCAAAGATCACGAGCGGGGGGAAAAGGAGGACGTAAGCATAATAGTAGATCTCGAACAGGGGGTAAACAAGCAGGAGGGAGAGCCGCCGAAATGTGATCAGAGAAGGGAGGCAGAGAAGGAGATCCACAATGAGCTTCACGCCCAGGGCAAGTCCGACCGTCCACCAGGGGGCAAAAAACACTCCCAGGAGCATGAGAAGATTGAAGATGTATGGGAAGGCGAAAATGAGGAGGCTCTTGAAGTCCATTCCTCTGCCTCCGGTAAACCACCTCTTTTTCTGACTGAAGAGCTGTTTTAACGTGCGGCACGCGGTGCTTCGAACGAGTGTGCTTCTGTCCATCGGGAACCGTGCTCTCCATCTTCCTGACGCTGTGACTGCGTGAAAGAGGGCATAATCCTCCGTTACGCTGAACGGGATTTTCCTATACCCCCCCACCGAGTCATAGGCCTCCCGCCGCACCGAAAGGTTCGTCCCTATCGCAGTGACGGGGAATCCGAGCCGGGCAGTTGCCGACGCTACGGAAGTCAGGACGAACCAATCAAGGGCCTGCATTTTCTCGAATCGGGACTCCCCTGCGAGCGATGTAAAGCCCGCAACAACCCCCACTGAAGAGTCGGAATAATGTGCGACGGTGTTTTCCACCCAGCCCGGGGAGACCGCGCAATCCGCATCAGTGAACATGATGATCTCTCCGCCGGACATGTCGATTCCGCTCATAACGGCGCTTGTCTTTCCGGGGGGAAGCGGTGATTCCGGTTCGATCCGGAGTGCTCGGATGTGGGGGTGGATTTTTGTGAATTGGCCGATGATCTCGCCCGTTCTGTCCGTGGATCGGTCGTCCACCACGACGACATCGAGGAACTCCGCCGGGTATCGGAGCGCGACGAGGGAATCCAGGCACGCGCCGATGTGATCCTCCTCGTTTCGCGCGGCAATCACGATCGCTACCCTGGGCCGATAACCCTGGTCCAGGCGCGTTCCCGACGAAGCCGAGGCCCCGGCAAACAACAGTATCATGACCAGATAAATGGCGCTGAACAGGAGAAGGAGACTGACTATCATGGAGCGGTGCAAAGGTTGGCGTGATTGGAGATGCATGAATAGTAGCCAAAAAAAGGCGTCGATGCAATTCATGACTCCGAGTGTCCTTTGCGGTGGACACTCCTCGATTCCTTGACTATCCAGCGCGAAATGGATATATTTCCAGCATGTCCAAACCCTCGCAGCCCGTCACCCCCCTTTACCGCAAAACTGTGCTTGATAACGGCATTCGTGTCGTGTCGGAGACGATCAATCATGTGCGTTCGGTTTCGATCGGCGTCTGGGCTGACGTCGGTTCCCGAGATGAGACGCTGAGCCAGAACGGGATCAGCCATTTCATCGAGCACATGGTGTTCAAGGGGACCAAGCGGAGGAGCGTCAGGGACATAGCACAGAGCCTCGAATCTCTTGGCGGCTATCTGAATGCGTTCACGACGAAGGAACAAACATGCTTCTATGCGAGAGTTCTTGATTCCAACGTACCGGAAGCGCTGGACGTCCTTTCGGACATCGTGATGCATGCCACGTTCAGGGAGCAGGAGCTGGAAAAGGAGAAGCTCGTGGTCATCGAAGAGCTTAAGAACGCCGAAGACGATCCCGAGGATATCATACATGACTATTTTGAAAAGGCTCTTTTCCCCGACCACGCACTCGGGTTTCCGATCATCGGAACGGAGAAGAACCTGAGGGGTTTCAGAAGGGAAGACCTGTTCTCGCACCTCCGGGCGCACTACCAGCCTTCACGCATCGTCGTCGCTGCGGCCGGCAACGTCCAACATGACCATCTTGTCAAACTTGCCGCGAAGTACTTCAGACAGGCCCGGGGCCGTCAGGCACAGCGTAACCGCCCTCCCGGGCCCACGCGCGTTGTGCGGCCGCTCAAAAAAGAGTACCCGCGGCCGATCAATCAGGCCCATATCTGCATGGGTACGGTGGGTTACAGCATCCATCATCGGGACCGTTATCCGCTCATGGTACTCAATGCTCTTCTCGGGGAAGGGATGAGCTCGCGCCTGTATCAGACAATCAGGGAAAAGCACGGGTACGCATACTCCGTGTATTCGTTCGTGAACCTCCTCTCGGATACCGGCCTGTTCGGAACATATATCGGGACGGACAAAAAGAACATCGCCAATGCGATCTCCCTGGTCCATAAGGAACTTGCACGGCTCACGAAGACTCCCGTCTCCGGCGCCGAACTGAGGAGGACGAAGTCGCAGATCAAAGGAACGATGATGCTCGGCCTTGAGAACATGTCGAGCCGCATGATGCGCCTCGGCAGTTCCGAACTCTATTACCAGCGATCGATAAGTCTTGACAGCGTTCTGAAGAAGGTCGACGCGGTGACCTCCGAGGAGATGCAAAAGGTGGCAAGAGACCTGTTTGATCTCCCCCGGTTCTCGACCGTTATCATCCGCCCGTCATAATTCACGGAACTACCGCACAGCCTGTTCTATCATGTTGTCGAGAAATGCTTTGAATCCCCGGTTGCTCACCGCTGAATATGCGGTGCGGGGGCCGATTGTCCTCAGGGCCCAGCAGCTTGAGGAACAGGGCCGGAAAATCACATACTGTAATATCGGAAATCCCCAGGCGCTGAAGCAGAAGCCCCTGACGTTCCTGCGCCAGCTCCTGAGCCTCGTGGAATATCCAGAACTTCTCAAACATCCGGAAACGTTGAAGCTGTACCCCCGGGATATCGTTATCCGGGCCGCTGCCATTCTGGAGAGGCACCCGCATGGAACGGGGGCATACAGCCAGAGTCCGGGAATTCCATTCATTCGCCAGGCGGTCGCCGATTTTATCGCTCGGCGGGACGGAATCCCGGCCGACAGGGATCACGTAATTCTGACGGACGGTGCAAGCAAGGGAGCACAGGCCGTTCTGACGGCCCTTCTCCGGTCCCCGTCGGACGGGTTCATGATCCCTATCCCCCAGTATCCGCTGTACAGCGCGTCGCTTTCGCTGTACGGAGGAAAACAGGTCGGCTACTACCTCGACGAGAAATCGGGATGGCAGTTGAACGAAGAAACACTGACCGGGAGTCTCGTAAAGGCGAGGGGAAACGGGGTGACCCCGGTCGGGATCGTCGTCATCAATCCCGGGAATCCCACGGGAGCGGTTCTTTCGTCGGAAAACATACGCATGGTGGTGGAGTTCGCGCGGAAACACGGGCTTGCGATCATCGCCGATGAAGTGTACCAGGAAAACGTGTACGACCCGGCCCTCTCGTTTCAATCGTTCGCGAGGGTGATGTGGAGCATGAAGGAGCGCGACGTGTCGCTGTTCAGCCTTCACTCCGTGTCGAAGGGTTTTCTCGGGGAATGCGGTCACCGGGGGGGATACCTCGAGCTCCGGAATCTCCCCGACGACGTCCTTTCGGAATTCGTCAAGCTGCAGTCGATCAGTCTGTGCGCAAACATCGTCGGACAAATTGCCACCTACATGATGGTTGCGCCTCCTTCTCCCGGGGACGAAAGCTACCTCCTGTATCAACGCGAGAGGGACGGCGTGCTTGCCGATCTCAAAGCCAAGGCCGAAATTCTGGGGAACGGCATCAATGCCATTGACGGGATGTCGGTTGAGATCCCCCGGGGCGCGATGTATGCGTTCGTCCGGTTTGAGCTGCCGGAAAGGGAGGACGCGGCGTCCCTGACGGTCGAACAGCGCGCAGGATATGAGGAGGAGCGGGACACCGACTACTGTCTCGCGCTTCTTGAGGAAACGGGGATATGTGTCGTGCCGGGGAGCGGATTCGGGCAGCTGCCGGGCACACTCCACTTCAGGACGACGTTTCTTCCGCCGAAGGATGAAATCGAGCAGCTTACGGTCAAACTCAAGAAGTTTCACAAACGTTACGTCCGGGAATTGACGGAGGCGTGAACAGGGGACAGGCATGGCGACGATCACCATAGACGGAAACGTGTTCGAGGTAGAGAACAACCTGACGATCATTCAGGCGGCGCGGAACAACGGTATCGACATCCCCCACTTCTGCTGGCATCCCCAGCTCTCCGTTGCCGGCAATTGCCGCATGTGCCTCGTCGAAGTGGAAAAGATGCCCAAGCTCGTCATCGCGTGCTCAACACAGGTGGCAAACGGGATGATCGTCCATACGAAAAATCCGCGCGTGATCCAGGCCCGCCAGGCGGTTATGGAGTTCCTCCTCATCAATCACCCGCTGGACTGCCCCATTTGCGATGAAGCGGGAGAGTGCAAACTTCAGGATTACGCGTACGCACACAGCATAGGCTACAGCCGGTTTGAGGAAGAAAAGGTCCACAAGCCCAAACGCGTCGAACTCGGAGCGCACGTTATGCTTGATACGGAGCGGTGCATCATGTGTTCCCGCTGCGTGCGTTTTTGCGACGAGATCGCCGGCAAGCCCCAGCTGACGTTCACCCAGAGGGGCGACCATGTGGAGCTGACGACATTCCCGGGTGAGAAACTCGACAATCCCTACTCCATGAACGTGATCGACATCTGCCCCGTGGGCGCGCTGACAAGCAGGGATTTCAGGTTCAAAGCCCGTGTCTGGGAGATGTCGGCAACGGAGACGATCTGTCCGGGGTGCGCGCGGGGATGCAACATGAACACATGGGTGAGGAACAACGAGATTCTCAGACAGACTCCCAGGTACAATCCCGATGTGAACCAGTCCTGGATGTGCGACTGGGGAAGGCTGGAGACCCTGCGGCAGGTGAATTCCGACGCACGCATCCGCGGGCCGCTCATGAAGAAGGACACGGGGGTTGTGGAGGTGGGCTGGGATGAAGCCGTCGTCCGCGTCTCCTCCGAGCTCAAGTCCTTCCGCAAGGGGGAGATCGCCGTGCTCGGATCCGCTTTCGATACGAACGAGGACAATTACGCTCTCCAGCGGTTTGCGCGCGAAGTCCTCCAGACCCGGAATCTGGATTTCAAGCGGCATGAGGCCCCGGGTCAGGAAGACAGGCTATTGATCTCCTCGGACAGGACGCCGAACACCCGCGGCGCCGTCGAGGTCGGGCTGCATCCCGGAGAGCACGGGGCGAACGTCGAAGCCATTGTCCGGGGAATCCGTGAGGGATCGATAAAGTCCCTTCTTCTCGTTGATGACAACCTTGCTGCCGACGCCGCCATTGCGCAGATTCTCTCGCGTCTGGAATTCCTCGTGGTTCTCGCGTCCGTGGAAAACGAGACCACGCGGCTCGCCGACATCGTTCTTCCCACGTCGACCTACGCGGAGAAGAACGGGACATTCACGAATCTCCAGGGACGCGTGCAGCGCATCCGCCCTTCGGTGGCAACGCTCGACCAGGATCGGGCCCTCGACGGGTTCGCCATGAGCCGGCTCGACAAGCTCGGATCGCAGTTCGACAGGTGGGCGAAGGGGGCCAAGCGGGACGCACGCCCGACGTGGAGGATCATCGCCGGGATCGCGCTCCTCATGGGGGGCAGGTTCAAGTATCAGACGGCCGAAGACGTGTTTGCTGATATCGCGTCTCACGTCGACGCGTTCAGCGGGATGTCCTACCGCAGGATCGGCAACAAGGGAATGCTTCTGAAATCCGGCAAGGAAATGCGGGTCCACCAACCCGCGTAACACGCCCGCCCCAATCAGGCGGGAATTTGCACGATCAGATCAAGAGTCCCATGGAATTCATCATCATCTCGACCGTCAAGATCGTCCTGGTACTCCTCATCATACTGACCACGGTCGCCAACCTGGTCTATGCGGAGCGGCGGATCAGTGCCTTCATTCAGAACAGGATCGGGCCGAACAGGGTGGGACCGTGGGGTCTTCTCCAGGCCCCGGCGGATGTGCTGAAGCTCTTCATCAAGGAAGACATCGTTCCTTTCCACGCGAACCGGGCGATTCATGCCCTTGCGCCCATCGTCTCGATTACTGTTGCGATGACGACATTCGCCGTGATCCCGTTCGGAGACCGCATCACGGTCTTTGGAACGGACGTGAAGCTTATGATCGCGGATGTCAACATCGGCGTGCTCTACATCCTCGCCATGACTTCCATGGGCGTGTACGGCGTAACTCTGAGCGGCTGGGCATCGAATAATAAATACTCTCTTCTCGGCGGACTGCGGTCATCGGCGCAGATGATTAGCTATGAACTCTCGATGGGGCTTTCCGTCGTCGGAGTGATCATGGTTGCAGGGACCCTCAGGCTCGACAGGATCGTCGAGCTGCAGAACGGCCTGTACTGGAATTTCTGGCGCATGCCGATCGGGTTCATCACGTTCCTTGTCGCTTCGTTCGCTGAAACGAACCGCCTCCCGTTCGACCTTCCGGAGGCGGAGCCGGAGCTTGTGGGGGGCTATCACACCGAATACAGCGGGATGAAATTCGGCACGTTTTTCCTGGCCGAGTATGCAAACATGATCACCTCGAGCGCGCTCATTGTTACAATGTTTTTCGGCGGCTGGCAGGTCCCGTTCCTGACGCAATCGGGTCTCCCTTCGACAGCGGTCAGTCTCATCCAGGTCGCCGCGTTCGTTCTCAAGGTGGGTTGTATGCTTGTGTTCTACATGTGGATACGCTGGACAATACCGCGGTTCAGGTACGATCAACTGATGAACCTGGGCTGGAAGGTCATGTTGCCTCTTTCCCTTCTCAATATTGCCGTCACGGGAACGTGGCTCCTCTTCCTGCGCTGAGGATTGTAGTGCCGACATGAAGGAGACCGGTGCCGAATGCTGACCTCGAACGACGACAAGGTGAAGCAGATCCGCAGCAAGGATCTCACGTTTCTGCAGCGGATCTATATCCTGGAGATCGCCAAAGGCCTCGTCCTTACGCTGAAACAGGTCTTCCGTCCCAAATTCACAAGACAGTATCCCGAGGAACGATGGAACCCCCCGGCGTCGTTCCGCGGGCGCCCCGTCCTTGTCGAAGAGGAGGGGGTGGAACGTTGCGTGGCGTGCGGCCTCTGTGCGCGCGTTTGTCCGGCCCTCGCCATCGAAGTCCAGGCGTCGGAGACCGAACTTCCGAAGGAGAGATACCCGGTGAAGTTCGAAATCAATATGCTGCGCTGCATCT
>PMJQ01000073.1:0-781 GCA_003157485.1 Ignavibacteriota bacterium
GCGAACATGTGACGCAGGTTCTCAGGCGCTTCTGAGCGCCTCCGCCCCGGAGACCACCTCAAGGAGCTCTTTGGTGATCGCAGCCTGCCGGGCCTTGTTATACTGAAGCTGGAGCGTGGCGATCATTTCCCGAGCGTTTTCGGTGGCGTTATCCATCGCCGCCATGCGGGCTCCTTCTTCGGCCGTTGTCGATTCCAGGAGAGTGCGCCAGATCTGGAAATTGAGGTGCCGGGGGAGTATCGACAGGAGTATTCCGGCGCGGTCAGGCTCATAAATGAAATCCGCAGGTTTTTTCGGCGGAGACGACGGCAGGGGGGGGGGAATCGGAATGCATTGTTCGACAAGTATGCGCTGCTGGGCGATCGATTTGAATTCGTTGTAGATGATATCGATCCGGTCGAATTCCCCCTTCAGGTACCTTGCGATGAGGTCCGCGGCAAATGACTGGGCCCAGGAAAACGTCAGGCTGCCGTATATCCCGATGTGCCGGGCGATGACGTTGTATCCCCTCTTCGTGAAATAGTCAATCCCCTTTTTGCCGACACACAGGAGGCTGACGTGCACGCCGGGAGGCTGGGCGTCGAAATGCGCCTGGACGGCACGGAAGATGTTGGCGTTGAACGCGCCACAGAACCCCCGGTCGGACGTGATGACGACGATCGCCAGGTTTTTCACCTCGCGCGGCGCAATCAGGTCCGCCCCCATCAATCCCGGCACCTGCGAAATGTCACCGAGAAGCTCCTTCATCTTCCGCGCGTAGGGACGGGCCGCAACGACACGG
>PMJQ01000073.1:789-3810 GCA_003157485.1 Ignavibacteriota bacterium
CCTTTCAGCCGGTCCGTGATCTCCGCAGACAGGTCCTTCGTTTCCGCGATCGCTCGGAGGAGGTCCTCGTACTTGAGATCCATGAGCTCCAGGAGCTCCCGTTCGAAGCGCGCGACGTGCTCGACGGGGATCTCGTCAAGGAAACCGTTCGTGCCGGCAAAGAGTGAGACAACCTCCTTTTCGACGGGCATCGGGACAAATTGCCCCTGCTTCAGGAGTTCGACGAGCCGCGATCCCCGGCGAAGCTGGGCGAGCGTGGATTTGTCAAGGTCGGACCCGAATTTGGCGAACGCCTCGAGTTCCCTGTACTGCGCCAGCTCGATGCGGAGCCTCCCGGCGACTTTCTTCATCGCCTTGATCTGGGCGTTCCCTCCGACGCGGGACACCGAGATGCCGACGTTGATCGCGGGGCGGATCCCGGAGTTGAACATGCCGGGTTCCAGGTAGATCTGCCCGTCGGTGATCGATATGACGTTCGTCGGAATGTAGGCGGAGACGTCCCCCGCCTGTGTCTCGATCACCGGAAGTGCCGTGAGGCTTCCCCCGCCGAGGTCCTCGCTGAGCTTCGAAGCGCGCTCCAGAAGACGGGAGTGAAGGTAGAAGACGTCGCCGGGATACGCTTCCCTCCCCGGGGGGCGCCGCAGGAGAAGAGAGACCTGCCTGTAGGCCTGCGCCTGCTTTGTCAGATCATCATAGATGACGAGCGCGTGGCGGCCGCTGTCGCGGAAGAACTCGCCGAGCGTCGCGCCCGAATACGGGGCGATGAACTGCATCGGCGCCGGATCGGTGGCGGTTGCCGCAATGATCGTCGTGTACTCCATCGCCCCTTCCTGCTGGAGCTTGTCGACGACCTGCGCAACGGTGGAGCTCTTCTGTCCCACCGCAACATAGATGCAGTAGACCGGCTTGACTCCTTCGCGTTTTGCTTTGTCGGTGTGCGTGTATCTCTGATTGATGATCGTGTCGAGTGCGATCGCCGTTTTTCCGGTCTGGCGGTCACCGATGATAAGTTCGCGCTGGCCGCGCCCGATGGGGATCATCCCGTCGACCGCCTTGAGCCCCGTCTGCAGGGGCTCCTTCACGGGCTGGCGCTGGATAACACCGAGGGCCTTCCGTTCGATCGGGGAGAGCTTCTCCGTCTTCACCGGCCCCCGGCCGTCGATGGGCTGACCGAGCGGGTTCACGACCCGGCCGAGCATCCCCTCCCCGACGGGCATGGAGGCGACGCGTCCGGTCCGCTTGACCGTGTCCCCTTCGCTGATTTCCCTGCTCTCGCCGAAGAGCATGCAGCCGACGTTGTCCTCTTCAAGGTTCAGCACCATGCCAAAAATGCCGCGGGGAAACTCCACGAGCTCGCTCATCATTGCGTGGGAGAGCCCGTAAACGCGGGCGACGCCGTCGCCGATCTGGAGCACCGTGCCCACGTCGTAGATGTCCACTTCCTTCTGGAAACCGGCGAGCTGCCTTCTGAGAATCTCGGAGACTTCGTCTGGTCTGACGTCTGCCATTGCGCAATCCTTCTTCAGTTCAGTTCAATTTGTGGAGGGGCCGCCTTCGAGGAACCTGGCTTTCAGGAGCTCGAGCTGCCGGCGCATGCTCGCATCGAGGACCGTGTCGCCGATCCGCACAATGAGCCCGGCCTTGATGGCGCTGTCCACGTTCATCCGGATACGGACTTTCTTCTTTGTGTACCGCTCAAGCTCGTTTGAGAGGTCCGCGTGCTGCGAGGGGGTGAATTCCACGGCGGATGTCACGTCCACGCTGACAATGCCCATCTTTTCGTCCCGGAGGAGGAAAAATTGTTCGATGATCTCCTCGAGATGCGCTTCACGCTGCTTTGCAATGACGAGGTCGATGAAATCCATCGTCCCCTTGCCGATCCGGGCTCCGAATATCGCCCTGAAGACCGCCGCCTTCTTTGCCGGAGAGACGACAGGGCTGAGCGCGAGAAGGCGGAGCTCGCGGGATTCCCGGAGAATGGAACGGACAATTTCAAGATCGGCAGCCGCGGAGTCGATGGACTTCGTTTCTTCCGAGGCTTCCATGAGAGCGCCGGCGTACCGGCGCGCCACGCGCATGTTCTTCATCGTCCGGACGCCCCCGCAATCTCACGTATCGCCGCGTCGGCGAGCTGCCGCTGCTTCGGCGTGTCCAGGTTCGCATCGAGGATCTTTCCCGCCGCCGCGATGACAAGCTCTCCCGCCTCGGCACGGAGCTGGATCAGGGCCGCGTCTTTTTCCCTCCGGATCTCTTCCTTCGCCTGTTCGATCATGTGAAGCGACGTGGCGTTTGCCTTTTCAAGAAGTTCCGCCTTCAGCCGTTCCCCCATGTCGCGGCCTTCCCTGATGATGCGCTGGGACTGAACCTCCGCCTGGGCGAGCTGGCGCCGGTTCTCCTCCAACAGCTTTGCCGCTTCCCCACGCGCATCCGCCGCTTCCCGCAGCGAGGCGCGTATCGATTCTTCCCGGGCGGCAAGGGCGGCAAGGAGAGGTTTCCACGCCGCTGATTTAAGGATGACAAGGACGATGACAAACGTCAGAATCGTCCAGAGTATGAGACCCGAATTGATCTCCAGCATGCCTGCCTCTTTCGGAAATATTACTTGAACGCCAGGATGATGCAGATGGCGAGTGCGAAGAACGTGGCGCCTTCGATGAGCGCGGCCGCGATGATCATTGACGTCCGTACCTGTCCTGCAACCTCAGGCTGCCGGCCGCTTGCTTCCATCGCCGCCGCCGCGAGCTTGCCGATTCCGAGCCCCGCGCCGATGACCGTTACCGCCGCGCCGATGCCAGCTGCCAGGTAACCGAGTGCTTTGGGATCCATTGTGTTTCTCCTTCGCAAAGAGGGTGGTTGGTGTTATTGTGACGTTTTGTGGACAGATCATCCATGCGCGTGATCGCCGTGCGTCTGTTCCCCCGCCTGGATGCCGAGGCCCATGAAGAGGGACGTGAGCATGACGAATATGTAGGCCTGCAGGAACGCCACGAACAGTTCGAGGAAATTTATCCCGACGACGAA
>PMJQ01000073.1:3858-4040 GCA_003157485.1 Ignavibacteriota bacterium
TGTATCATGACGAATGCGATGATGGCGAGCCCCGCGGTGACGTTGATGTTCCCCGTGGCAGACGCGCCCCAGGGAATCAGGCCGAGGAGGTTCATCACGAGGATGAAAAAGAACGTCGTGAGGAGGTACGGCATGTACCTGAGTCCCGCGCTCCCCATGTTCGGAATTGCGACTTCATCGCG
>PMJQ01000215.1 GCA_003157485.1 Ignavibacteriota bacterium
CTGCGATGCTGCACTCCCGGCCTGCATGCGATAGAAGCAGACCGCGCCCCACAGCCTGTTTTCTTAGATTCATTCTGTGTATTGTGGATGCGGGTATGCGATTGAATACATGTGAGGCGACGAATGTCATCAACCCGTAGCCTGCGGGCTTCCTTTGAAACGAAAGACGGAAGAGCCAAGACCAGGCAGACAACATGAATTAATCCGATTCTTATGAAAACGATATTTGATCGGTGCTCGGAACTCGCGCACATCGCCGGAAAACGCAGGGCAACTTTGAGCATCATACTTCTCGGGGTCAGTTCGACTCTGTGGTTTCTCATACGCGTAGTACCCAAACCCTCAAGGGCAACCTACCCCTGCATGCAGGCGGCTTCCCCGATAATGTCCGGTTTTGTGCTCTGGCTTCTCGGTTTGACAGGCTCGGCGGCTGCATTCAAAAGAGCAAACGGAAAACTCAGAGAAGCTAAATACGCTGCGGCGATTCTGTTTGTGGTACTCGGGCTCATCCTCGCAAACCACAGCATTGAATCAGACGCCAGGACAAACGCGAATAGCCTGGAGATCTGGTATAAGCCAAACGTGCCGCTGGGCATTGCCAGAGGGATACATCCGGGGCGGGTTGCGTGGGGTCATAACCCACACATTGCATCGTGGGACGGAAAGACCGGCTCCTGGTGGGAAGATCAATTCAACAACCAGACGGAAACCGACAAACTCCTCGCGCAAACCTTGCTACGTCTGACCGGAATGCAGGATGAGAAACATTCGTGGGATGCTCTGTTTCACTTCTTCAATAGAGCGAGACGGAAGAGTGATGCAGGATATGCAAAGGGTGAAAGGGTGGCGATAAAGATCAACCAGAACAACACCAGCAGCCACAGAAGCAGCGATGAAATAAACGCAAATCCGCAGCTGATTCTCTCCCTCCTTAAGAGCCTCGCGAATGAAGCCGGAATTCCCCAGGAGGACATTACGGTCACCGATCCCAGCAGGTTTATTACCGATAACATATTTGAAAAGTGCCACGCGGCCTACCCTCGCGCACATTACATCGATCATATCGGGGGCGACGGACGCGAAAAGGCCACGTTCATTGACAATGCCATTCCATACTCTATCGACAATGGAAAAGTCGCAACGGGGCTGGCGACCTGTATCGTCGAATCAGAGTATATCATCAATATGGCGATAATGAAAGGCCACGTAACGCAGGGGGTGAGTCTGTGCGCGAAGAACTATTTCGGATGCACAAACATCGAATCCGATTGGCGCAAGAATGCTCACTCAAGCGGATTCAGCCAGAGCCGCGCGGGTCTGCATACCTATTCGGTCTATCCTGACTATCTGGGTCACAGGGATCTCGGCGGAAAAACACTCTTGTTCCTCATTGACGGGATCTACAGCGATAAATCTGTCAACGGGATTCCCGCCTTCAAGTGGTCGCTTGTGCCTTTTAACAACGACTGGCCGGGCAGTCTATTCGCTTCACAGGACGGCGTTGCCATCGATGCCGTGGTTCTTGACTTTGCCCTTGCGGAGTGGCCTGACGCACCGGACATGATGTACAGCGACTATTCCGTCAATGAATCCGCGCTGGCAGATAATCCGCCTTCCGGAACATTCTACGATCCGGAACGCACGGGCACAAGGCTTGCCAGTCTGGGCACTTCGGAACACTGGAATAATTCAACGGACAAAAAATACAGCCGCAATCTTGACAAATCAGGGAAAGGCATCGAACTTCTGTATTCTCTGGTTGCAAAGGATCGATGATTTGCCGTTCCCCGATCTCATGACGCGCAGAGGATCGTTTCTCCGTGACAAGGTTTGATCCCGGCGGGACGGGCAAAGAGGCAAGAGCAAACAGAAATGCCGGACAATTGTACCCAACAATAAGGCGGGAGGGAATAAGAAGACTGGTTATGTATTACGCGGTGAGAGCCCGCGCCACTCCTCTCTTATCAGGACCTATTTACCGAGGCCGATCAATACTCCCGCAGCGATTGCCAGAAGGGCCATAATCACATAGAGGCCTGAGAAACCGAAATTCAGCAGCTGAATCAGTCCGGTTAAGACCAGCCAGATGCCCAACAGAAGCATGCCGAGGTTCTTGTTCACTTGCATTGCAAATTCTCCTCTGGTGAAATTGTGAAGCGGTTTCCTGCAAAAGGCGGGACGAAATGCCCGGATATTCAGGGCGTCAATGATCTCATTTTTCATCACCTTGCCTTGTATAGTCAAGCAGACGATCATAGACCGTCTTCACAATGAACGTCTCAAGCCTGGCGATCGTGTTGGGTACCGAACCACGGATACCAGAAGGCGTGTACGAGACTATGATGTTATCGCGCGTTGACGGCTTCATGTCCCGGAACGACCACGTGATCGTTGAATCCTGGAGATGATAGGTGTCCGGTTCGCAGGAGACTGAATCCTGCCTGAAAGACAAGCCGCCCTTCAGCACGACCCTGACGTCGATAGACTCGATGACGTTCTTCCACACGGTGGCATGGGAGAGATCCAGGACAAAAAAGCGCCTTCCCAAAGGGATGATAACGCTATCGCGTCCCGGAATCGAGGTAAGATCGGAGAGCGACGTCTGTGCCCAGAAGACCGCCTTCACTCTATGGTGTTCACCCGGCGCGAATCGGGACCGGATCGTGTACCAGTCTTCATTGCCGTCGTGGATGAATTCGGGCGCGATTCGCTGTCCTTCAATCCACATTTGAACGCTCAGTATCCCGTTCGAGATCCTTTCCCCGTTTTCGTCTCCTGTCCCGGCGTGTCCGGCTGAAGGAAGTGCAAATTCCTGCGAAAGCGTATCCTTCCCCGTGTTGAGGAAGTCAGCATCCGACGCTACGGCCACGGCATTACGGTAGACAAACAAAACAAATCTCTGTCGTTGAAGCTGCAGGACACTCTCACGGCCGGATGTGATCAACCGGTCATGAAGTGCCGGAATTATAGCAGAATATCTCTTCGGTTGTCCGATTGCCGGACTTAACGTTGCAATCGAAAGCAATATGACGCAGAGCGTGCGGAGGGAGACAAAACAGCGCGAGTGTTCCTTCATGAATGTCTTGTTCTTGATCTCGTCATAAGGGCGTCCTGGCAGTATCCGTTCCTCTCACGGGAGTGCAGCTCACATCATCCGTTCCGCCAGTTGAAAAGCTCTCACCTTTAACCTGTCTCCTCCACCGAACCATATGGATTCCAGGCGGGCAGCGGGATCACCCTCCATCACGTGATCTGTGTACTCCGTAACACAGTTGAACGCCCCCCAGAGCGTGCCGCGTGAAAGATCGGCGCCCTGACCGGACTCATAAAGGTCCAGGAATGTGTTCCTGATTCCGATGATCTTCGCCGTGTCCTCACCCCCTGCGCCATCCGGCACCAGTGCATTTACATAGTCCAGGAGCTGCTTTTCGCTGATCTTTGTGCGGGCCATATGATTGAAACAGGCGTCAAGCTTCTCGTAAAGATGATCTGTTAATCCGAGCAATGAAAGCGCCTGATCCTCCGATGCACCTGATGTCTGACGGAGGGTGATATCACCCGCACCTTGCAGTACAGCGGTGAGCGTATTATTGCACACAACGCGGATAGGCATGATCTTTACCCGAACATTCAGGCTGCCTGTGTGGCTGTTTGAGAGCAACAGGTATCTGTCAACAATGTCTCTTCCGTTTACCTTGATGAATCCCGGCAGCTTCGCCAGGATCCAGATGCGTTCACCCCGCCCGATCATCCCGGCTGTTTCAAATACCATCTCATCGGTGCTGATCAGATTGTCGAGACATCTGAACGCGTCCCTGTTTTGGACCGGCTCACAGTCATCTTCAACAATCCCCAGCACATCGCCTGTATCCGTTCGCACAGTTACCCAGCGGTCCACCACATCGTCGACATGCTTTCGGCGAACAAACTCCCTCATCGGCCTCTTGACCACGGTATAGTCTAACCCAGCGGCTTCAATTGCTTCCTTTGCTGATGCCGGATTATCCAATTCGATCCCAGCTTCGTGCCACGGGTGTTGTGCCACTCCGGGATAGGGGGATGGGGTCCGTGGAATTCGGAAGTGTTGCGCCCGAAGGGTCTTCGCGGAGACAGTCGATCGGTATAGCGGGTGGCCGACTCTAAGAATTGTATAGAGCGGAAAGCAAATTTCTCCCGTTTGAGTTCTTTGCCATCCGAGGAATATGACTTCTTGACCGTGAGTTGCCGACTTCGGGATCTCGTCCTGAGGAGGACGGGGCACGTTCAGCGTGTCGGTTCCGCCTCGAGATTGCTTCCTGAACATGAAGGCCTCCGTGGGACCAACCCACTCCGATTCCATCGCGCGGGGCAAGGGGGGAAAAACCCCCGTTGCTCAATATGTTACCACTGATTGTTCATAAGTCACATCAACCCAAAGAATGAAAAAGGGATTAATCCTCCCGGGGAATCAGGCGGAAGCAGCTCAAAAACGCGGAATTGGAGGGGGCATGATCACGATACAACCCTGTAACCGGCTTCACGGGCGTACCCTGTCAGCCGTCTTGCGAGCATGCCTCTCCCTCGATGAAGTCTGGAACGGACGGTTCCGAGCGGCACATGCAGGAACTCTGCTATCTCTTCATATGGATGACCTTCGATGTCGCTCAGGATGACTGCCGTCTGAAAAACAAGGGGAAGGCCCTGAAGAGCGGTCATCACTTCATCCCCTATGTTTCGGGAATGCGGATCGACACTGGAGCTCCCGGCCAGAAGGCCTCGTGTCGGCAACTGATACCTGGCTATATTTTCCGGGCCCGAATGCGCGGCGTCATCATCGAAATCCATCAGGATCGGCTGCCGCTGCCGGCTCCGGTATGCATTGATGAAAGAGTACCTGCAGATCTTGAACAACCACGCCTTGCAGTTGGTCCCCTGGCGGAACATTTCAAAATGGATGAAGGCCTTCAACATCGTCTCCTGGACAAGGTCTCTGGACCAATGGACGTCGTGGCAGAGCCCGTAGGCAAATCTCTCCAGCGCTTCCATATGTGGAATTGCGTCGCGTTCGAACATCTCAGACGTGTTGCTCAACAGGTCACCGGGCGTTGTTTGAACTTTAAGAAAGGTGAAGGCGCCCCTGGCAGGGTGTCCTCTCAAATTCCGGGTACACAGATTCAGAGACTTCGTGAACGGGACTACTGGAGTGACGCTCACAGTCGGGGCACACACTTCTGGCCGGATCGCGCAGGAGAAGTGACCATCCAATCCGGGACTTGCACGCGGAGCATTTCCCGAACGTCCCGTCCTGAAGCCGGTCGAGAGCACCGGACAACTCGTCGAGTCTCGGGTCACTGCCGAGAGAAAGAAGGGAACCGAGTTCATTGTTTGAAAATCCGTCGATCGAACGGGCCCCCCCGGGCAACTCAATATCACAGCACTCCTTCAATCGATCAACCAGAAGCGCTATGATTGAACGTCTCATGACAAGCCGGTATACCTTCATAATTGATCAACCTCCCTGCAGCGGGTTGACGCTTAGTGACAGGATGAAATGCCACCCTCCGGACAGGCAAAGAAGCGCTTCTGCCCTTGCGGGACACCAGAAAAATACAGATTCGCGTCAGGGATTTACATCAACCCAAAGATTGGAAAAGGGATTAATCCCTTTCCGAGGGGGGGGACTGAGGAAGGATATCACGACACACGCCCGATCATTTCATTTTCATTTCTGAAGTCCATGTACCGAGGCCGGTCCTGACAATAACCCGGCTACTCCTCCAAGCAAAACACCGATTTCAAACGGGAGTGCGAGAAACTTGTCCATGCCCTTCCGCTTAAGATCCGCTATCCACTCTTCGTCACTATATCCGGAAAGAACCATGATGCGTGTCATTGGCCGCCGCGATTTTATCCCCGGAACCGCACTCAGGATCTGAACGGGGTTGAGACTGGTGTTCGTAACAATAACTAAATCACACTGGCTGTCCCCGCGGCCATCGGCGACATACGAACCCTCAATTGTTACACGGTAGCCGTTTGCCCGAAGTACCTCTTCGATACACGGCCCGATTTCCCGCTTCTCCGCAATGACCAGAATGTTGTGAATCGTCTCACCCCCCATGAAGGACGGAGCCGGTATCTGAATTGAACACCGGCGCTGTATGCCGATGGACGAGTTGTTGCCAACCGAACTACATCAGTCGCTCAACCAGCGGAAACGCTTTCCGATTCAATTGATCGCCCCGGCCGGACCAGATTGATTCCAGGCGGTTTGATGGATTAATTTCCAGCGCATGGTCAGTGTATTCCGCGACACAAAAGAGCGATAGGTGGAGTAAGGAGAAGGCCAAACGCCCCTGCGAGGAAAAGGTTGCAAACTACGGCGGGAGCGTCGAGACCGTGGTCAGGCCCTGCGTGACTGACGTCAGATTCTTTCATACGCCCTGCGACATTTGTTCAGGGAGCGGGGTTGAACGAGCGGGAGAGGGTTACAGCGTCTCTCCGCAATCACTACAGAATTTGTTGCCAAGCGGGTTTACTGCAGTACAGCGGGAGCACTTCTTCGGTTCCAATGACTGGCCGCATGAAGGACAGAATTTTGCCTCGCGATCGACCGGGGTACTGCAGTAGAAACAGGGCTTCGTCACACCCTCCGGCACTGTGGATACGGATGAGGCGGTCCCTTCGCCGTCAGCACCAAAACCGTCTCGTGTCGCTTTCCGAAACTCTCGAATGCCTTTTCCGAGTCCCTGTGCCAGTTCCGGTATTTTCTTGCCGCCGAAGAAGACTACCATCAGAAGGACAACAATCAATATCTTTGCGGGGCTCAGATCTTCCAGCATGGGTTCCCTTTGAGCAGGTGTGACAACAATTTCTCCATTGAATGTAGGAAGGCATCGACCGAGAGTCAAGGTCGTGACGCAATCCACCCGCGCTCATCAGGAGTGCCGTTCTCTGCGCACAATTCACTTTCCCATCCCCTGGTGAGCGCCCTCATCCGCAACGTGCTCCACCGTGAGCGTGGAGCACGTTCCCGGCGGATTCTACGGCTTCTTCCCCCCAATATTCAAGAGCGGCGTCAATTTTTGATCGTACGGCAAGATTACCGTTGAATTGTTGGGGCTATTGACAAGCTCCTTGAGCTGGGAGATGTAATACCACTGCAGATAGTTCTGCGTCAATCCATTGCCAATGATCTTCTGAGCATTCGAAATGCCCTGCGCCTCAATTGCCTTTCGTTGAGCCTCTTTTTGAGCATACTGGATCGTATACTCCATCTGCTGAGCTTCCTGGGAAGCTTTGAGCTTTGCCGCAATCGCATCGCTGACAGTCGCAGGAGGTTCCACGTTCCTGATCAGCACGTTGTCCAGAATCACCCCCCGGCCGTTGAGTTCCTGCAGCAGCAATTCAGTGACCATTTTCGTGTAGGCATCCCTCTGGAGAGACATGACATCGCTGGCATCAAACTTTGTGGCGGCATTGACGAGCGCGGTTCTGATCGCCGGCCTCACAATCACCTCTTCGTAGTCAAGCCCGATATTGCTGTACACGTTGTTCGCCTGCGCCGGATCCAGATGATACCACACGCTGACATCAAACTTCAGGATCAGCTGGTCGCGGGAAAGTGTGGCGACTGCATCATCACCCACCTTGTTCCCTTCGTTCCTGACCGAAGACATGGTGTAGGCTTTTGTTTGAATGGACATCTTGTACACATCGGTGAGAAAAAAGATCGGGTGAATGCCGGCCGGGAGAGACTGCTGGCCGACGTTACCAAACGTGACAGGCACTCCTACAAAACCCGGCTCGATAATAGTAAAGGATGCCGAGAGCAGGGCCAGCACCGCCAAGGCGAAACTCGCTAAGCCCAGTTTCTTAAAATCAACGGGGCGAGCGACATTCCTTGGTTTGACGGTCAGCAGCACGATTCCCAGAACGATAAACAACAGAATTAAGAATGAAATAGGCATGTTTTGCTCCTTTGAGTATTGTTGTGACGCGTCCCGGAACGCCGGCAGGGCGGCCTGACATGCATTTTCAGGTCCGAGGGGAGTGAACAACCCATCAGGGATGAGATCCGGGCCGGCGGATGCCCAACCGGTCTAATGTACGACAAATTCTGTTACATTGTTGTCGTATGACATTTCACACACAGGCTGCCCGGGAAAACATCAGATCGGATGATATGTATTCTGAGGGTACCAAAGGGAAGGCCCGATGAGATGTCCACCGGGCCTATTCCTGCTCGCGTATTCAGCGGCTCTACCGGCCGTGCGCAGGTATCTCGAATGGATTTGTCGATGGATGGGCCCCGGAACTCCCAACGAAAATCCGCCCCGGTTCGAACTTCGGATCCTTCTCTCCGATTGTCAGCGTGAACGAGAGCATCGGTTCCTTCCCTTTCACGCGGAAATCCACGCCGTCGATGCTCCCCTTTGTGGAGAAGTCAAAATTGATGACGTGGTGCTCGGGACCCTCGATGAACAGATCTCTCTCGGGGCCTTTGTGCTCGAGTTTGTATCCCTTCACCTGGACAAACTCGCCTCCCCTGACTTCGATGACACCCCGGAAGTGGTGATCGAATTCCTTCGTCATTGTCCGGATATGCCAGCCCCCTTCATCCTGCCACACCGCGTAATGCTCAACTTTTCCTGCCGCGGTATTCGGAGGCCTGCCGTGGGGGTTGAGAGGTTGATCGGCAAGTGCTGCACCTGTCATATACGCCAAGAGAACGGCGACTCCGAGTCTTCCGGCTAGCTTCAACATCTGTATGTCTCCTCAAAGTTGTGATTGATGATCGCCAGAGCAGCGTGTGGCTGAATTTCGACAAAGGGTGAGAGATTGTCAAGAGAATTCCCGGCGGAAACGGGACAATATATACCATTTTGCCCTGAAACAGGGGGCTCGGTGGATTTCCGCGTCTTCTCTTCAGCAGGGAGACGAGACATTCCCTGTGCGGTCTCGAGAGATCGCCAGTCCATGTTGTTCAGCCAGTTGTGCACGTTCAGCCACCGGATGGAGCACTTCTTCGGTTCTTCGGCCAAGAATGCCTATCAAGACCGGTCGAGATAGCAACGACCTTCGTCAGCACACATTCGATTAGCGTCTGTTTCCGCCACTTCTGTGATGTGCGGACACAAAATCGGCAGCACCCCGGACTTTTAGTGACTGTGATCACACGGGCTCCCGATTCGGGCACCACACTTGAACAACTTCCCCGACAGATCACTGTTCACTTCATATTCGTTCGAGCCGGACCCGCCCTCCGAGGCGGCGTTCAGGAGGATTTGAAATGCGCGACAAATTTTTCGAAACATACAAGACGAGAGTATTCAAGACGATCCTCGAAATCGACCGGACCGCAAACCCGTCAACGCTCGGTGATACGCTGATCAAGCATTACTTCAATGCCGGATATTCCGAGAGAAGCGCAGCGACTGCAGTGATCGAAGTCGTACGAGTGTAGATCCTGCTATTCGAATTCAATCATTCTCACCTCTACTCCTCGTTGCTCCACGCGATTGACAGATTTTCCTCCCGGTGCTCCGGGAACACCGACATGGGACCGGTTTGTCCAGAGTATTTCTTCTGTTCCGCGGACCTCGCGCAAGAGATTTGTTGAATCTCCTCTAATCATACAGTACCTTTCGCCCAGGAGCTGTCGGGGGGACTCCACTCCGCATGTTCTCGAGATGAAAGGAGAGAAACATGAAAAACCTGCTGACAGAACTCTGGAAGCTTGCGATCATCACGATCATCGGCGTGGCGGGCAGTGTTACACTGGGGCTCATGACGCACGGCCTCGATGTCTTCGGCCCGGGCCGGGCTGATTTTGCCTTTGTTGCATTCGGGGCAAGCGGGGCGTTCATACTCGCCATTTATCACCTGCGTGGACTCTCCAATACGATCACTGCGGCAGTTTCCATCAGCGCGATCCAATTCGTCGTGGCCACGGTCTGGCTGCCGACACTGAATGCCGCGATCTGGTCTTTCGGCGTCAACCTGCCGGTTGTATGGCTCGCATTTCTCTTCGAGCGCAAACTGGCCACGGTTCACTGGGGCAAATTCATCGTCGTAGGCATCGTGTACGGAGTGATGTTCGTTCTGCTGACTCTGCTTGTGGGAATCCTGCGCAGCGTGGAAACGATACCGGCATTGGTTTTCAGAGCGAATTTCTATGACGGATTCCTGATCGGGCTTGGGATGGGGCTCGGCGTCCAGGCGGCGGAGGCATTCCTGGAGTCGCTTACTCATTACAGGAAAGGCGACAAACCCAAACAGATGCCTTCCAGAGCCTGAGGAGACATGGGACGAAGTCCAGGATGCTGTGCCAAGCTTGAACGGATGAACAAGACTCTGCGTCACGAGGAAGCGGATCGCGTCCCCGTGAGCGACTTCTTCTGGGGAAGCTTCCTCGAACGCTGGCGCCGCGACCTGGGGCTCCCGGTCGACACGGATATTTACAAATACTATGATCTGGACTGGATCGTCACCATTCCCAACATGGATCCCCATATCAGGCAGTTCGATGTGCTTGAGGAGTCGGACAAGCATATCGTCGTCCGGACCGGCTTCGAAGCAATTATCAAGAAGCAGTTCGCCGATCCGATGCCGGCGTTCCTCAGGTTCGAGACTGATTCGGTCGAGAAAATGGACTCATTCCAGTTCGATGATCCCTGGGATGCCCGGCGGTACTTCAATGCCGGCGACAACCAGATCGCAGGGGTCGGTGACGGGTTCGCAAGGAACCCGCCGGCATGGCTCGACACGGTGAAGCAGATTCATCCTGATTTCCCGGTGTACGGCAGCGTCTGCGAGGGGCAGGAGATGCTGTGGCGCATTATCGGATCCGAGAACGTGATGCTCTGGATAGGCCTTTATCCTGACGAACTCGCCAGGTTTATCGAGCGTGTCGGCGAGTTTGCTCTCGGCATCACGAAGGCCCAGATCGAAGCGGCCGACGGCAGACTTGACGGGATGGTCATCTGGGGAGACGTCGCCTACACCCGGGATGTGTTCTTCTCCCCCGAGTACTGGCGCAGATGCTTCAAGCCCGTCGTCAAAGCGATAATAGAAGAGTGCCACGCACACGGGCTGCCGGTCATCTATCACGGTTGCGGCAATGTCCGGAGGATCTTCCAGGATTTCGTTGACGTCGGGGTGGACGCCTACAACCCGCTAGAAGTGAAGGCAGGCATGGATGTCATCGCACTTCGGCGGCAATACGGCCACAGGATCGGCTTCTGCGGCAACCTGGATGTCATTACATGGGCACACGGCACCCGGGAAGAGATCAAGAAGATGGTCCTCACCAAGCTCAACGCTGCGAAAGGCGGCGGTTACATTGTCCAATCCGACCATTCCGTGCCGAGCAATGTTTCCGGAGAAAACTACGACTACGTCATCCGGCTTCTGAGGGAATACGGCAACTATCCGCTGCGGCTGGGCGAATATGACATTCCCGGATTGCAGTAAGCCGGTCCAGATAGCCTGCCTACATTGTGCTGAAATCCAGAACTGCGTCCGAATCAGCGCTGCGATAGGCACCGAATGTGATCTTGAGCGTGTCGCGGACATCTTCGAGCCCTGACACCGGAGGTATGCCCCTGAGAATGTAATCGGAGAATGCCTTAGACTGATTGACAAATGATCCCGCGTATTCAACGTCGTCGTCGATCTTCCCGTCATTAAGGTACAGTCCATCGGTAATCGCCAGGCTCCCCTCGGTCCCGAATATCCTGATGCCGTTTATCATTCCGGCATGGTTGGATGTCCATGACTGCATGATGACCGCCATTGAGCCGTCAGGATAGAGAAGGCTTACCTGAGCCGTGTCCTCACAGTCCATCTTTTTCAATACCATTTTTGACTTGAATCCCTGGAGTTTGGCGGGCCTCCCCAGGAGATAAAGTGCCTGGTAAATCAGATGGTGGCCGCTGTCAATCAATGCTCCCCCCACTCCGAGCCGTTTGTCCGCCCTCCAACCGTTTGCATGGGCCTCGGAAATCGTATGTGTCGTCATGAACGACGAATGGATGATCCGGCCCAGTGTCCCGGCTTCAATAATGTCCTTTGCCTTCCGCACCGCTCCTCTGTAGACCAAATTGTGGGCCGGAAATATCTTCACGCTCTTTTCCGCGCTCAGCCGTCTGATCTCATCAAGCTGGTCAAAGTCCGTGACCACAGGCTTTTCGACCATGACGTGCTTTCCGTGAGCGATCCCTGACTTAATCTGCTCAAAGTGATACGGATTGATGCTGCCAATGATCAACGCGTCAATGTCAGGATCGTCCACCATGGATTCGAAGCTCGCATGCGCCCTGACCCCCAACCCGGCACATTTCTTCTTCAGACGGTCCATTTCGGCCGCTTTTTCTTTTTCATCACCGAACGGCACATGACACATGCCTGTGATCGCCGCATCCGGGTTATTCTTGAACCCATTGGAGTGCCAGTCAGCGATGAATCCGATACCGACCATTCCGACTCTCAGTTTTGACATCGTCGTGTCCAGCTCTGTCGTCATGCCAGTGCGAAGTTCGTTCTGTTCCCGGCCCGGGCACTGGCGACACCCCGCCGGACGGACGCTTCCCGATCCAGACCGCGAGAAGAACCTATCAGTCTCACGGGAATGAAATGGACTCTCCCACTCTGTTCTGAATGATATTGATTTTGATCAAACAAATGACTAGTGTCAGCATTCTACAGGTCCGCAAATTTGCAGCTTGAAGTTCTCAATACCCCACTTTCAGCCATCGTGCGAGGATACCAGCAATGCAGCCCCTGAAATTAAGTGAGAAGATCGGCTACGGCTTTGGCGATGCCGCCTCGTCGATGTTCTGGAAGCTCTTCGGCATGTACCTCATGTTCTTCTACACCGACATCTTTGGCATTCCGGCCGCCGCCGTCGGAACCATGTTCCTTGTGACCCGCATCGGCGATGCCGCTTTCGATCCGCTCGTCGGCATCATGGCCGACCGCACCAATACGCGCTGGGGAAAATTCAGGCCGTACCTGCTGTGGATGGCATTCCCGATAGGGATCATCGTGGTACTGACGTTCACGACCCCCGATATGAGCGTAAGCGGAAAGATCATCTATGCGTATGTGACCTACTCGCTGATGATGATAGTCTACTCCCTTATCAACGTCCCATATGCATCGCTTATGGGCGTCATGACCGACGACAGCAAACAGAGAACGACACTGGCGACCTTCCGCTTCATATTCGCATTCGGCGGAAGTTTCCTGGTCCTCGGACTTTTCCAGCCCCTCTTCGACGGATTTGGCACCAGGACATTCAATGAATTCGCATCCCCGAGGACCATTGAAATTACCGATACCACCGCAAAGACGACAAGCAGAATAGTGGTCTGGGAAGGGACGATCCAGAATTCAACGTTGACAAATCCCGTCGATTCACTTCTGTTTCTTACCGCCAAAGCAAATACCACAGCCAAGGAAGCGTTCAGCCTCGGCGTGTTCAATACCAGAACCAGCCAGTATTACGGGTTCAATTTTGCCGAGGGGAAGGATACACTCGGGTTGCTGCGATCCGGCGTCACCTGCGACGTGAAGATAAGACTGGATCAAATCTCGCCCGGGGAGAACCTCTCCAATCTCGCCGATCTCAGGTTTGCGAGCAAGGGGATCGATGAGCATTCCATTGCAATTCGCAATATCGCATTAAAGGAGATCAATTACCGCACCGGAACCCAGAAGGCGGTAATCGTCATTGCCATTCTAGCGGTGATCTTCTTCCTGCTCACGTTCTCTCTGACCCGTGAAAAGGTAAAACCGATCGACGCCAAGAACGCGTTCAGAGATGATTTGAAAGACCTCAGCAAGAACGGCCCCTGGTTTATTCTTCTCGGGGCGGGCATTTCGACGATTTTCTTCAATACGATCCGCGATGGCGCGGCGGTGTACTACTTCATGTACTACTTCAAAGGGATGAACAACATCGAATTCAGTTCATCCATGATACTCGCCATCAGCACCATCTATCTGCTGCTGGGACAGGCGGCCAACATTGTCGGGGTCGTCCTTGCTAAACCTGTCTCCGATAGAATCGGCAAGAAAAACACATTCCTCTTCGCTATGGTGAATGCCGCCATCCTGAGCATTATTTTCTTCTTCCTCGACAGGACGAATATTTCCCTGATTCTCGTGTTCCAGTTCCTGATCAGCATCAACGCAGGCATCATATTCCCGCTGGTCTGGGCGATGTACGCCGATACCGCCGATTATTCCGAATGGAAGAACGGCCGCCGCGCCACGGGACTTGTTTTCTCCGCCGCCTCCATGTCGCAAAAGTTCGGAGCGTCAATCGGCATCGCGATGGTGGGCTGGGTCCTCGCCATCTACGGCTATCAGGCCAACGTGGAACAAACAGAAGCGACACAAAACGGCATCCGCATGATGCTGAGCATTTACCCTGCGATCGGGGCCTTACTCGCCGCAGGTTTCATATTCATCTACCCGCTCAAGGAATCAGTTCTCGAGGCAATCAGCCATGAGCTGGCTGTCTTCCGTTCAACAGGCAAAAAGCCCTGACGAAGGATAACAACGGCGCATTCTCGCGAGCATGACTCTATGGACAATTTTCAGACTGTTTCCGGAATGATGATCGATGAAATGGAATCTCATGCGAGAAAGCTCGGGGTCAAGGGAGTCGCTCTCGTGGCAAGCATGGATAAATACGGCCATTCATGGCTATCCAGGATGAAAGCCGTTGAGACCATCAAAGACATCCCCGCGAACCCCGAGGGACATGAGTATCCGGGATATAACTTCATCGGGATCGCATACTCCAAAGCGGCAGAAATGGCTGACACCAGGCTAAACAGCGGGAGCAAATCGAGGCCGGTGTACCAGGGGGAGTTTGGATATCAGGGCGGGGTCATAAGGGAAGTCCCGTCCGGATTCATGCTCACGGTCTTCAGCGGGGCGAGCGGAGAACAGGACCTGGAAATAGCAAACGTCGGGATGATTGCCTATCCGCGAGAGGAATAATCCTCTGTCGCTTCACTGAATTCCACACCGGGTATCCCCTCCTCTTTCGCGGGGCGCCAGGCCATCCGGCCGCGGGTATTGTCTTCTGCGTCATGCACACCCCGCTGCAGATCCTACTTGATGATATGCAGATCGCGGAGTACTGCTTCCGCCGGTTCCACTTCCTGGCACGGGACCATCAGTTTGAATTCGTTGATGATGTGCCCGTCATATTCTCCCGATGAACGGAACAACGTGTATTCGGGCGAACCCAGAGAGATCGGACTTGCCTTGCGGGAGAATACAAACGGATGGAGCCCCACCGTCTCCAGAGCGCTTTTAGCAAAATCCACCTGGGCCGCATCGCTGTCCCCGTACACCCTTGCCATCCCCTCGTATATTTCGAGCGTATCATGCTCGTCGCACAGGAACCGGCCGGCAACCCTCCCCCCGCAGCCGGAACAATACGGTCTCGAGCACACGACGCATACTCCGGAAGCCGCCTGATCCGGATGGCGTGTGCACAGAACATTCTCTTTGAATATCTCCCCGCATTCCGCGCAAAACTCGTTGTCGGGTTGAACCTCAGCCCTGCATTGCGGGCATATCAGAACGTCGTCATTTGAGTCTGTCATGTGGGACTCCTGAGGGGAGTGTTCGGATACCGGATCTGATTCGGAAATTTAGCTAAAATCTGCCAATTGCGCACATTGAGCCGTCGTTTTCGGCCCGCAACCGGGGACACGAGTCTCCATTTGACAATCTGCACTGTCCATTCTACATTTCTCCCAGTCTGCGACAATGATGAAAAGACGCAGGCGCTCCTGGGAATGCCGGTTGACGGAGAACGTGCGCGATCTCACAAAACCTATCTGCGGAGATTCGTAGATTGTGGTACCTGTTGTAGTGTCTGTCCTTTGCAGTTCTCGCTCCCGATCAGACCGCGGGTCTTGATGGCGTCCATGAAGAAAACAATGAGATGGTGTCGCTCCGCAGCCCTTTGCCTGCTCATGCTGGCATGCGCTGCCTCCATTCCAGGATACGGGCAGGACAAGGAGGGGCGGTGGGCGGTCGGATTTCAGACCGGCGGCAATCTCTGGATGAACAGTTACAACGCGCGTGCCGCCGGCACGGACGGTGAACTTACATTCAAGTACGGCGTTAACGACGCATTCTCAGCCGGGTTGATCACAGGGTTTCACGGACTGAAATCCCGGGAGACCCCGGCGTTCTCCGGAACCACGCCCGACAATCTCACGCTGAATGCAATCCCGCTCGCCGTCGCCGGGTGGTTCTCACTTGCGCCCGGAAGGGCGATCAACCCGTATTACTATGCAGGTCTCGGCGTCATGTTCTATCAGAGGGAGACAAGCCGGAACGGCGAGAGCGTCTTTCTTCCTGACAAGGAATACCGGTCCTCTCTCCATATCCCCGCCGGGATCGGCGTCGAAGCGCTTCTCTCAAGAAATCTCCTCGTCACCGCCGATCTCGGGTACGGACTTCTCGACAGCCACGTCGATGCCCTCAATTCCGGCAAGATAAGCTGGTATGCCTCAGCAAGAGTCGGTGTGACCATTCTCGTCGAAACCGGCGCCGCAGAAGAGCGACTGCACATGCAGGAGAACGCCGAAGCGGCCGTGCACCAAACGAAACTGCAGGCAGAAAAACCACAGCCAAATGCACCCGTCAATGAATCGGACAAACAGCAGGTCGAAACGCCCCTCCCACACCAGACTGCGGACGTCAACCCGCCCGATCCACCGGCTCCTCCGGTCCCGCAGAGCGTGGTGACTCCGAGGGAGACTCCCCTCTTACTCCAGAAGGGGAACAGCTTCATACTCAAGGGGGTGAATTTCGAACTGGACAGGGCCGCGCTCACACCGAATTCCGAGCCCGCGCTCGCATCACTTCTTAATGCACTCCTGGCACATCCGGATATCGAAGTCCTGATCGTCGGCCACACGGATCTCGCCGGTTCGCGCGATTTCAACCAGTCCCTCTCGTTTCACCGCGCGCAGGCTGTGTATTCATGGCTCGTGAAACGGGGTATCCCTGCAAAGCGGCTGATGGTGGCAGGGAAAGGCGCCGACGAACCGATCGCCGACAACGTGACGCTGCAGGGCCGGATCGCGAACAGAAGAATTGAAATCCGGGTCATGAAGTAGCGCGCGACCCCGCCGGGCTATTCCGGAATCCAGAACGGTTCGCGGGCCGGAACAAATTCCACCGGAACATCTTTCACGAACGTTTCAAGCCACCGGACACATTCTTTCATGCCGGATTGTTCCGACGGTATGTGACCGAGGATAATCAGTCCCCTCCTGTTTCCTTCCGTCACCGCGTCAGCCGCATATTCCACAGTCTCCCATTCATGCGCTTCGCCGATCACCAGTACCTCAACCCCCCGGCGCTGGAAGATATCGCGGTTGACCTCAAACCCGGGAAAACCCTCCGAGACACCCACCGTCGACACGATCGCGTCAGGATCTCCGACAACCCGAAGCGCGCGGATATCGAGCAGTTTTTTCAGATCCCCGGCCAGACCCTTGAGCGTCGTCGAGGGGATGTGGAAGACATTCCCGTCCTCCGTGTCCTGAAACTTCTCCCATCCGAGCGCGCGGACCATCCCGGTCCGTATGCCGTCCGGTCTCCGGGCGTGCCAGTGATCGTGAAAGCGCCAGACGACGAGGTGATGTTCTCGTATGAACTCCGCTTTGGCAAGGAACACGGGATCGCGGAGGCTCTCCAGGCGCCCGGTGGAATCCAGGTGACTGTAGAACACCGGTTCATGAGTGATTATGAAATTGTCCCCTCTTGCCGCCGCCCGCTGAAGGACGTCGAGTGTCGCCATCATTGTCACGGCGATGCCGGTCACCGCGGCATCCGGGTCGCCCGCCTTGAAGACATCTACCGTGGGCTCGTGCCACGGGACGCCGACATTCGCCTTGATGCGCTCCACAATCTGAGCGGCAGTCGGCCGCGTCCCCTGAGAAAAAGCTGTCAAGGGCACCATCAACAACAGAACGGCGATGCAAGATTTCATATACGCACCGGATCGATCCTTCGGGGGGGGGTCATGCGTTCGCGGTAAGGTACTTCCGTATTGGGCGAAATGCAATTGACGGCGGGCGTGCGGCGCAAATAATGTGCGGCATGAGCACGACCGGCCGGCGAGGGATCCGGGACACCGGCCGGGAATGCCGGCTGCGGGCTCAGGAGGTCCGGGTGCTCCGTGGTTCCGTCAACATTCCGAGACGGTCTTTCAGCGACGTAATTTCGGTTTCCTGGCGTGCAATCATCGCCCGGAGCTTCACCTGCATCTCCCACAGCAGGAGAAGCTGTTCCGATCCTACGGCATGCTTCCCCTTCGCGCTGTCGGCATGCCGGTCCTGCCACCGCTTCATCGCATCGGTCGCCAGAAGAAGAGTATCGGCGACAAAATCAAGACGATTCAGGCCGGTGGCGGAGATCAAATTCACGTACGGCGGGACAAACCAGAGCGGAATTTCGTATGTCGCCTCCCCGATTTCCCTGGGCTCCGGGAGGCGGTACCGAACGCCGTCAAGCAGGTACTCCAGAACGATCCGGTCTTCATCCCCGGGGGCAAATCCGGGAGACACGACGCCCAGTGCGGCTTTCGTCTGCTGGAATCCTGCGGGAAACGTCCGCGTGGAATCCCACCCTTCCGCTGTAAGACTCCACAAGGGAGGATCGAACCGCGACGAACCGGCGTCGTCCCCCCTCCTTTCGTACACGACGATACACTCGCTCCTGTCCACCTGCCAGCTTAACGAGGGAAAAGGAAGCGCGCCGGCCAATTCCCTCACAGCGGCAAGAGCATCCTCATCGACAACGGGAATCGATCCAATGTGTCCGCACCTAGGACAGATGGAATTCTCCCAGCCGGCCGCCGCTCCGCTCCGGGCGCGGATTTCACGGAAGATCCGCTCGACCGGCGTCATCGGCGTCCCCGAGAAGACGATCGCCAGCACGTGCCATCCAGGTCCGAACAACGGAACAAGTTCGGCCACCCCGAAGGCACGCTGGTGATGATTGACATGACTTCCCATGCCACAGTGCGCGCAGATCATCCGGCCGGCCTGCATGTTCTCCATGAACGGAACGGTGATAAGAAGGTAACGGCCGGAGGCCCGCTGCAGCTCCGCCAGGGCGCGCGGAAACTGACTGTCCGGGATGTGTTCGATCGTGTCGTTCGCCATGACAAGGTCGAACGCGCCGTCACCGCATGGGAGCGACGTGATCTGTCCGACCAGTTTTTCCCGCCGGATATGCTTCAGGGACGCTTCACCGACATCGAGGCCGACAACGCGGAGATTTCCCGGGAGCGCATTTGTGATGTACCCGTCTCCGCAACCGACATCAAGGACGCTTCCCGCGTCCGGCGGCAGAACTCCAAGGATGTCCCTCAGGACGTTCATCTGGTACCTGTCGGGACCCAGCCCCCAGATATCCTCTCTTCCGTAGATCGCGACGGGATCGAGGACCGGCGGGGAGAAACCGTTGCGGGAATCGTCAGCAGCGCCGGGATGATTATTCATGTTTCTCTTTCAGCGTATGCGGGAGCAAAGGGAGTGCGAGCCCCGAGACGCGGAGGAGTGTTCGTGAGACCGTCATAGATTCCGACGATCCTGCGCCCCTCCCCGTTTTGCCAGACAAACCTTTCGCTGACTTCCGCAAGCGTCCTGCGGAACCGCTCCCTGTCGGCGGCGAAGAAACTGTCGATCGCCTGCGCAACCTCCTCCGCGCTTCCCATCGGAAGATTGGCCCCGATCCCCAGCGTCTCCACGAATCGAATCAGCTCCGGAAGATCGTTGGCGAGTATCGGAAGACCGGCGACGATGAATTCATACAGCTTGTTCGGAGTACAGAATTTCGTGTTCCAGTCGACCGGGGTGTACGGGATCAGTCCGGCATCCGCGGAGGCGGTGTACCCGAGCAATTCGCTCTGTTTGACTGCGGGATGGAAAAAAACCGTGCGGCCGAGGAGTTGACTTTCGGCTGCGAGACCGACCAGATCCCTCCCTCCCCCGTTATCCGGCCCCATAAGTACGAGAGCGACGTCCGACCGGCGGATCAACGTCATCGCACGTATGACGTTTTCCAGATTCCTGATTTTTGAAACGATGTTCCCCTGATACAGGAGGATCTGCATTGATTCCGGTATCCCGAGCGATTCCCGAAGTTTGTTTGTCCGCCTGACGGGAAGCAACCGGGGATCGAACGAAGGACAGTTCAGAATCACCTCGGAGTCGATGCCGTACCGCAGCTTCATCTCGTCGGTCATTGACTGGTTTACGACGATCACGGCATCGGCACGGGGAGCCAGGTGCGTCTCCATCGCGCTCAGCATCTCTTTTGACTTCCGGACGAACGACTGTTCGGGATAGAGCTCATGGGAATCGTACACGACGTAACTCCCGTGATACATCGCGGCCATGAGGGCGACAGGAAGCTGGGGCAAATCGTGGGCGACATACACTCCCGCCGGGTGCTCCAGGGCTTCCATGAAGTATCCACGCCGTTCGACAAAGAACCGCCGCCACAGGGGATCGGGAAGGATCGCTTTCACGTGTTCGTTCACGCGGGCGGAGTCGGGCGTCCCGCGGTCACACCGGACGTCGTACCGGAACGCTCCATCGAAGCAGGGGACAGAGAGCATCCTTTCGTTCACCCTGACGATCCGCAGGTCGGGATAGCATTCCTCATCCCAGTACGGGTTGTCGTCCGGCGGTTCCCCGCCGATGACGGTCACTTCCCATCCAGCCTCAAGCAGAGACCGGGCCTCGTCGAGAACCCTCCGGTCGATGCGCCGGTCTTCGACAAGCATGACAACGGACCGCGGGTTGCTTCGGTCCGGCGAACTCTTCTCCCTCTTCGACGACTTTTCCCGCATGGAGATTCGTCTCAAGGAAGCGCCCGCCTCAGAATTATCCGCACGCGTTTCCAGAATCTTCAGATAGAGGAACCGCGCGGAGTCAAAGTCACCCTCAAGTTCATAGGTCTTGCCGAGGAGGAGACAGATGTCCCAATCGTCCGGATGCGAGCGGAGGACCTCCCGGAGCGTTTCCCGGGCATCCTCGTAGTGTGCGGTCTGGATAAGAGCCAACGCCAGCAAACGGGCCGCCTGTGTCGGACAGTTATCGAGCGCAAGCGCGCGGCGGAAAGCCTCGGAGGCGAGCTCGGGCTTCCTTGTGACGGCGTAGCCCAGCCCGAGCTGCATCTGTATGGCAGCGGAGGACGTGGACATCGCGGCTGCCTTTTCAAGAAAGGGAAGCCACTGTTCCGGGGGGTAACCCAGGCGGAGGAGGTAACTCCCCGTCCGGGAATGGACTTCCGGATCCCCGGGCGCCTTCGCATACGCCCCCTTCAGGGCCCCGAGAGCTTCGGCCCAGTGCCCCTCCCGCGCGAATGAATCCGCGGCAACCAGGTCCGCCGTGACATTGCTGTTCAATGAGTGCCTCCAGCTGAGGCAGACATATGTCCAAAGTTAGTGCCAACATGGGTTGCGCTCGTGTGACGAAATCTCCGATTTTTCGAGGGTTTTTCGGGGGAGAAGCGGGACGGCGTGGCTACTATCATGCAGGTGATCAACGGCTCATCCTGTGATGAGCCGATGCAGTGGATTCCGAGGAATACTCTGGGGGAAAAATACTCGATCTTGACGAGCATGTCGACCGGATGGAGAAGATGTTCTTCCTCAGGGTGACCGGGACACGAGCGACTTCAATGTGGCTCCCGGGGACGTCGGAGAGGAGTTACGGCCGCTGGCCGGGGAGTGAAGATCATCGGCGCAACGAGTCACTACGCGACGGAGCTCCTCGATGACGGCCCCATTATCGATCAGGACATCATCCGGATATCTCACAAGGATTCGTTGGAGGATCTTATACGAAAAGGGGGAGGGATCTGGAACGGCTTGTTCTGGCAAGGGCGCTACGTCTTGATCTCGAGGACCGCGTCCTCGTCCACGGACGTAAGACGGTTGTTTTCTACTGAGGTCGTTCAGAAGGGCCCGGGGAGGGGCGCCTCAGCACGGCAAAGGATCAGTCTCTTCCCGCAGCGGCGCGGACTTCAATTTTCCCACCACGAGACGAGTTCGTAACTGTCCGAATACGGGAAGAGCGGGGGCTGCCTTGTCGCAAACCGGGGGTCGTTATTGATGCTGTAGGCAAATCCGTTCAAAAGTGTCAGCGGCGGCCCCCCGCTTGAGAGCCCCAGACTTCCGGCGGTGACCTGCGTGACGCCGCCGTAGAGATTCAGGCGGCCGCTCGCAGGGATGCTCCAGAAATCCTGCGCGGTCAGTTCGCCGTTCTGACAGTAGATGGCCGCCTGAATGTCAAGCTCCGAGGATGCGGTCCGGGAAAGATCCTCCGTGACGTACGCCATGCGCCCCGCGATGATGCCGAGCATGTCCGTGGAGGCCGGGTTTGTGACCGGGTTCGTCTTCGCCACCACGTCGCCGTCAATCCAGACGTTCCCCTTGTTTGTCGCCGCACCGGATCCTCCGAATGCCGCAACCGTTATCTCGCCGTTATACGTTCCCTTGATGTGCACATCGGCATTCTTCACAACGATAACACCGTTCGAGGCCAGGGCGCTCATGAGCATCGTCGTGTCCCTGATGCTCCCCCCCGGAGGG
The DNA here is from genome assembly GCA_003157485.1 of Ignavibacteriota bacterium. Taxonomy (GTDB): domain Bacteria; phylum Bacteroidota; class Ignavibacteria; order UBA10030; family UBA6906; genus Fen-1273. The sequence continues at coordinate 22,634 of PMJQ01000215.1, forward strand.
ATCTGGACACGCACCTGATCGTTGAGAAACGTAAGTGCGACGTCGTTAGACGTCGACGTCTCGTCGAAGAATCCGCCCCCCAGCGTCGCGGCAGAGGTGAGATTTGTCTGAAGCGCAGACGTGTTCGGACGGCTCTGGTAGATCGGTTGTTCAAATCCCCCTTTGAACTGCGGGTCTGCGGAGGGACCGAGATTGGATGGGTGTGATGCCGTCACCTTCTGTGCAAAGTACGGCGTGCCGTCCAGATTGAAGGCACCATTCGTATGTGCCGGTCCGAATACAGAATCACCCGAGACCTTCCAGTCCTGGGCACCATAGTAGGGTCCATGACTTCCATCAGGCGCAAGATACCCGTTTGTCTCGTTCTCCGTAAACCAGCTGTACTTCGCGAACTGAACATGATCAAAAACTGCGTCGACGGTGTCGCGGATTACAAGGCCGTTCGCATCGAGCATGCTCGTCCATGCCACACTCCGCAGCGTCGTCCAGAGCGGCTTTGGCATGTTGGCGAGATAGTAAACCGAATCATGCCCGCCGAAAAAATCGACGCCGAAATTGGAGGGGAAGACGGAGTACTTCAGGAGATAGGTGGTGCCGATGTTTGCAGCAGAAACAGCGATGTTGTGCACGCGCGTTGAACCGTAGTACGCGATGTACACATCCATGGAACTGGCACTTGTCTCGGCAATTCTATTGAGGACCAGCCCGACTATCAGAGTGAATCCTATGACATAGACGATGCTTGATCTGCCCATGGTGCCTCCCCGCGTCCAGTCCCTCTGGTTGATCCCCCCCTAGCGTATTGCGGCTATAATGCAAGGTAGCAGATTTTTCGCATTTTTCAACCTTTTTGAAGATAAACTTTGCGGGCTTCTCTCACTTGTGTGCAGTCAAATCCACGGAATATGTATCAATTGAATACTTATTTCTTAGGAGGAAGTTTCCGGGGCTTCCGTTTGACAGGCGAGATCGATTTCGTTATCGTCTTCCCTTTCAGGGGACTGCCGCCGGGCTTCATTCTCGATAGTGAATATGCATGAGCATCTTTCACAAGTCTCCTGATGTATTCCTTTGGGAATTCCTTCTTGTCCCTTACGAGTATGTAACGATACTGATTTCCCTGACCGAGCAGCATCTTCTCAGGATCGCTGATCCGGGAGCCCCAGTAGAATCCAAAATGAACGTTGTGGCTGCTTCGTCCAATTGCGATGGAACAGAAAGTATCGCTGACCCTGTCCGTGGGCGACCATCCGATAGCAACAGCATTGTAGTTATCATAGATGAGCTCGTTCGCTCCGGGGTACATTCGCCACACAAACCTCCGGAGCCAGAGGGCGGTTTCCCTGACATCTTCAGGAAATGGTTCAAGGAATTTCAGCAGGTCTTTTGTATCTTTCTCGCTCATGGAATAAAGTACTGCACTCTCTCGCAATTATCAATGCCGGCCGAACCGGAAACAGGATCAACCGAATTCTGTCCCCGTAGTTATTCATAAAACATTCGCGAAAAATGAAATGAAGCAAACACCAGAATCTGGCCATACGCAGACTGGAGTGAAGAGAACCGGCGCCCGGATTGGGCAATTCCTGTCTCCCGTAAAGCGGCGGATGCTCGACGCCGGAAGAAAGCTCTGGCCAGGCGCCGCAATCGGTGTGACGGCCGGATGGATACTTTTTGCAGCGATACTGGGATCGGTCCTCTCTACCGGACTTGGTTCGGGAGCGGACATTGTTCTAAGCGTTGTTGTGGGTTCGATACTCATACTCCTGGGAAATCTCCTCGTGCTGCTCGCGCTGAAACTCATCAAGAGCCTTCCGGCCCGGTTCCTCACAGCGGTTGTCGCATCAGGCGCCATGTTTCTTGCCGTCCCCGCATCAGACTTCGGAAAGCTCCTCTTCCTGTTCGCTCTCGCAAACGGGGCGTTGATCGGATTCGCGTGCATCAACGGCCTGCGGAGAGCCGCATCAATTGCCATGCTCGCCTTTCTGGCCGCCGGGGACGTTTACGCCATTGCGAATTTCCTCGGCAGTGGAATTCATGAGACCCCGCCTGCCGTGGGTGAACGCCGCCAGAATGGAGTTTCTCTCCCCGCGGTGGATGATCCATCCGTGAACGGGACGTACCAGACGCGCACACTCTGTTACGGGAGCGGCTGGGACGCGAGGAGGCCGGAGTACGGACCATCCGTCGCACTGAGGACGCCGACCGTCGATGCCACGCCGTTCCTCGACGACACAACGGGGATCGGGACCACCCTCCGCGAGTGGTACTGGGGCTTTGATCTCAAGCACTGTCCGCTTAATGCGAGAACGTGGTATCCCGAGGGTGAAGGCCCTTTCCCTCTCGTGTTGATAGTCCACGGCAACCACCAGATGGAAAAGTACTCAGAATCGGGGTATGATTACCTCGGAAGCCTTCTTGCAAGCCGGGGATTCATTTTTGTGTCTGTCGATGAGAATTTCCTCAACGGCAACTGGGTAAAGGACTATCAGCAGAATGAGAACTTCACGCGGGGATGGCTTCTTCTCGAGCACCTCCAGCAATGGCGGGCATGGAACGCCGCCCCGGGAAACCCATTCTTCGGAAAAGTCGATACAGACAATATTGCGCTCATCGGTCATTCGCGCGGAGGGCAGGCGGTCGCCATCGCCGCTGCGGTCAACAGGCTCTCGCGATATCACACTAAAGCGACAATTCCGTTCGAGTTCGGATTTCACATCAGAGGGGTCATCCAGATTGCGCCGAACGATCCGTACGAGCCAACGCACGGACACCGCATCGAACTGCGCGACATCAATTACCTTCTCCTTCAGGGCGGGTACGACGGCGACGTGTCGCTGTTCCTCGGCGAACGGCAGTACAACCGCGTGCACTTTTCCGGAACAGGTGATTTCTTCAAGTCAGCGCTCTACATCCACAGGGCAAACCACGGCCAGTTCAACACCGCATGGGGAAGGGAGGACAACATCGCACCGGTCAGCTGGCTGATGAACCTTCGGCCCATCATGCGCCATGAGGATCAGGAGAAGATCGCGAAAATCTACGTCGCAGGTTTCCTCGAGGCCGTCCTGCACAGGAGAAAGAGCTACGTCCGGTTTCTGCGTGACTACAGGGAGATTGCGGACCGGCTTCCGGAGGACAACTATATCTCGCAGTTCGAAGACTCGGGGTTCAGGATTATCGACGACTACGAGGAGGGAATGGACGTTGCGGCCGCAACAATGAGCGGGGTGACGATTACCGGCGAAAACCTGAAGACGTGGAGCCTCAACGGACTGGAGTTCAGAAACTCACACAGTTCACCCCAGGAAAACAACGTTGTCTTTCTCGGATGGGACAGGAAAGATACAACCATAACACACGGGACACCGAAGTACACATTCACCTTTTCCGGAAAGAGAGCAGACTCGCTTTTGCCGGGCAAATCCTCCTCCCTCGCGTTCTTTCTCTGCAGCAACAGGGATGATTCGGGCGATTCTCTTGATATCGCCGTGGCGATCGAAGACGCGGCGGGGGAATCCGCCGAGCTCCCGCTGAGCAGATTCGCGAAGATTTCACCCCCCCTCGCGGCGCGGCTGGGGAAATACGCGTTCATCGACGATTTCGGCGCGTCGAAGCCCGCGGAGCGGGTTCTTCAGAGATTCAGTCTCCCCGTTTCCGCATTCGCAGCGGCTAACCCGAATCTCAATCCAGCGACCCTGAGGAAACTGAGCTTCGTCTTCGACAGGAGCGCAACGGGAGAAATCGCGCTCGATGACGTGGGGTTCGAGAGCGCAGAGAGAGAAGACGGACCGTAAGCCCGGTCGGCACATGTGGCCCGGAAGTGCAGGGCTGGAACGAATGTATGTGTGGAATGTAACAACCGCGTATGACGAGACAATGACGAAACTGTTAAGGATTTATTACTACATTACAGTATGATACTCCGACTCATATCCCGATCCCTTTTCGTTCTTCTATCCGCCGCATCCCTTGCATACGCCCGGACGGACGGAGGAGGAGGCGATGCACACCCTACACTTAAGACAAACGCGGAGTCGCTCAGGAGGTGGCAGGACATGCGATTCGGGATGTTCATACACTGGGGTCCGGTCACACTGCGCGGCACGGAAATCGGATGGTCCCGAGGGGTGCAGGTCCCGGCAGCGGAATACGACGGTCTGTACCACGAGTTCAATCCGGCGCTTTTCGACGCCGGGCGATGGATCGGCGCGGCGAAGAGGGGAGGCATGCAATACGTCGTCATCGTCTCAAAGCACCATGACGGGTTCTGTCTGTGGGACACAAAATACACCGACTACAAGATCACAGCGACCCCCCTTGGCCGGGACGTACTCAGGGAGCTGTCGGATGAATGCGGGCGCCAGGGGATGATGTTCTGCACGTACTATTCCATACTCGACTGGCACCACCCTGACTATACGACGCGGCACGGAGCGGACGACAGGCCCGTGATCGAGTCCGGCATGGACCGTTACCGGATCTATCTGAAAAATCAGATCCGTGAACTCGTCAACGACTATCATTCACATCTTCTCTGGTTCGACGGACAATGGGAGAAGTCCTGGACGCACAGGGACGGGATGGATCTCTACGCATATGCGAGAAGCCTCAACGACTCCCTTCTCATCAACAACCGCGTCGACAAGGGACGGGGGAACCCGGCGCGGGCCGGCGACACGGTGGCCTTTGCAGGTGACTTCGGCACTCCGGAGCAGGAAATAGGAACCCTCGACAACGAGCACCCGTGGGAGTCATGCATCACCATAGGGACCCAGTGGTCATGGAAGCCCAACGACTCGCTGAAAACGCTCAAGGAGTGCATCCAGATACTGGCAAAGACCGCCGGAGGCGGAGGAAACCTGCTTCTCAATATCAGCCCGATGCCGGATGGAAGGTTCGAACAGAGGCAGATCGACCGGCTGGCCGGGATAGGCCTCTGGCTCGGGCGATACGGAGAGAGCATCTACGGCACGCGCGGGGGACCGTACGCGACCACGTCCCGTGTCGCATCGACATGCAGAGGCAACCTTGTCTACGTGCACATGCTGACTCCGCCGGCAGGGCCGCTCCGTCTTCCCGTCATCCCCGGCAGGACGGTCAGAGGCGCGCGCGTGCTCGGAGGCGGCGGGCTTGGTGTGCGGACGAAAGGCGAGAACATCGTCATTGACGTGCCGTCCGCGCCGGCGGACCTCAACGACAGCGTTATCGTCCTGGAACTGGATGGTTCGGCCGAGACGGTCAGGCCGGTCGTCATCCCTGCGGGAGGGGTGCAATGACGGCAGCCGCCGCCGGGGCGGGGCACACACACACTGTCCGGCGCTCCGGTGTCAGGGAGAAATAACGAATCAGGAGAGAAGGCACATGCAGGTAACAGGCAACACGATACTCATCACCGGGGGCGGGACGGGAATAGGGCTCGGCCTCGCCGGCAAGTTCATCGAGGACGGGAATACCGTCATCATCTGCGGACGCCGCCAGGATGCGCTCAGGAAGGCGAAGGAGAAATACCCCGGCCTCATACTCCGTACGTGCGATGTCGCCGACGTGAATCAGCGGACGGATCTCCATCGCTGGGCCACGGAAACATATCCCGGGTTGAACGTGCTTGTCAATAACGCGGGGATACAGCGGAGGTTCGACCTCCTGAATGAGCAACCCTGGACCAACATCCACGATGAGATCGCGGTCAACCTCGAGGCCCCGATCCACCTTTCATGCCTGTTTGCCGGTCACCTCAGGACCGTCCCAGAGCCGGCGATCATCAATATCGGTTCCGGCCTCGCGTTTGTCGCCATGGCATCTGCACCGGTGTACTGCGCGACAAAAGCGGCGCTCCATTCATTCACACTTTCGCTCCGGCATCAGCTCTCGAAAACACCCGTCCGGGTCATCGAAATACTCCCCCCCGCTGTCAACACGGACCTCGGCGGCGCGGGCATTCACAGCAGGGGGACACCTCTCGAAGAATTCACGACAGCGGCGTACGAGCGGCTGAAGTCAGGAGACCTGGAATTCGGGTACGGGTTTTCAGAAAAGAGCCGTAACGCTTCACGCGCCGAGCTGGACGAGACCTACCGGAGGATGAATCCCCTGTAGCGCGGGCCGCGGCGGCTCCGGGAGAACCGAAGTGGAGAGCATGATGTGCGTCAGGCCGGGGCCGAGGTTTTCCCCCTGTACTGCAGTGCAAGCATTGTAATGTCATCGGCCTGAGGAGCACCCGCGGCAAACTCCATCAAGTCCGCATTGATGCCGTCAAGCATTTCCTTCAACGGCGATCCGTTTAGCCGGCGCAGGGAAGCTTCGAGGCGTGACTCCTCGAAGAGCTCCGCATTGCCGTTCATGGCTTCGGTCACCCCGTCTGTGTACAGGAGGATCGTGTCCCCCGGGCGGAGGGTGATCTTGTGGACATCATATTCCATTTCATCAAGCATGCCGAGGAGAAATCCGGACTCGTTGTTAATCCTCTCAATTGCCCCCTCCTTCCTCTTGATATACGGGGGATTGTGTCCTCCAAAACTGAACTGCACTTCGCCCGTCTTTGTGTTCAGCACTCCGTAGAATATCGTCACGAACATGCGCCCGTTGCTCTCCGGGATCAGCATCGTGTTGATCCGCCTGAGGCTCTCGCCGGGATTGACGACCTGTGTGGCGATCGCCTTCAGAAGCGTGCGGCTGACCGCCATGAAGATCGCCGCCGGGACCCCTTTTCCCGAAACGTCGCCGATGACGAATGCCAGCCTGTCGTGATCGATGAAGAAGAAATCGTAGAAGTCCCCCCCCACCTCCTTGGCCGGCGTCATCTTCGCGAATATATCAAACTCCGTTCGCTCGGGGAAGGGGGGAAACGTCTGCGGGAGTATCGACTGCTGAATCCGGGCCGCCGTGTTCAGGTCGTTTCTGACGGACAGGAGCTGTTCCCGGTCCAGTGTCGCCTGGCGGAGTACGGTGAGCTGTTCCAACGTCTTGGCGATCGTGGTTTCCAGATCGTTGAAGTCGATCGGCTTGGTCAGAAAGTCGAACGCCCCCCTGTTCATGGCGATGCGGATATTGTCCATGTCGCCGTACGCGGAGACGATGATGGCTTTCAGCGCCGGATTCTTCAGCTCATTGAGCCGGTGCAGGAGCGTCAGGCCGTCCATCTCCGGCATGTTGATATCGGAAAGCACGAGGCCGATCTCCGGATTGACGGCGATCTTCATCAGCGCCTCCACCCCGTTCTGAGCGAACGTGAAATCGTATTCGTTTTCCCGGATCTGCTTCCGGAACTTCTGCCGGATCAGGACTTCGAGATCTGCTTCGTCGTCGACAACCAGAATCTTGTGTGACATTACGCGTTCCCCGAAGAGTCATTTCATGTGGACGTACCGGCGTACGGTCAGCTGAAATTCAGCATGTCCTTCTTTATCTGGACGAAATCAATAGGTTTTGTGAAGTAGTGCTCCGCGCCTGTCGACATCGCCGCTTTGAAATTGTGCTCATCCCCGTACGCCGTGATCATCGACACCCGGATCTGCGGGTACTTTTCCTTGACGGCCTTCAGAAGCTCCAGACCGTTGATGCCCGGCATGTTGATGTCCGACAGGATGCAGACCACATCCGGCGGGGTCAGGGATCCGAGATATTCCAGCGCCTCCTCGCCCGAGAAGGCGTAGCAGAGATCGATGAGCCCATCCCTGACTTCCTTCCTGAACTGCTGGCGGAAGAGCAGCTCGACGTCCTTTTCATCATCGACAATCATGATCTTCATGCCGGTGTTCCCCCCTCTTTCCCCGGAGCCCGGGGTATCGTGATGATGAACTCGGTAAACTCACCTTCCTTCGAGTCCACTTTGATCTGCCCCTTGTGCTCCTGTGTTATGATATCGTAGGAGAGGGACAACCCGAGCCCTGTACCGGCGCCCGCCGGCTTTGTCGTGAAGAACGGGTTGAATATCTTCTCACGGATGGCAAGCGGGATCCCCGCCCCGTTGTCCCGCACCCGGATCTCGACGTTCTCCCGAACGTTTCGCGCGCTGACCTTCACTACCGGGCTGAATCCGTTCTTTGCAGTTTTCCTCCTGTCGTTCGCCGCATAGCAGGCATTGTTCACGATGTTCAGGAACGCGCGGCTGAGGTCCTGCGGCACCACGCTGACATTACCTATCGAGGGATCGAATTCGGTTTCGAGCTTGACGTTAAACGTGTGATCCTGCGCGCGCATGCCGTGGTAGGCCAGGTTCGTGTATTCGGCCAGGAGCGCGTTCAGATCGGTGTCCTGGCGCTCCCCCGCCTTCCCGCGGGAATGGAGGAGCATCCCCCTGACGATGCTGTCCGCGCGTTTTCCATGCTCGTTGATCTTGCCGACGTTCGTTTCAAGGTCCTTGAGGATCCCATCGATCTCGCCCGCCCGCGCCTCGTCGACGCGGCCGCGCTCGGCGGCCAGCTCCTGGCGAAGGTCCCGGGTAAGGTCCCCGGAAAGGGCGGCAAAATTGGTTATGAAGTTCAACGGATTCTTTATTTCGTGAGCGATACCGGCGGTAAGCTGTCCCAGCGACGCCATCTTTTCCGAGAGGACGAGCTGGTTCTGGGTCTCTTTCAGGTTGTCGAGAGCACCGCTCAGCTCTTTCGTCCTGGCATCAACGAGCCGGGCCAGTTCATGCTCGCGGAGCTTGAGCTGTCTGATACGCATGAGATAGACGGTGGGCCCGCCGAATAAGAGCCCGATGAGGACGAGTGCATAGAACCACCTCGACTCGTAGAAATGAGGGGTAACGGAAAACGACGCCGACGCGCCTGTTGAATCCCATACCCCGTCGGCGTTCGCCGCGATCACGCGGAACGTGTAGCTCCCCGGGCCGAGACTCGTATAGTACGCCACATTCCGTGTGCCCGGGTTCACCCAATCCCTGTCGACGCCGTCAAGCCTGTACCTGTACTGCACCCGGTCTGCACCGATAAACGTGATCCCGACATACTGAAATTCCAGATTGCCTGTCCCCGGAGGAAGCGTAACGGCCGCTCTCAGGTCGCGGGGGGCATTGTCTGCCGAGAACCTCTCCAGGACAACGCGAGGAGGAACAGTGTTGATCCGGATCTTCGCCGGATCGACGACTGCCGCCCCCGCGACGGTGCAAAACATGATCTTCCCGTCTCTCGTTTTCCAGACGCTCGGCTGACCGATCACGTTTGTCTCCTGCGATTTCATCCCGTCGGCGGTCCCGTACCGGTCGAACGAGTATTCATGTGACGTCCCTGCGGCAAAATCCAGGAGGGACTGTTTCCTGATTCGATACGCTCCCTTGTTCCCTGCAAACCACATAGAGCCAATGTCGTCCTCGGTAATGCTGCCGACACCGTATTCGAAAAACCCCGTCTCGGGAGTAAACTGGGTGAATTTTCCCTGCCTGTAAAGATATACGCCGTCGTCCGCAGTGCCGACCCAGACATTCCCATCCCGATCCGGGTAGAGCGCATATACGCGGGACCCGGTATATCCCTGATCCGCAGTAAAATGTGTAAGTGAATCGTTCGCGTAACGATACAGGCCGGCGCCGTACGATCCTATCCAGAGGTTGTTTTCCGCATCTTCAACAACGGTACTGATGCCTCCGGGGATAAGCCCCGGAAACAACCTCTCCCACCGCTTGTCCTTCATGTGGAAAACCGAACGCACGTCGGCGACGGTGAATTCGCCCGAACGTCGGAACAGGAACGCCCGCAGCTGCGTGCTGTCGGCCTCAGGGCCCATTGAATACTTTGCGATTTTTCCGTTTCGCAGCGTATGAAGACCGTCGTCCGCAGCGAACCAGATCGTGCCGTCTGGAGCCTCGCAGATCCCCCTGACGTTCCGGGAGAGGCCGTTCTTCTGGTCGAAGACAGTCGTCGTTCCCCCGGAAAGCCTTGCGATTCCTCCGGTCGGTGAGCCGAACCAGAGATCTCCCCTGCTGTCCTCAAACACGCAGGCAATCACCGCGTCCTGTAGCCCCCATTCCTTTCCGTACGTCACGAATTTGCCTTCCCTGAGACGGTGAAGGCCGTCAGCTTCAGTCCCGAACCAGACGCTTCCCTCCGCGTCGACGAGCACGCTGAGGATCCCCTCATCGGTCATTCCATTATCATGCCCGAAACTGTCAAACGTACCGTTCCGGAAGCGCCACAGGCCGCGCGCGGTCGCAAGCCAGAGTGTGTTGTCCGGCTCCGCGAAATGCCCGTTGACCACTCCAAACGACCGGGGCGATTTATACGAGACCATCCTCCCGCCGGACAGAGTGTTTATCCCGCTCGTCGTTACGAACCAGAGAGTCCCTTCTTTGTCCTCTATGATTTCACTCACCCTGTTTTCGAGAAGTCCATCCACTTTCGTAAACGTCCGCATAGTCCCATCGCGATAGCAGACAAGTCCGGCGTTCGTCGACATCCAGATGTTGTTCCTGCTGTCCTCGAATATGCAGCTGCCGTTCCCGTTGATCCACCAGACTCGATTCTGCGGGAGTCCGTTTTGAGTCGAGAAGAGGGCAAAACTCGTTCCGTCGTACCGGGCTATCCCATCCGGCGTTGCAAACCAGAAATTACCTTTCGAGTCCTCGCTCACGGCATAGACGGTATCAGAGGGAAGGCCTTCAGCGTGACCGAACGCCGTGATGGATCCGTTTCTGAGCCTCGAAATTCCCCATCGTCCATGGATGAACCATTTGCTCGAATCGCGGGTCTCGTACACAAACGAGACGTTGTCATTCCGCAATCCGTCTTTCGTGCTGAATGCCCGCGTGACGCCGTCTTTGTACAGAGCGGCGCCTTTCCCCGGCGCCGCATACGAAATCCACATTCCCCCTTCTTCATCCACATGGAGAAACCTGATCCAGGCGCTTGTGAGAGCCTTCGTATTGTTCCTGTCGAGTACGGTGAACCGGACCCCGTCGAAACGGACGAGCCCCTCCTCCGTACCGAACCAGAGATAACCGTCCCGACCCCGTGTCATGCTGTATGCGCCGTTCTGCGGCAGGCCGTCTTTCTCCGTCCAGTGATCATGGACGTACTGGCTGAGCGGACGCCTAAGGTTCGCATCCTGCGCGAAGAGCGTCGTGGACATCAGTGCGATCAGTAAGAGGAGCGCAAGGAGACGAAACGAGTGCGTATGAAAAGTCCTCATGTTCAGATCTCTTTACCTTGTAGTGAGTCGATTGACATCCATTGAAATACAGGGTCTGACTTCCGGGGAAGAACGGCGTGGGAGTGGGGGTTGAACGGCACGAAACGGCGCACCGGGACATCCGGGGGCTGTGTGAGAGTATCTTGATAGCTGGAGGGAAATACGGAGAAGGGGGAGGAAGAGGCGACGGAATCCTCATTGCAGGTACACGCAAGAAGTGGGGTGAGGCCTGGCATTGCGTCGCACTCGGGTGATAAAAAAGAACAGGGAACATCAACACATCTCATAGTATAGCCACAAACCTCGAGAATGTCAATCTGCTTTGTCCGGCGGCATGGGAGTCGTCTATGAGGCAGAAGACCTCAAACTGCACCGCATCGTAGCTCTCAAGTTCCTCCCCGAGGAATTTAACACTTCCACGGATGATATCACCCGGTTCGAACAGGAAGCCGAGGCGATCTAAGCCCTGAACCATCCCCATATCGCCACAATCTACGACATCGACGAAGCCGAGTGGAGAAGGCCTTCGAGTGGCTTGAGAAAGCGTACCGGGAACGCGATGTCTACATGAGAAGCCTGCGCGCCGATCCGGTCTGGGACGAGGTCCGGTCGGATCCCCGGTATCTCAAGTTCGTCGAAGGGATGGCTGCCGGAGGATAGCCGGAACAGGCCCGGTAGCTCCACCCGGGGTTTACTTCGCCGGCTCCCAGATGTATTTTCCCGTCGCGTCGATGTACCCCCGCGCACGGGCAATCTCGACTGCAGCGATCCCGTGTTCAAACGGCAGCGCGTAGTCAAACTGCGGTTGAATCCGGAACACTCCCGTCGTGTCGATGTATCCCCACTTCCCGCCCGACTGAGCGGCGGAGAACCCCTCCTGAAACCCGGAGACGTCAGCGAAGCGGGGAGTGACTGCAGTCTCACCCGATCTCCGCACAAACCCCCACATCCCCGAAGATCTCACTGCGGCAAGACCCCCCACGAACACACGGGCGTCCTCGTACACCGGAGGGATCACAAGCGTTCCCAGCGTATCGACATATCCCCACTTGTCGCCCACGCGCACAGCGGCAAGGCCAGTGGAAAATGAACCGGCGGCATCGAACCGGGGAGCAATGACGATCTCTCCCCTGCGATCAATGTAGCCTCTTTTCCCTCCCAGTGTGACGTTGGCAAGCCCCTCAGAGAAGTTTCCGGCCTTTTCAAACCTCGTCGGGATTACGAGTGATCCGCCCGTGTCGATGTAACCGTACGTATCGGATTTCACAAAGAAAAGAAAGTGGATCTTCTCCTCCACCCAGGCCAGCCCTTCGGAGAAATCCCCCACGGTCTCATAGTTCGTCCGGATCACGACGGCGCCGACGGAATCGATGTAGCACCAGTGCACCGCTGAAAATATCTTCACCCCGGGAAATCGGGCGGAGGCGAGTCCCTCGTGAAAATCCTCCAGCCTGTCCGCCCCGGGAATTGCGCGGAACCCCCCCTGCCTGTCGATATATCCGATCCGGCTGTCCCCCGGATGGCGGTCATCGGCCAGTCTGACGAGCGCCCTGCCGCTGGAAAACTGGTGCCATTCCACGTACGCGGGGGGTATGACAATCCGGCCGGATTCATTGATAAACCCGGTTCTCCCGCCGACGGACACCGGGAGGAGCTGCTCCTGCGAATCAGATCTCCCCGGTGCCAGGAGAATAAGGACGAGTATCAGTGATAACGACGATGATCTGTTCACGGTATCCGCACCTGGGCTTTTCTGCAAGATAACAGATGGCGGGGTGCGGTTCAACGCAGAGACTCCGTCACCCCGCAACCTCCAGGGGACTCAAACCCGGCGTCAACGGCGGACTGACGTTTTCCGCGTCCCGGAGGCAACTATCTCACGGCCGCCTCCTCGAGGCAACGGCGACGGTCGTCCGGAATATTTTCTCGTCGCTTATCATCGTTTCACGTTCAAGAACCCGTGACACGGGGAGGGGGATGTCGAGAGACGTTACACGCGTCACGGGGGCGTCCAGGTACTCGAAGAACCGTTCCATGATCGACGCGGAAATTGTCGAGCCGATGGACTGGCTGGCCGGCGCCTCTTCCGCGATGACGAGCGCGCCCGTCTTTTCCAGCGACGCGCCGATCGTCCCGTAGTCAATCCCCGGGAGATCGAGCGTCCGCAGATCGATGAGCTCGACGGAGACNNGTCACGTCGGTTCCTTCGGAAACGACGCGCGCCTTTCCGAACGGGATGCAGTAATCCAGATTGCCGTCAGGAACGGGGAATTCGCGGCCGTAGAGGGAATGATGCTCGATGACGAGGACAGGATCGTTTGACCGCATCGCCGAATTGATAAGGCCTATGTAGTCGAAACTGTCCGAAGGGGCGACGACGCGCCAACCGGGGAAGAGGCTGTAGAGCCCCACGGGATCCATCGAATGCTGTCCGCCGTACCCGCATCCGATCGCCACCCGAGTGCGGACGACGAGAGGGAGATCTGTGGAGTTGCCGTACATGTGACGCGCCTTCCCGATCTGATTGAACATCTGATCGGCCGCCACGAGTGAGAAATCGGGGAACATGATCTCGACGACGGGCCGCATGCCGGACATCGCGGCCCCGAGCGCGAGGCCCGTAAACCCTGCCTCGGCGATCGGCGTGTTGAGGACGCGCCCCGGAAATTTCGCCGCGAGATCTTTTGTCGCGCCGTACGCTCCGCCGCCGAAGTTCGCAACGTCCTCCCCGAGGACGATCGTCTCCGCGTTCTTCTCGAGCCAGCGGCCGGTCACAGCCGCAATCGCNNCGCGGCGTACCCGGCTCGGTGCATGCATCGACGGCGCGCCCGACGGCATCGCGGGCAAGACCGGCAATCCGCGTGATCTCCGGCGCGGTGAGGAGGCCCGCCCCCTCCAGGGCGCGGGGAAAGGCAGTCGTCACTTCCCGTTCTCTCGAGCGGGCTTCCTCCTCCTTTGTCCTGTACCCGAACGCGCTCCCCGGCTGGTCCCCCGCATGATGGTAGCGCCTGTAACAGAGCGCCTCGATCAGGCAGGGGCCGCCCCCGGCGCGCATGCCGGCCGCCACGGATGAGATGAGACCGTGGATGCCGAGGACGTCGCTCCCGTCGACCCTGTATCCCTTCATGCCGTACGACGACGCGCGCACGTAGAGATCCTCGATCGCACAGGCCTGACGGAGGGGAGTGGCGACCGCGTAGGCGTTGTTTTCAATGAAACAGACGAGCGGGAGATCCCAGAGTCCCGCGAGGTTGCAGGCCTCATGGAACGAGCCGATATTTGTCGCCCCGTCCCCGAAGAAGCAGACAACGATGTTGCCGCTCTTCCGGAACTTCTCGGCATACGCGGCTCCGGCCGCAAGCGGAATGCCTCCCCCGACGATCGGGTTGGATCCGAGAAATCCCGCCTTCGCGAAACGGAGATGCATCGACCCTCCCCGCCCCTGGCAGTATCCGGAGGCAAGCCCCATGATCTCCGCAAGCGTCCGTTCGAGCACTTCCTCCCCCGCCGGAGGGAGAACGCCGCGGAGGGGGTCCCAGTCGCCGGGAAGAACGAACTGGAGGGACTTGGCAAGGAATTCATGATGGGCCCTGTACGTCGCAACCATCTTGTCCGCGGGACGGAGAGCGGCAACGACTCCCGCCGCAACCCCCTCCTGCCCCACGCTTGTGTGCACCGGTCCCCAGAGGCAGTCATCCGCCTTCAGCCGGAGAAGCGCATGCTCAAACTCGTTGATGAGCACGATGTCAAACAGCATGCGTGCGGCGCGCAAAGGCGCCAGGCCCCGGAGATCGGCCTCATCGGAGTGCCATTCTTCAAAAGACGTTTCGGGGTTCAGTTTCGTCTTCTTCATTCGTCAGTCCATTACCAATCCGCCGTTCACATCAATGATTTCGCCGGTTATATACCGGGACCGATCCGAGGCGAGAAAAAGGACCGCCTGTGCGATCTCTTCGGGCTCCCCGTACCGCTTCAGGGGAATCTTCGCCGCAAAATCCGCGTTCGCCTTTTCCCCCCAGGCATCCGTCATCGGGGTTCTCGTCGGGCCCGGGCAGACGGCGTTCACGTTGATCCCGAAGGGGGCCGCCTGCAGCGCAAGGCTTTTCGTGAAGCAGATGACACCCGCCTTGCTCGCGGCATAGTGCGCCCCCACGACGAGGCCGCCGATCTTCGCCGAGGCGGAGGCCATGCTTATGATCTTCCCTTTCCCTCTCGTTTTCATCACCCGGAATGCATCGCGCGACAGGAGGAACACGCTCCGGAGATTTACGGCCATCACCCTGTCCCAGTCCGCGGTCTGGATATCGAGGATCGGCGTCTCCATCGAGATCGCTGCATTGTTCACGAGGACGTCAATCGTCCCGAATTCCTCCAGAGTGGAGCGGACGATCCGGGCGACGTCCTTTTCATCGGAGACGTCCGCCGCAAGAGGGAGAGCCCGGCCGCCTGATTCCTTCAGCCCGCGCGCAATCTCTTCCACCCCTTCCTTCCTGACGTCGGCGAGGACGACCGCCGCCCCTTCCACGGCAAACAACAGGGCCGTCGCACGGCCGATCGCGCCCCCCGCACCGGTAATAATCGCCACACTGCCGCGTAGTTCCATCGTGATTCAATGCTCCTGAATGAGAGGTAACGTTTCGGACGCACGGCGCAGCACCGCAACCCGAGCTCCTTCGCCCGCAATCCCGAATGCCGCCGCAAGCGCAGAGGGAGGATCGGGCGCGTACCCCAGGTTCACTTCCCGGAGGACGCCGGGGGGAATACCCCCCGTGACGAGTATGCACGTAACGCCCTTTTCGATTGTCGCTTCCGCAACCTGTATCATGTGCACCGCCGCCACCCGGTGCGTAAACTTCCCCTGTTCGACAAGGCGGACGATCTCAGTGCGGGACCTGTAGCCGATGCGGCGGATCTCCTCTCCGTGCGTCACCGAGAGCCCTTCGTAGCACGGAGAGACGATGATTATCACACCGCCTTCGCGGACCGCGAGAGCGGCATTGTCCAGGGCCTTGTTGACCTGCCAGAATTCGATATCGAAGGGATAGCCGTCCGCGACGACGATGTCAGCCCTGCGGGGAAGCGTGACCGTATGCGCTCCCAGCGCAAGGGGAATCCCCGCGCGGTGCGCCTCGACCGGATGTCCGTACACCGCACCGCAAATCGCCCCGTCGCCGTCAAGGACGACATTGAATATCGCGCTGAGCCCGGCCGCCATAGCGGAATTGTCGATCGCCTCCCGGATCGGGTTCTCACGCCTCCCGACGACTTCCCGGGCCGGAATGCCGACGCGCACCCAGTGAAAATCAGCGCTCGTTTTCGGGCCGCAGAGCCCGGGGATAATGATGTTGCATCCTCCGGTAAAACCGCACACGTCCATCGGCATGATCTGGCCCAAGCCGATTATGAAATCGAACTCCTTCATCCGCCGGTTCACCCAGACGTCGATGCCGGGATGGACGTGCCCCGCAAAATAGAGGTTGCCGGGGTTCGTCCATTCGTGATTGGAGACCCTGAACCGGCCGGCGATCCCCGGCCCGAGTTTGCCGGCGATCTCGCCGTCCGACATCGGCCGGTGGGAGCCGAGTGCCATGATGATTTCGACGGACCGGTCGGGGATCCCGGCGGACCTGATTTCCCCAAGAACATACGGGAGCATCGTCCCGACAGGGGTGGGGCGGTGGTGATCGTCGGAGACGATAAGGACATTCCTTTTCCCCTCGAGCGCCTGCCGGAGCGGGAGGGCCGCCACCGGGTGCGCCAGCGCGTCGGAGAGTATCTCCCCTTCCGCATGAGCGGGGATCATCCGGGGTGGAGAGAATATCCCCATGAGGTTCCCCTCGGGAATCTCCATGGGGTCCACGCCTTTGTAAGGAAATCTGACGGTTACCATCGGTGGGAACGCGCGCGGTAGTTCAGTGGGAGCCGGCGAACTGGCTTGTCGATCCGAGTCCCTCGCTCCCGAGACCCTGATATCCTCCGTCCACGGGGAGATCGGCCCCCGTGATGAATGCCGCATCGCTGCTCAGGAGGAAGAGGATGGCGGCGGCAACCTCGACGGTTTCCCCGAGACGCCGGAGCATGTGATATTCCCCCCAGACGGGCTCCCAACGCTCCCTGTCGCCCCCGGCGGCCTTTTCCACTTCCCGCGTCCAGATCCAGCCCGGGCTGACAGAGTTCACGCGGATCCCGGAGGGCGCCAGGTCGAGCGCCATGCATCGTGTGAGATTTGCAACCGCGCCCTTCGCGGCGTTATAAGTCCAGCGGTTCGGCTGGGCGATCCTAGCCGATATGCTTGAGACATTCACGATCGCCCCCCCGCCCGCCTTCTTCATCGGGCCGGCGACGTTTGCGGCCATCGTCGCGTACGCGATCGGACCGACCTGAAATGTCCGCTCCCAGTCCGCGCGCGCGGCGTCCGCACCCTTCGCCACGAACGAGAATGCGTTGTTCACGAGGAAGTCCACGCGATTCCACTTCGCGAGCGTGTCGTTCACGACGGACGCACAGAAACTCTCGTCCGCCATGTCTCCACAAAGGAAAAGGACGTCAAACCCTTCCCGCCGGAAGTCCCTTTCGGCCGCCGCCCCCAGGTCCGGCTCAATCCCCGTGAGCGCGACGGACGCCCCCTCCCTGCAGAGCTCCCGTACGGTGGCCAGGCCGATCCCGGAAGAGCCCCCGGTGACAATGGCGACTTTCCCCCTGAACCTGTCACGCAGCGCCGCCCTTTCCTTCATGGCGGCCCCCCTCCGGCCATTCCGCGAAGCCGTTCGGGGACGAGGGGATCGTACAGGGGGAGAATGAGCGCGGCTTCTTCCTTTATCCGTTCGTAGGCACGCATGCATTCTTCGAGGCTTTCCATGATACCGAGGGGGATCATGTTCTCGACATTCCGGTATTTAAAAAAGCAATCGGAAACGACGAGTTTCCCCTTTGCCGTATCGATCACGTACGCCATGGAAGAGCGGTGATGAACGCCGGTCCAGAACGCCCGTATCCCGGGGAGCACCTCATCCTCGTCTTCCAGGAGCCGCAGCCTGTCCGGCGCCGTGATCTCAAGATAGCTGAGAACGTCGTCGGGAATTCGGAGTTTTCTCGGAATGTGCATGTGGTACTTCGGCGCCTGGAAGTCTTCGATCCATCCCCGCTTTGAAATACAGATTTCCGCGTTCATGAAGAGCGGGATGTTCCCCGTCGCATACGCCTGGAGCGGTGTGATGAGCACGTGATCGATGTCGCCCGGCTTCAGGCCGATCTTCGCCAGCGCCGCAGCAGGGCGCTCGGTCTCGCCGCGAACCATCTGGGAGCGCTCGTCGATCGCCGCCTTCCACGCCGCATTCAGCGCGGACAGGTCGCCCGGAGGGCCGGTGTTGATAATGACGTTCTTCCCCCCGCCCCGGAGGACGACCATCCAGAAATTGAGGGTCTCCCACTTATCCCAGTTGCTCATCCAGTAGACTTCCGGGCCCGGAACCCGGCACTCGCCCATTTTGAGAACCTGGACGTCGTACGTCATGGCAGCTCCTTTCACTTGCTTTGAACCGATTTCGGTCTTGTGAGCTGTTCCACGAAGAGCCGCGCAGCCCTGTCGATGTCATACCCGCCTTTGGGCAAGTACACCGCATTGAACCTTTCGACCATTGGCTTGAGCGTTTCAAACGTCTCGCCCGAACAAAATATGATCGGGGTGGCCGTGTTGGCCCCCTCCTTCCGGGCAATCTGCAGGAGAGCGATGCCGGGGAGGTGCCCCTTGATTTCCATGTCGCGGAAATCGTTGTCGACGATAATCAGGTCGAAGCGCTCGGACCGGATCTTTGCCCACGCGTCGACGCTGTCGTCAGATTCCACGACGTCGACGCTGTCTTTCATAATGTCCGCGGCTGCATCGACGGCGAACCTGTGCGATTTGCGGACCGCTTCGTCATCATCCGCGACAAGTATCCTGAATGGCATTCTCATTCCGTTCTCTATGTGAAACGGCCGGGTAAACCCATCTTACCCACCCCCCCCTTCAAATGCAACATCCGCCGGGGGACGTGAACGGATCGACGTCTACTCCAGCATCTTCTGAAGCATGTGCACGTCCAGAAGCCGTCCGAACTTCCGCCCCACCTCCTTCATCGTGCCGATGTGGACGAAACCGAGTCCCTCATGCAGACGGAGACTCCCCGTACTCTCTCCCGCAATCCTGGCGATGAGCGTGTGGAAGCCCGACTCCTTCGCGCTCCCGATGGTCGCCTGCACGAGACTTCGGCCGATCCCGCGGCGCCTCTGTTCCTTCCTGACATAGACGGAGGTCTCCGCGGTGCCGTCGTATGCCGC
>PMJQ01000071.1:0-33621 GCA_003157485.1 Ignavibacteriota bacterium
GCGATCGGCGACTACGACGCGATCATCGTCCGTTCCGCGACAAAAGTGACAAAGGAAGTCATCGATGCAGGCACCCGGCTGAAGGTCATCGCCCGCGGGGGCGTGGGGCTCGACAATATCGACGTCGCCCACGCGAAGGCAAAGGGGATCACCGTTCTCAACACGCCCAAAGCCTCGTCCATCTCCGTCGCGGAGCTGACGATCGCCCACCTGATGTCGCTCGGCCGGTTCCTTCCGATGAGCAACATTTCGATGCGCAGGAAGGAGTGGCCCAAGAAGGAGTTCAGCGGCGGGATCGAGGTCACGGGAAAGACGCTCGGCATCATCGGGCTCGGCAACATCGGCCGCGAGGTGGCGCGCAGGGCGCTCGGACTCATGATGACCGTCGTCGCGCACGACCCCTGGGTCACGACAACCGATCTCAACGTCCGGCTCATCAGCAAAGACGAACTTCTCAGGGTTTCGGACTACATCACGCTCCACGTCCCTTTCGAAAAGGCCCGCGGGCCCGTCATCGCGAAGGCCGATTTCGACAAAATGAAGAACGGGGTGATCCTCATCAACTGCGCGCGGGGCGGGGTCGTCGTGGAGAAGGACCTCCTCGAAGCGTTGAACAGCCGCCGCGTCCTGTACGCGGGGATGGACGTTTTCGAGCACGAACCCCCGACTCCCGAGGAATTCGACCTCATCAATCATCCCCGCGTTTCCGTGTCGCCGCATATCGGCGCGTCGACGCGCGAAGCGCAGGACCGCGTCGGGGTCGAGATCGCCATGAAAGTCGTCGAGACGCTGAATGCACCGGTCCGGGAGGAGGAAACTCTCCCGGCATAGCAGTTGTATGTCCAGAGGGGGGCATTCTATGGCGACTATCCGACCGTTCAAAGGCTTCCGGCCCAAACCGGAATATGCCGCGCGCGTCGCGGCCAAACCGTACGACGTTCTGAGCTCTGAAGAGGCCCGGACGGAAGCGGCGGGGAATCCCCTCTCTTTCCTTCACGTCGGCAAACCCGAGATCGACCTTCCGCCGGACGTCAACATCTATGACGAGCGGGTGTATCAGAAAGGGAGGGAAAACCTCCAGAAGCTCGTCGCCGACGGGATACTGAAGGAGGACCGGAAGCCTTCCCTCTATCTGTATTCCCAGACCATGGACGACCACACGCAGTACGGCCTCATGTGCTGCGCCTCGGTCAGGGAATACCTGAACAATACGATNNACCGGAATACGATTTCGTGCCGCCGGACGGCGTCCGCCACCGTCTCTGGGTTATCGACGACGGGAAGGTGATCGACTCCCTCGTGAAGGAATTCGCCGGCGTCAGCTCGCTGTACGTCGCCGACGGACACCACCGCTCCGCCGCGGCAGCGCGTGTCGGAGACGAACGCGCCAGGGCAAACCCCAACCACCGGGGGGACGAAGAGTACAATTTCTTTCTCGCCGTCCTCTTCCCCCACAACCAGCTCCGGATACTCGACTACAACAGGGTCGTCAGGGACCTCAACGGGCTTCAGCCCGGAAAGTTCATCGCCGAAATCGAAAAGACATTCGACGTGAGCGAAGGTCCCCATCCCGCGTGGCCGTCACGGAGAGGTGAGTACGGGATGTATCTCAAGGGGAAGTGGTATACCCTCCATGCCCCCGGCGATCTCCCGGCGGACCCCGATCCCGTGGAGCGCCTCGACGTGTCCATACTCCAGAGGGAACTCCTCGGGCCCATACTCGGCATCGACGACCCGCGCACGAACAAGAGGATCGATTTTGTGGGGGGGATACGGGGAATGGACGAGCTTGAACGGAGGGTGAATTCCGGGGAGATGGCGGTGGCGTTCGCCCTTTTCCCGACATCGATCGACGAGCTCATGAAGATCGCGGACGCGGGGAAAACCATGCCGCCGAAATCCACGTGGTTCGAGCCGAAACTCCGGGACGGCGTCGTTGTCCACTTCCTCTCGTAGGGACGCCCGGATCACACCGCGTCATCGACAACCGCGTCCGCCTCGATCTCTACAAGCCAGTCCGGATCGATGAACCGCGACACCTGCACGACGGTGTTCGCGGGACGGATTCCGGAAGGTGGTGCGTGAAGGACAGCGCGAGGCTCACAATTCCTTTATGAGCTTCACGACTTTCCAGACAAAATTGATGTCCCGCTTTTTTACAGTCACAGGTTCGAACTCGGGATTCAACGGAATCAGGTGAATGTAGTTCCCCTCGAATTTCACCTTTTTCAGCGTGTCCTCTTCGTTCACCCGGATGACGCAGATGTCCCCGCTTCGGGCCTCGGACTGGGGGCTGACAACGACGATGTCCCCGTCCTCGATACGGGGGGACATGCTGTTCCCCTTCACTTTGAGCGCGAACGCCCCGGGATCCTTCACGTCGTCCACAGTGACATAGTGATCGACGTAGTCGGGGTGAAACATCGTCGAGACCTTCCCCGCGGGAACGGAGGAAACAAGCGGAAGCTCCGCAAGCCGCATCTTCCTTTTCGGGGAGACCGGCAGTGAGTAGACATTCTCCGGGCGCCCCGCGACCGCGTACATCTCACCCTCCCCGGTGAGGAGCCAGGTCGGACGCACATTCGTCACTTTCGCAATCTTCGTTATCGCGATCCCGTCGGGGACCTGCTCCCCCTTTTCCCACCGCTGCAGCGTCCTCGTCACGACGCCGGCCTTCACCGCGAGCGTGTACTGGTCCATATCCTTCCCCTCCCGCGCCGTCCGCAGCCGTTCTCCGATCGTCGACTTCATGGCACCCCGCTGACATTAATGTCTTTTCAGAACTTGACAAGACGACATTTATGTCGTATCTTGACGGGAGCAATGTACTGAATTTCCGCGGTTCTGTCAAGTCATATCGGAGGCAACATGGAGAACGGGAAGACCGTCTATCGCATAGGTCCGGGGGGATGGGAACATGAAGTGTTCGATTCGTGCTTTTACCCTTCGGAGGGCGCCTCGTCGGCCGAGAAGCTGAACTTCTTCGCCCGGCATTTCCAGACCGCGGAGGTGCGGGCGACGTTCTGGGACGACTCCCTCTCGGCGGCGGACGCACGGGAATGGATCGGGGCGGTCCACGACGCGCCCGGCTTCCAGTTCCACGTCAAGCTCCATTCCACGTTCACGCACGGAAAATCCCTCCGGCCCGAACTGACGCGATCCGTCCGCCAGACACTCCAGGAGCTGGCCCGGCACAACCGGCTCGGCTCGCTCCTCGTCCAGTTTCCGTATTCGTTTACGAACACGGGGGCGAACCGCCACCACATCGTCAGGATCGCGGAGGTGTTCGCAGGGTTCCCTCTCCACGTGGAATTCCGCCACCAGTCGTGGAACCAGGACGGGCTCGTCTCGTTTCTCCGCGAGCATTCGCTCGGCGTCGTGGGGGCGGACATGCCCCGCGTGAAGCAGTACATGCCGTTCATCACTGCCGTATGCGGGGAGACGGCGTACCTCCGGCTCCACGGGCGGAACGAAAAAGGGTGGCTGCTGAACGGATACGACGCCCGCTATGACTACCAGTACAACACCCGGGAGGTCCGCGAGATCACACGCAGGCTTCGCGGGCTTGAAGGACGATGCCGCTCGGTCACCGTCATCTGCAACAACAACACGGGGGGGAAATCCCTCCCGATCGCGTTTCAACTCCTCTCGGCACTCAGGGACGGGAAGCCTGTCGCGGTCCCTCCCCGGACGCTCAGAGCATTCCCCTTCCTCGGTCCGATCGCGGCGCCGGAAGCCGGCGATGTACCGCTCCTGGGCCCCGACTACAGACGGGCAATTTAACAAGCGGGAGAGCGCACCCGGTTTCCCTGTGCGCCGGTCTCACTCCTCCTGACGATTTCTCATTTCTGCGAAAAGGAAATCCTCCGGTTTGCGATACGCGCGGAAACAGTGTATCTTCGGTCTCAGAAGATGGCACGGCTGTTGCCCTCTTGGACCATTTGACCAGAGACACTCATCAGCCCGGGGAGGGCCCCCATGGAAGAGGATATCAGGCGGGGCGCTGACGAACCAGTCAACAAAGAATCTGCCGGCATCCACTCTCCGCACCTCCCTGCGGAACAGACGATTTACGACATACTGAAGACCTCCCCCGCCGTACTCTTCACGCAGGACGCCTCGCTCATATACACCTGGTTTTTCAATCCCCGCGATCCGGGGCAGAAGACGATCGAAGCGTTCATCGGAAAGACGGACGACGAACTCTTCGCGCCGCAGAACGCGCGCGTGCTGACCGAACTCAAGCAGCGGGTCCTCCAGACGGGGAGAGGATGCCGGCAGGAGATCACGCACCCGGGGGATGAGGGCGAGCGGCATTTCGAGCTGACGCTCGAACCGCTCCACGACGAATCGGGGAATGTCACCGGCATAAGCGGGATGACGATGGAGGTCACCGACCGCCGACTCGCCGACAGGGAAATCAGGCTTCTCGCGCAGACGGTCGCGTCGACGCGCGACTCCGTCGCACTCATCGACAAGCAGGGACGCATACTCTTCGTCAACGACTCCATACAGATACTCCTGGAGTGCGACCAGCACGATCTCATCGGCCAGGACATCGCACTGATCGGCGCCCCGCTCCCGGGGACCCCGATGCGGGATCAGATCGTACGCGACGCCGTCGAGGAAAGCTGGCACGGCGAGTGGACCGCGCGAAGGAAAGGGGGAGGGGAATTCCCCCTCGACGTCTGGCTCTCCCCGCTGCGGAACGAGGAGGGGGAACCGACAGCGTTCGTGGCCGTGGGACGCGACCTCACGGACAGGCGGCGCGCGGAGCGGATACAGACGGCGACATACAGGATCGCCGCCGCGGTGAACACAACCGACAATCTGCACGAGCTGTACCAGGCGATACACGAGATCGTCGGCGAGCTGATGCCTGCGGCGAATTTCTACATCGCGGTCCTCGACGAAAAGTCGGGCATCCTCTCCTTCCCGTATTTCGTCGACGAAAACGACACGACACCGGCGCCGCGCGCCGCGGGAAAAGGCCTCACCGAATACGTGATCCACACGGGGGAACCCCTCCTCGCGTCGCCGGAGGTGTTCCGCGAGATGGTCGAAGGGGGACTCGTGGAGGCCCTGGGGGCGCCGTCACTCGACTGGCTCGGCGTCCCCCTGGCGGCGTCGGGGCAAACGAAGGGCGCACTTGTCGTCCAGAGTTATTCCGAGGGGATCAGGTTCCGCAGAGAGCACTACGACATACTCGCATTCGTGTCGACGCAGATCGCCATGGCCATCGAACGGAAGCGCTCGGAGGAGGCGGTGCGGGAAAGCGAGGCCCTTCTGCACACGGTGTTCGAAAGCCTCCCGTTCGAACTCTGGGTCTGCGGGACCGACGGGCGCTACGTGATGCAGAACCCCGTCTCCATTGCGCGCTGGGGGAACCAGATCGGCAGGAGCCCGGCGGAATCGGGGCACGACCCCGCCGTCATCCAGGTCTGGGAGGAGAACAACAGGCGCGCGTTCTCCGGGGCGACCGTGACGGGAGAGGTGGAGTACCGCGAAGGGGAGAAGACCGTCCACGTGTACAACGTCATCACGCCGATCAGGCGGGACGGCGCGGTTCACGGGATCATGGGGATGAACATGGATATCACCGACCGGAAGAACCTCCAGCAGCAGCTCCTGCAATCGCAGAAGCTCGAGTCGCTCGGGACGCTTGCGGGCGGCATCGCCCATGACTTCAACAACATACTCGGGATCATCATGGGGCACGCGTCCCTTCTCGGGGAGGTTGCCGCAGATCCCGTCAAACTCCAGAGAAGCGCGGGGGCGATCGAGAAGGCGGCGAACCGGGGCGCCTCGCTCGTCCGCCAGATCCTGACGTTCGCCCGGAAAGCAAACGCGGTCTACGAGCAGGTAAGACTCAACGACATCGCGTCCGAACTCGGACGGATGCTCGAGGAGACGTTCCCGCGCACGATCGCGATCTCTCTTTCACTTGCTCCCGACCTCCCACCGGTGGACGGGGACAGGACACAGCTCCACCAGACGCTTCTGAACCTCTGCGTCAATGCCCGGGATGCGATGCCGTCGGGGGGAACGCTTTCCATCACGACNNAAGAGCCGGATATTCGAGCCCTTCTTTACCACAAAGGAACCGGGGAGGGGAACCGGACTCGGCCTGTCCGTTGTCTACGGGATCGTCGAGAGCCACGGCGGGTCGATCGCCGTGGATTCCACCGAAGGGAAGGGGACGACGTTCAGGCTGGATTTCCCCATCCACGCACTTGCGTCAACACAGGCGGCGGAAACGGGTGACGCGGAACACTGCAGGACGCGGGGGACGGAGACGATACTTGTCGTCGAAGACGAGGTGATGCTCTCCGAGCTTCTGAAGGCCTCGCTCGAGGCGCTGGGTTACACCGTCATCACCGCCTCGGACGGCGACCAGGCGCTGAGCATCTACGAATCACTGGGGGAGGAGATCGCGATGGTCATCAGCGATCTCGGCCTTCCGGGCATGAGCGGGCGGGATCTCTTCCTCAGGATCAGGGCGATAAGGCCGGACGCCCCCGTCGTGATCGGCTCGGGGTATCTCGACCCCGGGACGCGGGCGGAACTCATCGGTCTCGGCGTGAACGGGCTCCTCCAGAAGCCCTACCTCCCGGACGACGTGGCGCGCGCGATACGCGAGGCGCTCGGTGCGATGACGGACGGGTGACACGGGGGGGCGGAACTCCCGCAAGCACAAACGATCCCTGAAACGCATACTGCTCTTTCGACGCCGCCAGACCAGCTTTGACGGGGAGCATGAAAATTTCCTCCGCGATCGCCCGCGTCACTTCCGTTTTCCGGAGCACCCTCTCCCTGTATTTCTTCGACCAGAGCCGTTTCCCGGTCCTGAGCCCGTACGCCGCTTCCGAACCCGCGCGGAACGCCGCAAGGAACAGTTTCATGTCGGAGGTCTCATCCCTGCCGCGGACAAGCATCACGAGACGGTCGGGGAGGAAACAGTACGCATACACCTCGAATCCGTGCGCGCGGCCGGTCCCGCGCAGACCGTCGAGAACCGGGATAATCGTTTCCCGTTCCGCGAGCGCCGCGCAGGAGGGATGCGGCAGGAGCGTGATGAGGTACCTGTGCATCCCCCTGTAGTTGAACCTTGTCCCCGGCTCGCCCCCGCCGCTGAGACGCATCTCCGTCACCATCCCCATCAGATGATTCCCTTCATGAGCCCGCCGTCGACGTTGACGGTGGTCCCGCTGATATAACTGGCGCGCTCCGACCCGAGGAAGACAATGACGTTTGCCAGCTCCTCCGGGGTCCCGAACCGCCCCGCGGGGATCCCTTCCCCCATCTTCTCGATGTATTTCTCGACCGTCGTCCCCGCCGCTTTCGCGCGGACCGAGCCGATCTCCTGCTGCCGCGCGGTGAGGATGAACCCCGGCGCAACGCTGTTGATGAGTATCCCCTCACGCGTGTACCGGTTCGCGAGAACCTTTGAAAGACCGAGGATCCCCGGGCGGACCGTGGAGGAGATAACGAGATCATCGACCGGCTGCTTGGCGGCGAACGACGTGATGTTGATTATGCGCCCCCACCGCCGCTTCTGCATGACCGGCAGCACCTCGCGGATGCACCGGATCGTGCTCATGAGATTCAGGTCGATCCCCCGCTGCCATGTCCTGTCGTCCAGATCCGGAAAGGCCCCGACGGGAGGCCCCCCCGCGTTTGTGACGAGCACGTCGATCCTGCCGAATTCGCGGAGGGCGGAACGGAACAGCTTTTTTATGTGGGCCGCTTTCGTCAGGTCCGCGGTCACCGCAACGACGCGGGCTCCCTCCGCGGCCGCCGCCCGGACCTGTTTTCCCGCCTCCGCCAGCTTCCGGGAATCGCGCGAGCAGATGACGACATGCGCCCCCTCGCGGGCGAATCCCACCGCGACAGCCAGCCCGAGACCCTGGCTCGCGGCGCAGACGACAGCGACCCTATTACGAAGTCCAAGTTCCATCGTCCCTCAACCGGATTGTGACACACCACGCACACCGCGGGGGGGCTCCGCGTTCAGAGGGTCACCCCCTGCGCGGCAAGCGACTCCCGTATCCTGCGGACAGCCTCCTCCTCACTGATCAGGAGGCGCGCCCCGGACGTCTTCACCGAAAATTCGAGCGAGTCACGGCGCGTCGTCAGCCAGCGCCAGATGTTGTAGCCGAGCCTGTCGCGGTCGTGCGCGGCGGCGGCGGGGATGCCGCTGACGCTGGCATAGGCGATCTTTTCCAGCGTTCCTGCCTCCGCGGGCTTCACCGTCGAGGGGGCCTTCGTCGTCATGCGTCCTCTCTTTCAGCAATTTGTACAGGGAATATAGACATTCGTGCCGAGAAATGTCAGAACTGATAGCCGATCACAAAATACCAGAGGAGCGGGCCCTGCTGGACGGGGTTGTTCGGCAGGTACCCGTTGAAATAGAAGCTCTTCCCCACCCCCAGGGCCGCCTGCCCGATCGGCGTATCAAACGCCAGCTCGAGGCCGAGACCGTGACGGAAGGTGCTGAATTTGATTTCCTCGGGGACCTCGGAGATCGTTCCGAGATCGTACCGCACGCGAAGATACGTGTCGAAGAGGATTGCGAAGGGGAGAAAATACCTGTACTCCATGTTCATGAGCAGGAGCTCCCTCCCGCGCCGGTCGTCTTCGCGCGTTCCAAAGAAGCTGTCGAGGCCTCCGAGCCTGAACTCCTGGGCGAAGGGCATCGTCTTGTCGGCGAACCCCATCGTGAAACGCGGATGGAACGTGTGCCGCTCTCCCCACGTCGTGAACGTCTCGTACATCACCTTCAGGGAGTTGTAGCTGATGCTGCTCCCCAGGCCGTCCACGGCGAACTCGTAGGAGATGTTGAGCCCGACCCCGCTCAGGGGGAAGGGGGAACGGTCCTTCGTGTCCACGATCGTTCCAAGGCGGATCAGTGCGAGCCTGTACTGGTCCGCCAGGAACGCGGCACTATCAAGGTTTTTGACTTTGACGTTCTCCAGGCGGAACTCGAGCGTCGCGTTCCCGAGCCGTTCGAGCTGCGAGCCGAAAGAGACGTTCACGCCGGAGCGGATTTCCCTGTATTCGCCTGCCACGTCACGCGTCCAATGAGCGGGCTCGGTGACGACACCGTCGGTGTACAGATAACTGTCGAGCGTCCTGACGAACCCTCCGACGCCGAGCGAGAGATACGAATTGAAAAGCCTCCGCGCCTTGTATTCCACGACGACGTCCAGGTTCCGCTGGCCTCCGGCGAGCGTCATCCCCAGGTCCATCCCCGATCCCTGGAAATTTTCGTCGCGGATGTCGAGCAGACCCTGGAGATAGCGCTCGTTGTCGGCGCGGGTCCCGAGCCGCACGAGCTGCGAGGGGCGTTCCCGAAGGCGGATCGTGATCACGGGCTGCCCGGCGGCGTAGGAGACCTCGAGATACACGAAGTCGAACAGCGTCGTGCTCGCGATGTTCGTAATCCCCTTCCTCGCCCTGTCGATCTGGAACACGTCCCCCGGATGAAGGGGGAACTCGTTCAGGACGAACGCGTCGCGCGTCCTGACGCCCCCCTGGACGTCGACCGCATGGATCACCCCCTCATTGATGTGGATGTGCAGAATCCCCGCGGGCTGTTCAAACCACGTCGTGTCGAATCGGGCGAGCGAGTACCCCGCCCCCCTGTAGAGGCGGAGGATCCCTTCAAGCATCAACCTCACCGAATCGGCGTCGACCGGCCGCCATTCCAGAGGCGCCACGAAAGGGACGAACCGGGACGACGGGAGGAGAACGTTCCCCTCGAACTTCACCCCGTGCAGGACAGGATACCCAGTCAGTCGGAACGTCACATGCGTCCCCCCGCTGTCGCCCGCCACGTCGGCGGCGACGTCGCGGTACCGCCCGCTCGCGTACAGTTCCTCCACGTCGGCCTGGAGTTCCCGGCGCGTGACGACGCCCGAGCCCTCCTCGGCCTCGATCGCGGAGCGGAGAGAATCGGGAGGGGACGCCCCCGCAAACGTCACTTTCGCCCTCGTGAACATCATGGCGCCCGAGTCGCCCTCAGCCTGCATCTGCGCGAGCTTTTTCGCGTACAGGGAGAGGAGCCCCGGCATGCTCCGCTCCGCCGCCGCTTCTCCTGCCCGGATGAGCGTGTCGAGCCCGTGGAAATCGGACGAGAGATGCTCGCCCACATTCGGCGTGATCACCACGTCGGCCCCGTTAAGCTGCGTCTTGTTGGCCTGGTTCATCATGATGCTTGTGATCTGATCCGCGGTCTGCCAGGGCGCGCCGAAGATCTTGTCCCGCGGGCGGAGGCTGCTTGTGGAGTTCACGACGATGACGATGTCGCACGCACCGCTCCGGGCCACGTCGACGGGGATGTTGGAAAGGAGCCCTCCGTCCACGAGCTGCATGCCGTTCTTTTCAATGGGCTGGAAGAGGAGGGGGAACGTCGCGCTCGCCCGGAGCGCTTCCGCGAGGGAGCCGTCCTTGAGAACCACGAGAGTCCCCGACACCAGGTCCGTCGCGACGGAGCGGAAGGGAATCTTGAGGTGGTCGAAATCCGGGACCGGGTGATACAGGTCCTGGAGCGTGTAGCCGCTCAGGAGATCGGTGAGGCGCTGACCGCTCGACACCGCCGACGGGATCACGGGCGCGAAGCCCTGAAACCGTATGGCGAGGAAACTCCTGTCGCCGGCGATCTTCTGGTCGACGAAGAGCTCCGTCCTCTTCGTTTCCCCGGAAAGCGAGAGCACATCGTCCCAGGGGGTCTCCAGCGCGATGGATTCGATCTCTCCGACGGTGTACCCGGACGCGTAGAGGCCGCCGACGATTGCCCCCATGCTCGTCGCCGCGATGAAGTCGATGGGAATGTGGTAGCGCTCGAGGACGCGGAGGACGCCGATCTGCGCCGCGCCCCGGGCACCCCCTCCGCTGAGAACGAGCGCGACGCGGGGACGCTTCAGCTCCCTGTGCGGGATGCCCTCAGGCCGCTCCGTGCGGGAGTCGTCAAAATGAGGCCGTATCGTGACAATCTCTCCCGCCGCCGCGCACACGACGGAACCCTGCAGGAGAACAGACAGCGTCGCGAGGATGGCAATGATCGTTCGGTGCCGCATCGGCGTCGGTCGGTGGAAGAAGTGTGGAGAAAGAATAGTAGCGGTTTCGGGAGGGAAAATCAATGGTTGCATTTCTCTTGACTTTTTCGATACATTCGGCTGATGACATTTCTCAATCCTTT
The DNA here is from genome assembly GCA_003157485.1 of Ignavibacteriota bacterium. GTDB lineage: Bacteria > Bacteroidota > Ignavibacteria > UBA10030 > UBA6906 > Fen-1273. Next base: position 11,201 of record PMJQ01000071.1, read on the forward strand.
TGTTCTCTTCGGTCTCGCAGCCGCCGCCATCCCCGTACTGCTCCACCTCCTGAACCTGCGCAAACTCCGGACGATTGATTTCAGCTCCGTCAGATTCCTTAAGGAGCTTCAAAAGACTTCCATGCGTCGTCTGCGGATCAGGCAGCTCCTCCTTCTTATTATACGCACGCTCCTGATCGCTGCACTCGTCATGGCATTCTCACGTCCCGCGCTCCGGGTGAAGCTCGCCGGGTTCGGAAGCACCGGGGCGTCGAGCACAATGATCATCATACTCGACGATTCGCCGAGCATGAACCTCCACGACGAACGCGGCACGGCGTTTACGCGCGCCGCGCAGACGGCGTCGCGCCTCATCGATCTCGCAGCGGAGGGGGACAGGCTGTACCTCATCCCCCTGTCCGAGCTCGGGGCGGGGAACGCGCTCCCGGCGCCGCGGTCGGCGGAGTCGGCGCGGGAAGCGCTCGGACGCATGTCGACGTCACCCGTCAGCGTCCCTCTCAGCGATGCGCTCGAGCAGATCCGGCCTCTTCTTGCCGCCTCCCCCGACGCCAACCGCGAGGTGATATTCGTCAGCGACGGACAGGCGTCACAGCTCCCCGGGCACGGAACCCCGCGCGACAGCGCGGGATCATTCGATCCGCGCGCGACGCTTTTTCTCTGTTCCTCCCCCCCGCTCAGGCATGACAACGCCGGGGTGACAGGGGGAGAGATATTGACGAAGATCGTCTCGGACAGGAAGCCGGTGCAGTTCCAGGCACAGATCAGCAACGCGGGGGATCAGCCGGTGCAGGGATTGGTCGCGAGCCTGTATGCGGACGGCGCCAGGGTCGCACAGCGCTCGGTGGACATACCCCCCCGGGGAGAGATTCGGCCCGTCTTCTCGTTTACGGTCAAGCGGAGGGGAATACTGGGGTGTTCGGTACAGATCGAGGACGACGGATTCGACGCCGACAACACGTACGCGTTCGTCGTTGAGGTACCGGAGCATATCAACGTCCTCCTGACGGGGCCCGCGCCCGGCTCGACGCGGCTCGCCACGCTGGCTCTCACGCTCGGGGGAGATTCGCTCCTTGCAGGAAACATCACCGCGGCGCAGGGGACGAACGCCGGACTTGCCTCCGCGGATCTTGCGCACTTCGACGCCATCGTCGTCTGCGGGTTCGAAGGGATCACCGGGGCGGCGTCGCGCGCTATCGCCCGGTTCGTCACCGAAGGAGGGGGGCTGATACTGTTCCCGGGCCAGGCCGCTCCGCCGCCGGACGGCGGACTCTTCCGGGACCTCGGTCTCCCGGCACCAGGCGGAGCACCGGTAACGGCGAGCGCGGGGAGTTTCCTCTCCTTCTCCTCCGTCGACTATGCCCACCCGTTATTCGAAGGGCTCTTTGACGCAAAGCGGGGGACGGGGAGGGAACAACGCGGGATCGAATCTCCCAGGATCGTGACGTCGCTCCCCCTCTCCGCAGGCGAAAAGGGGACCAGGGTCATCGGACTCACGAACGGCAGCGCGTTCCTCGTCGATTACAGAGCCGGGTCCGGCCGCGTACTCCTCTTCGCGGTCGAGGCGGGGACCGCCTGGTCTGATTTTCCGGTCAAGGGTCTTTTCGCCCCCCTGCTTCACCGCGCGATCGCATACACCGGTTCCCGGTCCACCGGAGGGAAAACGCTCGAGCCGGGCGATCCGGTCGCATTCGCGCTCAATCTCCGGTCGTTCACGGACAGGGACACGTATACGCTCACAACGCCCGACGGACACACGCGGAAGGTCGTCCCCGAGTTCCAAGCGGGGACGGGAACCGCAAGGTTCAGCGGCGGGGCTGCGCAGGAGACGGGAGTGTACCGGCTCTCCCGCGACGGGGGAGCGCCGGGGGGGAGGACGGAGGATATTGCCGCACTCGCCGTCAACATCTCTCCGCGCGAATCCGACCTGAGGACAGAGACGGGGGACGACATCGAAAAATTCCGGGCGCGCTCCGGGATCGGGCCCGGCAGAGTACAGACGATGGGTCCGGAGCGGGCGGAGGAGACCGTACGGGAGTCGCGCTACGGCGTGGAGCTGTGGAAGGATTTCGCCATCCTGGCGGCGCTGCTTGCCGTCGCCGAAATGGCGATAGGACGCGTTGCGGGCACACGGGGCGCAACAGAAGGGGATGCCGGATGACGATGTCAAAGACGGGAACGCACGAGCGGGCGATACTTGTCGGCGTCGCAACGCCGTCGGCGCGGCGCGGGCAGGTCGAGGATTACCTTGAGGAACTCGCGCGGCTGGCGGACTCCGCCGGCGCCGAGGTCGTGCACAAGATCCTCCAGGTGCGACACTCGATCAACTCCGCCTTTTTTATCGGCAGGGGAAAGGCCGAGGAGCTTTCCTACCTTGCGGAGGAGAAGGAAATCGACATCATCATATTCGACGACGACCTCTCCGCGGTCCAGGTGCGCAACCTCGAGAAGCTCATCAAATGCAAGATCATCGACAGGAGCGGCATCATACTCGACATATTCGCCTCGCGCGCGAGGACGAATGAATCGAAGACGCAGGTGGAGCTTGCGCAGCTCCAGTACATGCTCCCGCGGCTCACACGGCAATGGACGCACCTTTCAAAGCAGTTCGGGGGAATCGGGACGAAGGGGCCGGGCGAAACGCAGATCGAAACAGACCGCCGGGCGATACGGACGAGGATCTCTCACCTTTCTGCAAAGATCCGCGAGATCGGGAAGGAGCGGGAGGTCCAGAGGAGAGGGAGGGAACAGTTCCCCCGGGTGGCGCTCGTCGGATACACAAACGCGGGCAAATCGACGCTCCTGAACTGGTTCTCCGGGGCCGGCGTGGTGGCGGAAGACCGGCTTTTCGCCACGCTCGACTCCACCGTCCGTGCCGTCTCGCTCACTCCCGCGCACAGGATCCTTCTCTCCGATACCGTCGGATTCATCCGGAAGCTCCCCCACAACCTCGTGGCGTCGTTCAAGAGCACGCTCGACGAGGTGCGGGAGGCCGACATTCTCCTTCACGTCATCGACATCAGTCATCCCCTCTTTGAAGAGCAGATCGCCGTCGTCAACGAGACCCTGGAGGAGATAGGCGCCCAGGGGAAACCGACGGTGATGGTGTTCAACAAGGTCGACCTCCTGGCCAACAGGAACATCATTGCGTATGTGACGGGGAATTTTCCCCCCGCGGTATGCATTGCGGCGGAGCGGGGAATCAACATGTCCGCGCTCTCCGACGCGATCGTCTCACTCCTGGAGGGTACCGTCGCAGAAGAGACGCTCACGTTCGGGCAGGGAGAGTACGACTTCGTCTCCCGGATTCATGAGAGCGGGGAGATCCTTGAGGAAAAGTACGACGGGGACGGGATTACGGTCCGCGTGCGGATGAACAAGACGCGGCTGGAGCAGCTCAAGAAGTCACTCTCGATCAAGCGGAAGGGGAAGGCGGGCTCGTCGTAGCGCCCGCCCTCCGGGGGATACGCCGCGCCGTCAGGGAGCGGGAACCATATCCGATGCTTCGGACCTCCGCGAAAAGCCTTTCAGCTTCTTCTTCCCCTCCAGCTCCCCGCGGCTGTCCCCCTGGTACATGACCGCATCGTCATCCCCGAGGACGATCGCAACGGGAACCTCGCCCCCCAGACGGAACGAGGCGCGCCACGCGTCGCCGTTGTCCATCATCCAGATAAGGCTCACCTTCAGCTCCCCTGTCAGCCCGGGGGCGTTCAGGTACAGACGCGTGTTCCCGCTCCCTTTCCTGTATTCCACCTCCACGGGGACGCTCCCGGCGAATACGGTGAACTGGACGACCGAAAGCGGAGCCGGGAGCTTCGGCTGGAGGACGAACGTCCCGGAGGCGAGGTCGACCCTCACGCCGAGATAATCCTGATACACGCTTCGTATGAATTCCGACATCCCGCTCAGGGACGCATCCCCGCCGCGTCCGGAGGAATCAAAAAGCGCAGGGAGAGTCCCCGCCATCCCCGTTCCGAGCGCCGCCGCCGCCATCCTTCGCGTGACGGGATAACTGACGTCCTGCCGGTCGTACCGCGTGAGCGCGTACGACATGGGTCCCGCGAGCCACGTCCAGACGGGTCCGTTGTATTCCGCTCCGGCGGGACCGGCCGAACGGGCGAAGCGCGGATCGGCCGGGGAGAGCGTGCGGACGCCGTCACCCGAGAGGAGCCCCGCAACCGCGGCATGCGTCACGCCGTGGCGCATCGCCTCGTCATCGAGCATTTCCAGACACATCACGGCGTTGGGACGGACATCGTGCGAACGGGACCCGTCCGCCTCAAGGTGATCCGCCAGCGTATGCGCGGCCGTGTCCGCAAAGAGGAGAGTGAAATTCCGGGCGGTCTTCTCCGGGAGGTCCTCCCACCGGCGCGAGGCGACCGTGTCGCCGAGATACGACGCGATGAACCTGCCGATGAGCTGCTGGAAATACCAGGAGACCTGTATTTCCACCGCCCTGTTTCCCCTGTCGATGCCGTTCATCCAGGTCTCGCGGGGGCCGTGGACGAGGAGATTGAATTTGTCGGCGTGTTTTTTCAGCGTCCCGTCGATGCTCCGCGTGATGAGAGGATAGAGCGCCCGCACCAGCGTCGTGTCGTCGGTGTTGACGACCTGTTCGTACAGTTCCCTGACAAACCACGGCGTAACGTCCGCACCGTTGTATGACGGCCGGCCGGCCGCGATCCGGTCGGGGAGCCGTCCGAACGACGGGCTCCCCCTGAGCGTGTCCTGGTAGCGGGAGAGAGAGCGGAGGATCGCGGCGGTGCGAGCGTAGTCGCCCGTTGCGAGGCCAAGCCCCGCAACGGACTGGGCGTTGTCCCGCACATCGATCGATCCGTCCCACGGGATGCCCGCGACCGCAAACGTGTCGCGGCGGTCAATCATGAGCCCGTCGAGTGCGAGCATCATCCAGTGCACGGCTCCGTCAAGCGTGTCGTCCGAACTCCGGAAATAGGATGCATTGAGAAGGTTCTCCATGCGCATTTTCCGCGCCGCGAGGAGCGAATCCGTCCGTCCGTACAGGAAGGACGCGAGTCCCCTGTCGGCGCCCGCAGGAAGTGCGCAGACAAGGAAGACGGCATCCGCCGCCCCCTCGACCGCAACTCCGTCCTCCGCCACCGAACAGCCGTCACCGGCGGTGAAGACGATCGTCTCTCCCCCCGCGGACTGGCAGGCCCACTGGTGGGGGTGCGGCGGGGCAATCCGCCCCGTTCCGGGAGGTGCGTGCAGACCGACTTTTCCCGGTCCCGGAAGCGAGACGCGGACGACGAATCCATGAACACCGCCGCCGGCTTCGAGTCCCGACAGGCGTACTGAAACGCCGCCGCGGAAATACCTGGCGGTTTCGTATGGGAGTATACGCGCGGAATCAAGCGCATCGCCGTTCTCCTGACCGGTCCAGCTCACCCGGAAACCCTTCAGAAGCGGGGCCCCGCCAACGGACCAGGTGTCGCCGTTTTTCCCCTCCCCCACCACGCCGGTGAGGAACGCGCCTCCCCTGTCGGACTGCATGTATGAGCGGCTCCCCTCCCGGACACGGATAGCGAGATCGTCGACCCGTATCGGCACGCGACCGGCCGGATGCCGATCAGGGCCGGAACATCCGGCAAGGAATGCAATCGCTGCGAGGAGGATCAGTGTATTACGCATGGCTGCTCCGTTTCTGAGTGACGCGTAACCTACGCAAATCGGCTGTGAGAAACAAAACCGAGGGCCGCAGCGTTATTGCGGACCCGAGGTGGCGCCGCTCTCAGGCGCCAGTGGCGCCGCATTTGGGCGCCAGTGGCGCTGGCATGGAGAGACGCAATTTGTTATCATTATCAATCATCAGGGAGCAGGTACAACACCATGATCAACGTGGCCATCGAAGCAGCCCGCGAAGCGGGGAAATTTCTCAGGTACAGCGTCGGCAGGGTCAGAAACGTCGAGACGAAACAGGGGGAAGAGAGGAACCTCGTCTCGGAGATCGACAGGGGCTCCGAGGAGCGGATCATCGGGATCATCCGGCACCACTATCCCGCGCACGGGATACTCGCAGAGGAAAGCGGCACGAGCAGTCCTGACGCCGAATACCGGTGGATCATCGATCCGCTTGACGGAACGACGAACTTCCTCCACGGGCTCCCCGTCTTCTGTGTGACGATAGGGATAGAGCACAGGGGGGAGATCGTCGCCGGCGTCGTCTACGATCCGAACACTGACGTCCTGTACACCGCCGAGAAAGGGAAGGGGGCGTACATGAACGGGAAACGGATGAAGGTGTCGTCGACCTCGGGGCTTATCAACAGCCTTCTCATGACGGGGTTCCCGTACGATATCGCGGAGAATCCGGGAATGGCCGTGGATCACTTCGTGGATTTCCTCATGGAGGCGCAGGGAATAAGGCGCTTCGGGTCGGCGGCGCTTGACCTCTGTTTCGTCGCAGAGGGGAGGCTTGACGGATTCTGGGAGGTGAACCTGAACCCCTGGGACATTGCCGCGGGAATACTTCTCGTCACGGAGGCGGGGGGTGCCGTGAGCGATTTCGACGGCGCGCCGCTCAGCATATACAGAAAGAAGGTCCTCGCCTCGAACGGGGTCATACACGGGGCGATGCTCGACGTGCTGAAAAAACGGCCCCCGGGGGCCGCGAAAAACGCCGCACCACACTGAATCTCCCCCGCCGGGGGAATCCACTCAGATTGCTCCCGCACGATCCATCTTCACAACGACGTCACCGCGCAGCATCAGTATCAGGGAGCGAGGGGGAAACCGGGGTCGTCCAGGAGTGGACTCCGTCTTTATCGACAGTGGCTCTCACGCGCGGGGTCCTGCCCGGAGGGGAATTTCCGATCGTGACGCACGAACAATATTCACGTGCCGCCTTTTCGGCGGCACCGTCACGGTCCGTCCTGACGACGGCAATGACGTCTCCCATACCGACGGCGTCACCGATTTTGCGGCAAAGTATGATCCCGGCCGCCGCATCGACGGGGTCACCCACCTTCAGTCTCCCCGCGCCGAGCTCGACAGCAAGGACGCCGATCCGCCTCGTGTCAAAGCCCGTGAGATAGCCGGCGGAGGGGGCCAGGACATCCATCGAATGCCGGGCGGCGGGATAGCGGACCGGCTCGCGGACAAAGGATGAATCCCCCCCCTGCCGTTCCACCACCTGTATGAATTTTTCGTACGCCCTCCCGGACCAGATCGCCGACCGGCACTGCTGCATACCGTCTGCGATCGTGGCGGCCTTCCCGCCGAGATGGACCATCGCCCCGCCGAGGACGTAGGTGAGCTCCATGAGGTCGGGGACGTTTTTCCCTTTCAGGCACTCGATCGATTCGGCGACTTCAAGCCAGTTGCCGACCGCGGTCCCCAGGGGCTCGTCCATGCCGGTGATGAATGCGAGCGTCTCCTTCCCGCATTTTGTGCCTATGCCCACGAGCGCGGAGGCCAGCGCGACGGCGGCGTCGTACGAGTTCATGAACGCACCGTTTCCCGTCTTGACGTCGAGGACGAGCGCATCGATCCCCTCGGCCAGCTTTTTGCTCATGATGCTGCCGGCAATGAGGGGGATCGATTCGACCGTCGCTGTAACGTCCCGGAGGGCGTACATCTTGCGGTCCGCAGGGACAACGTCCGCCGTCTGGCCGCTCAGGACAAGGCCGGTCTCCCGGATCACGTCCGTGTACTCTTTGATCGAGAGCCCGGTGCGGAATCCGGGGATCGATTCGAGCTTGTCAAGCGTCCCCCCCGTGTGCCCGAGCCCTCTCCCCGAAATCATCGGGACGGCGACGCCGCACGCGGCGACCATCGGAGCAAGTATCAGCGAAACCTTGTCCCCGACGCCCCCGGTCGAGTGCTTGTCCACCTTCCGCCCGGGAACGGACGAGAGGTCGATCGTGCTGCCGGAGCGAAGCATGACATCGGTGAACCGGGCGGTCTCCTCCGGACTCATCCCTCTGAAATAGACGGCCATCAGGAATGCCGACATCTGATACTCCGGCACGTCACCGGCGACGTACCCTGCGATCAGATACCGGATCTCCTCGCGGGTCAGCTCGCCGCCGTCACGCTTCCTGCGGATCAGCTCGACTGCATTCATGTTCACGTCATACGCCTTCAGCTAACCAGGGGAAGGAGGTCGGCGAAGTCATCGATGATAAAATCCGGCCCCGCCGCCTGGATCTGCTCCTCGCTCATCGCACCGTATGTCACACCGCACGTCGCGATCCCCGCGCTCTTCCCCGCAAGGACGTCCATCGACGTATCGCCCACCATGAGCGTACGGAGGGGATCCCACCCTTCCTCTTCCAGGATCAGGTTGATTATCGCCGGGTCGGGCTTGAAAGGAAGTCCCTCGCTCCCCTGCAGCCTGTCGAAGAGCGGCGTGATGCCGAAGTGATCGGTGGCCCGAAGTATCCCCGGGCCGCGCTTTGTCGACGCCACGGCAATTCTCTTCCCCTGCGTGCGCAGACGCTCGAGCGTCCGGCGGACACCCGGGAAGAGCTGCGTCGTCAGAAGCGAGCGGGGGGGATAGTATTCCGTATAAAGCTCCGAGGCCTCGCCGATACGGCCGTGCATCGCGGGGGGAAGGAGACGCTGGAACGTCTCCGCGAGGGGCAAACCGATAAACGGATAGAGGTCCTCCTCGCGGTACCCGGTCACGCCGAGGCGTTCAAGAACCCAGAGCTGCGCCCCCGCGATGTCCCTGCGCGAATCGCTTATCGTCCCGTCGAAATCAATGATGATGTTCTCATACGGCATAGACTACCGTTTCTCCTCCATCAGCCTTTTCTCGGCGAGAAGCAGGCCTATGATCGTCTTGGCGTCCGGGAGTTCCCCCCTCACCGCGCGCGCCACGGCTTCGCCGAACGGAAGGGATTCCACAGTCATCGTCAGCTCCCCCTCCTCCCTGCGCGCCCCCCCGGGAACGGGCGAGAGGCCGCGCGCAAGATAGATATGCAGAACTTCGTCGCAGAATCCGGGGGTTGTATAGACCGAGGCCAGGTGTTCCATCGACGAGGCACCGTACCCTGTTTCCTCCTCCAGCTCCCTCAGGGCCGCCGCGCGGGGATCTTCCCCCGGGGCGAGCTTGCCGGCGGGAAGCTCCGTTATTCTCATTCCCAGGGGATACCGGAGCTGCGTCACGAGAAGAACGCGCCCGTCATCTAGAAGAGGGACGGCGACTGCACCGCCGGGATGGCGCGCGATCTCCCGGACACCGGCCTTGCCGGACGGGTATTCCACACGGTCGACAACGAGGTCGATCACGCGCCCGGAGTAGAGGATCTCGCGGGAGAGCAGCTTCAGTTCCGGCCCGAGTTCCGGCGAGATCACTTGTTCCCCCTGCTCCCCGGCTTGACGACGGGAATTCCCTTCGCGCAGAGGGGGCAGCTTTCCGGGGGATACGCTACAACATCCATCGCCATCAGCGAGCACTGAAGGCCGCCGTGATCCAGGGGAAACTTCACCTTTCCCGCGCTCCTGTCTACGATGAACGCGACTCCCGCCACATTCCCCCCGCCTTCCCGGACGAGAGAAATCACCTCCGATACAGATCCGCCGGTCGTCACCACGTCTTCGCATACAAGGACATTCTCCCCAGGCTCGATGCGGAATCCCCGGCGGAGCTGCATGACTCCGTCCTTCCGCTCGGCAAAGAGCGTGCGCGCCCTGAGCTGGCGCCCCACCTCCTGCCCCACGACGATCCCGCCGAGCGCGGGCGCCACCACAACGTCGATCCCCGCAGGGCGGAACTGCTGCGCGAGCTCGCCGCAGAGCAGCTCTGTGTAGTGCGGGTACTGCAGCACCCGCGCGCACTGAAAATACCTGTCGCTGTGCAACCCGGAGGTAAGCTGGAAGTGCCCTTCCAGAAGCGCCCCGGAGTCGCGGAATATCGAGAGAAGATGTTCCTGTTCCATTGTCCGTTGTCGTTTGTCAGAAGAAGAACCTGAAACCCCCGCGCAGAACGGCGACAGCGCCGACGTCCGGATCGTCGACGACCTCCACCGCCCGCGCCTCCGCGTCGAGCGCAAACAAGCGGGAGAACCGGTACTCGACTCCGCAGTAAAGCGATGCGGCGAGCCTCGTCTGGAACGGGATATAATAGTACGACACGCGCCCGGAATCCGTGTCCACGCGGTATTCCGCGCCGGTCACATGCGAGAGTCCGAGGACGGCGCCGACATACGGGGAGAACTTCTTGCCGGGAGCAAATGTATACCGCCCGACGACGCCGGCGACGATCTGGGCAACAGGAGGATTTTTGAACGGAAGCGAGGGATAGGCGCTCGCCCAGCCGGATCCTTTGAACCAGAATGCGGAGCCTTCCAGGTCAAAGCCGAACGCGAGATACCGGTTCACAGAGGTGAGGAACTCGATCGAGGCCCCGGGGCCCGGACCCCAGTTCCCCGTCAATCCCTCGTGTGAGAGCGGCGCCGACCAGCCCCCCATGATGCTTATCGAATGGTTGCGGACGGGTGAAGGGGGGAGCGAGAGGCTCTGCGCCCCGGATTGCATCGCCCCCAGGAGAATCATGAAGGCCAACGTGACGTGTGTTCGCATCGTTTCCCCCTTCAGGATTGTCGGATGTCAATCGTTGAAGCCAGTACGGACCGCGATTCACCACCCCTTCGCGCGGCGGAGGCCCATGATATGTTCGACGTGTTTTTCCCCGTGTCCGGCATACACGTTAAGCTGCCCCTCGAGCGTGACTTCCCCGCGCTCGGGATGGAGGCCTGTTCTTGTCCACCCGTCGTCCGGCACCCGGTCAAGGAGCATCGCCCATCTGTCGTGCAGGCCGCGGAGAATTTCGAGCGACACGCCGACAGGCATCTCCGTTGCATCCGGAAGGGCTGCCCAGGCGTTCTGATCGTACGGTTTTATCGCAGGCCGCTTTTCGGTGAGAATCAGCTTCATCCGGACAAACGCGTTCAGGTGCGCATCCGCCAGGTGATGGACGACCTGGCGCACGGTCCATCCCCCCTCCCTGTACGGGGTGTCGAGCTGTTTGTCGTTCAGCCCCTTCAGCGCCTCTTCAAGCGCCGCAGGAAGCGCGCGGATCTTTTCGATTTGTTTCCGGTGTTCCCCGTTCATCACGCCCCGTCCCTCCCTGTGTGTTCAACATCGCTCGTCTCGTTGTCGGCCTCTCCCTTGAAGGGCCGGTCCCTGTCTTCGAATTCCGGCCTGTAGTAGTCCGACGCTTCGAATTCCTGCGCCCATCCGTTCTCCATCCCCAGTTTTTCAACGAGGGTAATCACCTTCATGTATTCGCTCTCCCGCAGCTTCCGGTCAAGGAGCGGCATCGTGAGCGCCCTGTGCGTGGGGAAGTACTGCGACATGACGCTCAGCGTCGTCTCCGGCCCCAGCGTATCGCGTATCCATGTAAGCGTCTCCCTGCTTGCGGCAATGTCGTTCGGGAGGACGAGGTGGCGGATAATGAGTCCCCTCTTTATGAGGCCGTCGTCTCCCGTGACGGGAACGCCCCCGACCTGGCGGTGCATCTCGATCACCGCATTGCGCGCATGCCGGGCGTAGCCGTCCACCTTCGAGTATTCCCGCCCCATCGCGTCATCCCCGTATTTCAGGTCAGGCAGATAGATGTCGATGATGCCGTCGAGGAGACGCAGGACCTGCACGGAATCGTAGGCATTGGTGTTGTAGATGAGCGGGACGCGGAGCCCGGCGCCGGCGGCCGTTTCGAGCGCCATGACGATCTGGGGGACGAAGTGCGTGGGGGAGACGAATCCGATCGCGTGACACCCCTTCTCCTGGAGCTCAATCATCATACAGGCGAGCCGCCCGATCGTTGTTTCGTTTTGAATTTCGAGCTTATGGTTCTGGCTGATGAGGTAGTTCTGGCAGTAGACGCACCGGAGATTGCAGTTCCCGAAGAAGATGTTCCCGACGCCGTGCGTTCCCACAAGGGCGGGTTCTTCACCGAAATGGGGCGTGTACGCGGAAACGACAGGAAGCTCCCCCGAGTAACAGCGCGCGATCTCCCCTTTCAGCCGGTTGTTGCCGCAATCGTGCGGGCAGATCGTGCACGAGCCGAGCATGGCGCGGAGCGCGGCCGCGCGGCTGCGGAGTTCGCCTGTCCGGTGGAGGGCGATATAGGAAGGAACGAACGGCATAGAAAAAAATATAGCAAAGTTTCCACGTGATTCCAATTGCCGAAGCCGCCGGGAAACCGTATTTTGTCAGAGTCATGCACCCGGGCACACCGCGGACGAATTTCGATGGCCGAACACATATTCATGACGGGCGGAACAGGATTTGTGGGGACGCAGCTCATTCCCCGGCTCCTCAGGGCGTTCCCGGGCTGCGTCGTCACGCTTCTCGTCCGCGGAAATGACGACGCGGACGCCGCCTCCCGCGTGGACGCGATCGCGCTCCGCATGGAGCGTGAGGAGGGAATTCCCGGCGTGCGGGAGAGGATCCGGGGGATGCGCGGAGACGTCCTTCTGGAAGGGTTCGGTCTCACCGCCCGGGAGATCACCGCGCTCGAAGCGGAGACAACGTACATCATACACGGCGCCGCGACGATCCGGTTCGATCATCCGATCGACGAGGCGCGGCACGTGAACTGCGGAGGGACGCGGAGCATACTCGCGATCGCAGAACGGTGCGCCGCGCGCGGCAGACTGAAACGGTTCGTCTACATCGGCACGTCGTCGGTCTCGGGCCAGCGCGCGGGAGTCATCACCGAGGACGAGCTGGAGATGGGACAGCGGTTCTTCAACACGTACGAGCAGTCCAAATGCGAGTCGGAGCGCATCGTCCGCGAGCATTTCGCCCGCATACCGGCGGTCATATTCCGGCCCAGCATCATCATCGGCGATTCGCGGACGGGGGCCACGAGCTCGTTCAACGTGATCTACATCCCGCTTCGGCTGCTCCAGAAGGGGCTTCTCACGTTCGTCCCAGGTACTCCCGGCACAAAGGTCGACCTCGTCCCGATCGACTGGGTGGACGACGTCATCGTGCACATCATGGCTCGGGAGGATGCGAACGGGAAGGTGTGCCACGTCACGGCGGGACCCGGCCGGGCGGCGCCGCTGGGTGATGTCGTCCTCGGCGCGACGGCCTACTTCGACAGCCACACGCCGCTCGGGGCGCCCCGCCGCATGGAATTCGTCACGCGGGAGGAGTTCGATCGGAGGAGGAAGCTCACGCACGGGAGGGAAGAAGCTCTCCTGAATCAGCTCGACACGCTGCTCCCCTACGTGAGCATCGACAGGCTCTTCGATTCGAGAAACACAGACGCCCTGCTCCGGGGGAGCGGCATCACGTTCCCCGCGTTTTCAGGATACGCGGAGAGGATACTCGCGTACTGCCTGAAGACGCAATGGGGGAAACGNNCAGGGCCCGCTTGAGAGCGGCGGGGCTGGTCTCGCCTGAGCGGCCCCCGTCACATTTCCTTCCTCAGCGCGCCTTTCTTGATTTTCTCCAGCTCCGTCTTGTAGACGATATGCTTCGAGTCGACCGCGCGGTCGAGCGCGAGAATGCCGTTCACATGATCGATCTCGTGCTGGAGGAGCTCCGCAAGCGCGCCGCGCGCCTTCAGGAGGTGCTCTTTCCCCTCCGGGTCGCGGTACCGCACTTCCACGGACAGGTGGCGCTTGAGCTTCACCGCCAGATCAGGAAAACTGAAACAATCGTCCCAGAGGGTCATCATCTGACGGCTGCTCCTGACGATTTCGGGGTTCACGATCGCGCGCGCGCCCCCAGACTCCCCGCCCGCTTCGATGACGAGAACGCGGCGGTTGTCCCCGATCTGGGGGGCGGCGATCCCCCTGCCGAACCCGTGCCGCAGACGGAAATCGTGCAGCGTGTCCGTCAGGTCCGCGACAAGCTCGAGCAGATCGGGGGTGCCGTACTTCCTGACACGCACGCACGCCGCCCGCAGGAGCGGATTGCCGAGAAGGAGAACCGGCCGGATACCCATGGGAACCTCCCTGATGAAATCTCAGAATCCTGAAACCCTGTGCACCCTCCCCATTTTGCGCCCGAGAAACCTCTCGCCCACCTCGGTGAACCTGGCAGGGAGGTCGCTCACGTAGAACTCGAGGTTCGGCTTCTGTTTGCTCGGGTTGCGCAGGTTCTTCTCCCCGAGCACCCGTTCCACGTCCGCGGCGACAGCCTCGCCCGAATCGATGAGCACAACGCGGGGGTCCAGCGCAGCGGCGATTGCGCCGCGCAGGACGGGATAGTGGGTGCACCCCAGTATCAGCGTGTCGATCTTTTCGAGCGTGAGGGGAAAGAGATACTCCTTCGCCACGAGGGAGGTCACTTTGTGGTCGATCCACCCCTCCTCCGCGAGCGGGACGAAAAGCGGGCACGCCTGTGCGACAACCAGGATCTCCGGGTCGAGCTGCCGGATCGCGTTCGTGTACGCCCCGCTGTTGATCGTCGCGATCGTGCCGATCACCCCCACCCTCTTCTTTTTCGTCGCCAGTACCGCCCCGCGCGCNNGCCACCGCCGAGACGGTGTTGCAGGCGATCACAACCATCTTGACTTCCTTCCCGACGAGGAAGTCCACGTCCTGCATCGCGTATTCCCTGACCACCGTGGGGGACTTCGGACCATACGGCACGCGGGCCGTGTCGCCGAAGTAGACGATGTTCTCATTCGGCAGGCGCGCGGCGAGCGCGCGCACAACGGTGAGGCCGCCGATACCGCTGTCGAAGACCCCTATTGGCCTGGCGTTCATGTCGTGCGACCGAGCCGTTCCCCGGCAAGGCGCCGGATCGTGGAAAGGATCCGCTCCCGGATCGCCTCCCGCACAGCAGGATCCGTGATCCGGTTTCCCTTCCTGTCGAGCGTGTAGAACGCGTCGACGATCCCGTCCACGCGCGTGGCGATCTTCGCAAAATAGATGTCGAGCCCGAGCTCCGACATCGTCTCCGTCACCCTGTACAGAAAACCGACGGAGTCGGGTGCGTAGACGTCGATGATCGTGTAGTGCGGGTTTTCCTCGAAGCGGACATCATGCTTCACCATGGGGTTCGCCGGCGCCTTCGGCCTCCGCTTCCACTTCTTGTCGTGCTCCTGAAACAGTTTGCCGATATCAAGCGTCCCCTCCATCACGAGGCGGAGATCCCCGGCGATCTTCTCGCACCGACGCTGTTCCAGCCCCTGCTTCGTCCCCGAATCGGTAACGCGGAACCTGTCGATGATGAGGCCGTCATCCCTCGTGAAGACGTTCGCGTCGAAGATGTCCGCGTCGTTTGCGGAGAGGACGGCGCAGAACTTCGAGAGCGCGAACGGCGCGTCCCGCGCGATCACGGTGATCTCCGTATGGGCGGCGGCCCGTGCGAAGAGAGCGGACACGGGCTCCGCCTCCTCCCCCTTCAGGATGTGCTCGCCTATCTCCTCCTCCGTGAAGAGCGCAAGGTACGACGCGTTTCCCACCCCTGCGATGTGGCGCCGAACGCGCTCCGCGGATATCGTGCCGCGGAGGGCTTCCACGACGCTCTCCGCGGCCTCGTCGGTTTTCTCGCGGTGGAACGTGTCGATCTCGGCCCCCGTCAGGTTGCGGCGCAGGACCTCGGCAGCACCCTGGTAGAGCTCCTGGAGCATCGCCGCCTTCCACTCGGTCCAGACTCCGGAATTGAGCGCGGACAGGTCGGCGTACGTGAGCACGTACAGGTAGTCGAGAAGCTCGGGGCGCCCGAACCGGGCGGCAAACTCCTTCAGCGTATCGGGATCGTGAATGTTCCTCCGGAACGCCGTCTGTTCCATCACGAGATGCCAGCGGACGAGAAACCCGACGTCGTCGACGGCATCGTGCATCCCCAGCCTGCTCAGTATGGCGGCGGATATGCTGACACCCGTGATCTCGTGGTCGGCCACGCCGCGGGGCTTCGCGATGTCGTGAAGCAGCACGGCCGCATAGAGGACGTCCTTGCGCGGAAGATTCCTGAACACCTCCCTGAGTATCCCCTGCTTGTCCCTGAGGTTCTCCGCATTTGCGATCGCGATAAGCGTATGCTCGTCCGCAGTATAGTAATGGTAGACATTGTGCTGGAAAAAAGCGACAAGGGCCCCGAATTCGGGGATGTACCGGGGGAGAACGTCCGTGTCATTCATCTCGTGCAGCGTTTCCGCGACGCGGTGCGTCCGGAGTATGCGGCGGAAATACGCGGCGAGCACGGGGGAATCCGCATCCGACGGACGGAGGAGATCCGCGCTCCTCTCGAGAATCCCGCGCAGCCGCAGGTCGGGCCCCACCTCGTGTTCGGCCGCCAGAGTGAAAGCTTCAAACACCTGTTCTGCTCCGGCGAGCGCCGCGACGGACGGGTCGACCGCCAGCGCGTCGTCGTAGAGTATGAACGCGGAGCCCACGCGCGTCCCTGACGACCCGGAGGATCGGGGAGGCTCGATCGATTCCCTGAACTGCTGGCCCGCGCGCTGGAGGAGCCGGTTGAGGGTCCGTGCGTGTATATAATACCCGCGCATGAAGACCTCCACGCTCATGAGGCCGGGCCCGGGCGCCACGCCGATCCCTTCCGCGACTTCCCTCTGCAAGGCGTACTCCAGCGTGTCGTGCTGGGATTCACGGCGGAAGTGCATTTCGTGGCGGACGCGGAGCATGAATTCGAACGCCCGGAGAGCCGCCGCGTGCTCTTCGGGCTCGAGCCTCCCCTCATCNNATGAAATACCGAACGTCCGTCCCCCTGTAAAGCCAGAACGCCGCGTGAATGTCCCTCAGCCCCCCGGCGCTCTTCTTGATGTTGGGCTCCAGGAGCTTGACGCTCGTCCCGAAACGCTCATGACGCGCATTAACGTCCTGGAACACGCATTCGACGAACCAGCCCGGAGGGGCGCCGGCGATCTTCTCCCGCATACGGGCGTACAGATCGCGGGCGAGAGACTCATTGCCGCAGATAAAACGGCTTTCAATCATCGATGCCCATGAATCGAATGTCGTGCCGTGAAGCCCGATCGATTCTTCAATCGTCCGGACGCTGTGCCCCACGTCGACGCCCGCATCCCAGAGAAAATGGAGCACCGCGCTTGCGGCGGCCCGCGCCTGTTCCAGGAGGCTCCCCGTCTCGCACAGCACCATGACGTCGATGTCGGAGTAAGGGCAGAGCTCACCCCGCCCGTATCCGCCGAGCGCGAGTATCGCAATCGTATCCATCGTCCCCGCCGGGAGGCAGTCGCAGGCGGATCGGATCGCTTCATCCGTCATCGATGTCAGCGCACTGCACGTAGCAAACCCGTCCGCCCCTCTCCGGTGGACGGCGGCGATCTCCGCCTTCCGTGCGAGGAGGAATGATTTCAATGATAGGGGGTCGGTCTTCATGGATGACCGTGGGGAGGGGAGATGAATTACACAAATATACCGAACCTGGGGGGGAGATTCAACGAAACTGCTGAATATCCCAACTCGACTGGTTATGATTTCAACGAAATGAGAAGCGGGTTGAGGTGAAATTGCGCGGAAAAACTGTTCATCGGGGGAAATAGTTTCCGGGGCACAACTATTGCTACTGATTGAGAAGATTCCAAGTGTCAATTCTGTCCATTCAAACGGAAGTTCACCCCTTGGCGTCACAGGCGGAGTCATTGATAGGCGTCCTTACCGGAACACGAAAGCTCGAGAAACGCCTTGAGTCGCTCACGAGGCTTTCCTCGGACGCCCTCCTTGTCCTCCTGCTCATTCATACCCGGCGACCGGCAAGCGTCAAAGAGCTGACACGGCACCTGGGGGTGAGCGACAGCCGTACGTCCAAGCTCCTCTGCACGCTCGAAGACAGAGGGTTCGTTACACGCCGCATCAGCATTGCGGACCGCCGGGTGGAGCAGATATCGCTCACACCGCGGGGAGACAGCATCGTCGAAACCGTCCTCGGCGTGGCCGACGCCACGGGGGACGAATCACCCTCCGGCAGCCCCCGGAACATCGAGCCGTCGATTACGACGCTGGGGCTGCTCATCGGGTGCATTGCTCTGTTCTGCACATGACCTTCGGGCGGCGCGCGTGACGCTTGTCCCGTTCAGCGATACTCCAGGAGGAAGACAGGTATGAAGCTCCCAACACCACCATCCGTCCGGACCGAAACTTCGAAGTCGCCGCCGCCGATGAAGTCCGTCGTCAGGAGGCTCAAGTTCGAATCCGAACTCGACCTCGCNNCCCCGGAAGATCATCGCCATGACCCGGGAGGGGTTCAAGGAGGAGGTGCTGAACAGCCTGACCATATGGCTGTGCGCTTCATGCTACGCGTGCACCGTCCAGTGCCCGCGCCAGATCCACATCACCGACGTCATGTACGCTCTCAAGCGGGAAGCCATCGCACGCAAATTCTACCCGGCCAGGAACCCGATCCCGGTCCTTGCGAAGGCGTTCTTCGAGCGGGTCCGCCATGACGGGCGGAACACCGAAAGCAGGCTCCTCATCACGCTGTACCTTAGGACGAACCCGTTCAAGATGCTGAAAGAGGCAATGCTCGGGCTCCACCTCTTCCGCACGGGCCGCCTCTCACTCAAGAAAGAGAAGATCAAAGGTATGAAAGAACTCAGGAACATGATCGATTCGCCCGAACCGCGAAAGGAGGCAGTCCCCTTATGAGCTATCTCTACTTCCCGGGGTGCTCCCTCCGGAGCACGGGCCGGCCGTACGAAGAGTCGATACTCGCCGTTTTCAAGAAACTCGACATCCCCCTGAAGGAGCTCGAGGACTGGAACTGCTGCGGCGCCACCGCGTACGTGTCCATCGACGAGAACAGCGCGTTCACGCTTGCAGCGCGCAACCTCGCAATTGCGGAACGTATGCAGACCGAGGGAAAGCCCGCGCAGGACCTGATGGCCCCCTGCAGCGCCTGCTATCTCGTCCTCGAGAAGACGCAGCACTACGTGAAGGCGGACGAAGGGGTGAGGAAAGAGGTCGGCGATGCGCTCCACCGCGGAGGATTCGACTACAAAGGAACCACGAGGGTCCGCCACCCCCTCGACGTACTCGTCAACGACATCGGGCTCGACAGGATTGCAAAAGCCGTCGTCAGGCCGATGAAAGGGATCAACGTCGCCTGCTACTACGGCTGCCAGGTCGTCCGTCCCTTCGAGACGTTCGATCATGCGGCATACCCGACGACGATGGACCGGCTCGTGACTGCGCTCGGCGCGAAGACGGTGGACTGGCCGTTGAAGACGCGCTGCTGCGGCGGGAGTCTCACGGGAACGATTCAGGAAGCGGGGCTCCGGCTCAACCGGGTGCTCCTGAAGGAAGCGACGAAGCGCGGGGCGGACATCATCCTGACGTGCTGCCCCCTCTGCCAGCACAACCTGGAATGCTACCAGAAGAGAATCAACAGGCGTTTCGGCGAGTCGCTGAATATCCCCGTCGCCTATTTCACGCAGTTCGTCGGCCTGGCGCTCGGGATCCCACCCAGGGAACTCGGCATTCAGCGGATGTTCGTTCCGCTCAAGCTCGCGATACCACCGGTCAAGGAGGAACACGCCCATGCCTGAGAACAACGGACACGACGCCCCCCGCGTCGGATTTTACGTCTGCCACTGCGGGCACAACATCGCCGGGACAGTGGACGTCGCGGAGGTCGCCCGGTTCGCCGGCACGCTCCCGAACGTCGTCGTCTCCCGCGACTACAAATACATGTGCTCCGACCCGGGACAGGAGCTCATCGTCACGGACATCAAGGAACACAGGCTGAACCGGATCGTCGTCGCTTCCTGTTCACCGCTTCTCCACGAACACACGTTCCGCAACGCCACGCAGAAGGGAGGGCTGAACCCCTATTTCTTCCAGATGGTGAACATCCGGGAAGACGTCTCCTGGGTCTGCGCGGACGGGAAAGCCGCAACGGCAAAAACGTTCGACCTGGTCCGGGCCGCGGTCCGGCGGGTTGCACACCACCACTCGCTCGCGACGAAGCACGTCAGCATTCACCCGGACGTCCTCGTCGTCGGCGCGGGGATCTCGGGGATACACGCCGCGCTCACGCTTGCCAATGCGGGGAAGAAGGTCACGCTCGTCGAACGGGAGCCCACCATCGGCGGGCACATGGCGATGTTCGACAAGACGTTCCCGACGCTCGACTGCGCGGCATGCATACTGACGCCGAAGATGTCGGCGGTCAAGAACCACCCGAACATCACGCTCTGGTCGTATTCCGAGGTCACGGAGGTGAGCGGGTTCGTGGGGAATTACTCCGTCAAAGTGAAGCGGAAACCCCGGTTCGTCTCCGAGGAGCTCTGCGTCGGCTGCATGGAGTGCATCGACGCGTGCGTCTACAAAGAGGGGAAGACCCCTGACGAATTCAACCAGGGGCTGAGCAAGAGNNGCGATCGACTTCAAGCAGAAGGAAGAGATCAAGGAGATCAAGGTCGGCACGATCATACTCGCCACCGGGTTCAAGACATTCGATGCGAAGCGGATCCCATACTACGGGTACGGCAAGTACCCGAATGTGTACAGCTCCATCGAAGTCGAGCGCCTCGTGAACGCGTCCGGCCCGACCGGGGGCGACCTCGTGCTTCGTGACGGGCGCCACCCCAAGACCGTCGGCATCATCCACTGCGTCGGATCGCGCGACAGAAATACGAACCGCTGGTGCTCGCGCACCTGCTGCATGTATTCGCTCAAGCTCGCCCACCTGCTCAAGGAGCACTCGGACGCCGAGGTGTACAACTTCTACATCGACATCAGGGCCGCAGGGAAAGCGTACGAGGAGTTTTACGACAAGCTCCTCGAGGAGAACATCCATTTCGTCCGCGGACGCGTTGCCGAGGTGACGGACTGGGCGGCACGCCCCGAGGAGGAGGGGAAGCTCGTCATACGGGTCGAGGATACGCTCATCGGCGTCGTGCGCCGCGTCCCCGTCGACATGGTGGTTCTCGCCGTGGGGATGGAGCCGCAGGCCGACTCGCAGGACGTCCGCCGGATGTTCAACATCTCCTGCTCAACGGAAGGGTTCTTCCTGGAGCGCCATCCGAAACTCGCCCCCGTGGACACATTCACGGACGGCATATACATCGCCGGGGCGTGCCAGGGGCCGAAGGACATCCCCGACAGCGTTGCGCAGGCGGGGGCCGCGGCGGCGCAGGCGCTCTCGCTTATCGACGCCGGGGAGATCGAGCTCGAACCGAACACCGCCTACGTCGTCGAGAAAGACTGCTCGGGCTGCAAATCGTGCCTCGCCATATGCCCGTACACCGCCATCACGAGGGACGAGGTCAAGCAAAAGGCATTCATCAACGAGGCGCTCTGCAAGGGATGCGGCACATGCGTCGCCACATGCCCCTCGGGCGCCATCAGGCAGAACCTCTTCGAGGACGAACAGATATTCAGCGAAATCGACGGGCTGCTGCAGGATAGAGAATCCGTTTCCACAGGAGGTTGAGCATGGCGAGCACCGGCATGAAACAGGAAACAAACGGCTGGGAACCGCGCATCGTCGCGTTCTTCTGCAACTGGTGCACGTACACGGCGGCGGACCTTGCCGGCGTCTCCCGGCTGCGGCACGCGCCGAACGCGCGGGTCATCCGCGTGATGTGTTCCGGAAGGCTTGATCCGCAATTTGTCCTTGAGGCATTCGCCCGCGGCGCCGACGGCGTCCTCGTCGGCGGCTGTCACCCCGGCGACTGCCACTACATGGAGGGGAACTACAAGGCGCTCCGCCGCATAAGGTTTCTCCAGAGGATGATGAAGGACATGGGGATACACGAAGACCGGTTCCACCTCGAGTGGATCTCGGCCTCCGAGGGGGAGAAGGTGAAGACCACGATCAACGAGATGACAGAGAAAGTCCGGGCGCTCGGCCCCCTGGGGCTCCCGGAACGATTCGTGAAGTGGGACGAAGAGATGGACGAACTCGAACACACGATCGCTGCACAGGAGGAGGCACTCCATGCCTGACAAACCGAAGGTCGCGTTTTACTGGTGTGCATCGTGCGGCGGATGCGAGGAGTCGATCGTGGATCTGGCCGAGGACATCCTTGGCGTTCTGAACGCCGTGGACATTGTCTTCTGGCCCGTTGCCATGGACTTCAAGAAGACGGATGTCGACGCCATCGCGGACGGCGGCATACTCGTGTCGATGATCAACGGCGCGGTCCGCACGTCGGAGCAGGAGGAGATGGCAAGACTCCTCAGGCGGAAGAGCAAGCTCGTGATCGCCTACGGTGCATGCGCCCATACGGGGGGAATCCCCGGGCTCGCAAACCAGTTTGAACGGGAGCAGATACTCCGCTACGTGTACGAGGACTCCCCCTCCACCGTCAACCCGGGACATACGCGCCCGCAGACGGCGTCCGCGGAGGATGGACGCACCGTCACGCTCCCCGAATTCCGTTCCATGGTCAGGACGCTCGACCAGGTCATCAGCGTCGATTACTATCTCCCCGGCTGCCCCCCCGTCCCGCGCATGCTGAAGGCGGCGATCGGCACGCTCCTCTCCGGCGTCCTCCCCCCGAAGGGGAC
>PMJQ01000071.1:33658-53442 GCA_003157485.1 Ignavibacteriota bacterium
AACATGCCGTGCGGCGGATGCTTCGGCCCGACGTCCAACGTCAGGGACCAGGGAGCGAAGATCCTCTCCGCGATCGCTTCTTCGGTCAGTGCGAAGGAGAGCGACGGGATCGACGCGATACTCGCGTCCATCCCCGACCCGGTAGGGACATTTTACAGGTACGGACTCCCCGGCTCGCTGTTGCGCCGGAAGATTGAAGATCACCATTAACGAGGGACATGCCATGCAGAGCGGCGCACTGGATACTCTCAAGGGGACGGGAAGGCGCAGGGTCACGATCGATCCGATTACACGGCTCGAAGGGCACGGGAAGATCGACATATTCCTCGACGAAAAGGGGGAAGTGGAAAGGGCATATTACCAGATCCCCGAACTGAGAGGGTTCGAGATATTCTCCCTGGGGCGCCCCGCCGAGGAGATGCCCCAGATCACAAGCAGAATATGCGGCGTCTGCCCGACGGCGCATCACATGGCCGCGACGAAGGCGCTCGACGACCTATACCACGTCGATCCCCCGCCGACTGCGAAGAAGATACGGCAGCTCATTTACAACGCGTTCATGCTCGAGGACCATGCCCTCCACGTCTACATACTCGGCGGTCCGGATTTCATCGTCGGCCCCGACGCCCCGAAGGAGATGCGGAACGTCGCGGGGGTGATCGAGAAGGTCGGCGTGGAGACGGGGAAGAAGGTCATCGCGATGCGCAAACGGCTCCGGGAACTCATCACGCATCTCGGAGGAAAGATCATCCACCCGGTCTTCGGTCTGCCGGGGGGAGTGGCGAAGGGGCTCACCGCGGACGAGATTCCGGCCCTCCGGGAGCTCGCCGACGAATCCATCGAGTTCGCCAAATTTACGCTCGGCGTCTTCAAGAATATCGTCCTCGCCAACGAGAAGTACGTTTCGCTGATCACGTCGGAAGAGTTCACGCACAGGACCTATTCCATGGGTCTTGTCGACGCAAACAACAGGGTTAATTTCTACGACGGGATGGTCCGCGTCACCGCTCCCGACGGGAAAGAATTCGCGAAATTCGCCCCGTCGAAGTATCTCGACGTCATCGCGGAGCACGTCGAACCGTGGAGCTACGTGAAATTCCCCTACCTGAAACAGGTGGGCTGGAACGGATTCGCCGACGGAGCCGGAAGCGGCATCTATTCCGTCGCTCCGCTGGCCAGGCTCAACGCCTCCGACGGCATGGCGACACCAGAGGCACAGAAGGCGTACGAAGAGCTCGTTGCGACACTCGGCGGGAAGCCGGTGCATCACACGCTGGCGAACCACTGGGCGCGCGTCATCGAGATGCTGCAGGCGGCCGAAACGCTCAGGGAGCTTGCGGACGACCCGCTCCTCACAGGGAAAGAGATCCGGACGCTCCCCACCGAAAAACCGACGGTCGGCGTCGGCATCGTCGAAGCCCCGCGCGGCACGCTGATCCATCACTACGAAACCGACGAGCGCGGGCTCATCACGAAAGCCAACCTCATCGTGGCGACGCAGAACAACGCCGGCCGGATAGCGATGAGCGTCGACAAAGCCGCCAAGGGGCTGATACACGGAGGGATCGTCAACGACGGGCTTCTGAACAAGATCGAGATGGCGTTCCGCGCGTACGATCCCTGCAACGCCTGCTCGACACACTCGCTCCCGGGGCAGATGCCGATCACGCTGAGGCTGAGGAACGGAGCGGGGGAAATCCTGCGCGAGATCGGGAGGTAGCGGAATGCCGGACCGGCAGCCGCAGCCACTCCTCCTGGCGCTCGGCAACACGCTCATGGGAGACGACGGCGTCGCCCTTCTTGCCGCCCGCGCGCTCCAGCGCCGGTACAGGGAGAGGATCGACATCAACGAATCCCCGATCGCCGGGTTCGCGCTCCTCGACCTGCTCAGCGGTTACCGCCGGGCGCTCATCATCGACGCTTCCTCAACCGGGAAAGCCCCCCCCGGCACGATCCGGGAGTTCCACAGGGAGGATTTCACACCGGACGTTTCCGCTTCACCCCACTATGCCGGGCTTCCCGACATACTCGCGCTCGGCAGTCAGCTCGGAATCCCCCTCCCGGGGGAGATCCGGATACTCGGCATGGAGATCGAGGACACAGGGATGATACGTGAAGGGCTCGGTCGGGCAGCCGCCGGGTCGTTTCCGGAGTTTCTCCGCCGGGCAGGGGAGATACTCGACGACTGGATCACCCGGGTTTGAACGGAAAGCGGCACACTGCACGGCACGCTCCCGCCTGAGCATGCTCTTCTCACCTTCCGGTTGACTTGACACCCCCGATTGCGTACTATGCGGGAAATCAGGTGCGCGCTCCACGTGCAGTCCGTCCACTCCATATCGCTCATCACGCAAAGCGAACCGATGCGGTCGATCGTCTCGCAGATCGATTCCATCTCTGCGTCGGACTCCTCCATCCTGCTTATCGGAGAAACAGGGGTCGGCAAGGAACTCGTTGCCGAGTACATCCACCACACGAGCGTCCGCTCCGGCAATCCGTTCATCAAGGTAGGTCTGGCGGCGCTTCCCCCGGACCTCCTCGAGACCGAATTGTTCGGTCACGCGAAGGGAGCATACACGAGCGCGGTCGGAGAAAAGAAGGGGCTCTTTGAGCTGGCGCATACGGGGAGCATATTTCTTGACGACATCGATGATTTTCCGATTCTGCTGCAGTCGAAGCTCCTCCGCGTCCTCGAATCAAGGGAACTCATGCGCGTCGGCGGAACGGTTGCCATCCCGGTCGATGTCCGGCTCATCACCGCG
Organism: Ignavibacteriota bacterium; assembly: GCA_003157485.1. GTDB lineage: Bacteria > Bacteroidota > Ignavibacteria > UBA10030 > UBA6906 > Fen-1273. The sequence continues at coordinate 36,421 of PMJQ01000071.1, forward strand.
TCGAAGGTCGATCTGAAGGACCTCGTCAACCGCGGACTCTTCCGGGCGGACCTGTTCTACAGAATCAACGTCGTCCCGCTCGTCATCCCCCCCTTGAGGGAAAGGGCCGGCGACGTCCCTTTGCTTGTGAATCACTTTCTCGGCCGGTTCTCCGCCAACGGAGCCCCGGAGATCGCCGACGATGCGCTAAGGGCGCTTGTCCGGTATTCCTGGCCGGGGAATATCAGGGAGCTCCGGAACACCATGCAGAGGATCACGCTGTTTGCGCGGGGGAAAATAGCGCTCTCCGACCTGCCTCCCGAGATCCGTGAGGAGAATCCGCTCGAACTGATGATCAAAGCCTGCAACAGGTGCTTCGCGGAGGGCAAAATGTCGTTCGATGAGGTCGTGACCTGCCTGGAAAAAAACCTCATACGGGGCGCACTGAAAGAGGCGACGGGGAACAGGTCGCACGCGGCAAGGATACTGGGAATGAACCTCTCCACGCTCCGCGATAAGCTGAAGAAGTACAATCTCCCCGATGAGGCGTAAAGATGGCTCTCCGCAACCGCCCCCCCCTTTAACAGCTCCCGGGTTACCCCTGGCGGATTTCCGCAGGCCAGAAGCGGAAACTCGCTTTTCCCCTCCCCTCCCCCCTCTCCAAAAAATGTATTTCACCCCATTCCGGTGAGATCGCGCCTGGCACGGAAAATGAGTTCCCCCCACGCACACTCCTACCGAATACCATGACACCGAAGCTTGACAGTTGCCAGATCCGCGGAAACGTTATCGAGTCTTTTGAGATGGGTGGACAGAGCGTGCTGCGCATTTCCATCACCGGCGGATCTCTCGATTTCCTTTCCGATCCGGAGAGCAGATTTCACCTCGGAGACACGCTTCTCATCGACGGAGAATTCAAGGTCTGTTCGGCGAGGCCTGCGCTGGATCCCGAGGACCATCATTCCATAGCGGACGCGGACTTTCTCGCCTGAGGAAGCCCCATTGGCGGAATTCCGCTACCTGTCGGCGGAATTCCACGAACCGGGAGACATGAAATCTCTCCGTCACACTCTAATGCAACAGTACGAGTGGCACTGATATTGCTTTGAGCGTAAACGCCATTCCGATCAGATACCGCACGGCCGACGATTCAATCCTCACCACTCGGAGGTCTTTATGGGCGCACCACCCCTCACAATCTGGGAGCACGCGCAACTTCAGGGTTATACGCGCCGTGACTTCATCAAATTCTGCGGCTGGATCGCAGCCGCGGCGGGCATCCAGTCAAACGGCGTAGCCCAGGTTGTCAAATCGCTCGACACAAAGCCGCGGCTCCCTGTTGTCTGGTTTCATTTCCAGGAGTGTACCTGCTGCAGCGAGTCGTTCATACGCTCTTCCCACCCGATCGTTTCCGATATCGTCCTCGACAAGATCTCGCTGGACTACACCGAGACCCTCCAGGCCGCGGCCGGGAAACAGGCCGAGGAGGCGCTCCATGCGACAATGAAGAAATACCGGGGGGAATACCTGATGCTCGTGGAAGGCTCCGTGCCGACGGCGGAAGGGGGGATCTACTGCTGCATCGGCGGGCGGACCGCGCTCGACATCGTGAAGGAAGCCGCGGAGGGGGCAAAAGCGATCGTCGCCTGGGGGAGCTGCGCGTCCAACGGATGCATACAGGCCTCCCACCCCAATCCCACGGGCGCCACCCCGATTCACAGGATCATCACGGGGAAACCGATAATCAACGTTCCGGGCTGCCCCCCCATCGCGGAAGTCATGGCAGGAACGATCGTCCATCTTCTCGCCTTCGACCGGATCCCGGAGCTTGACGGCCTCGGGCGCCCCCGGGCCTTCTATTCACGGCGCGTCCATGACACATGCTACCGGAGGCCGAACTACGACGCGGGATTGTTCGTCGAATCGTTCGACGACGAGAACGCGCGGCGGGGATACTGCCTGTACAAGGTCGGCTGCCGCGGTCCCGTGACATACAACTCCTGCGGCGTCATACGCTGGAACAACGGCGTGAGTTACCCGATCCAGTCCGGTCACGGCTGCATCGGGTGCAGCGAGGCGAATTTCTGGGACAACGGCCCGTTCTACCAGCACCTGGCCGCATTCCCAGGATTCGGCATCGAGACCACGGCGGACAAGGTCGGGGTTGTGCTCGGCGTGGCGACGGCCGCGGGCATCGCCGCGCATGCGGTCTCCACCAATATCAGGAAGCGGAAACTCATACAGGAGGAGATCAAGAGCAGCGACACCTCCGGTGATTCGAAGAAAGGAGGCGCCTGATGTCAAACCGCATCGTCATCGACCCGATCACGCGCATCGAGGGGCACCTCCGCGTGGAAATCGAAGTGAAGGACGGCAGGATCGTCGACGCATTCAGCTCCGGCACGATGGTCAGGGGATTTGAACGGATACTCAAGGGGCGCGACCCGCGTGACGCATGGGCGTTCGCCGAGAGGGCGTGCGGCGTCTGCACCACGGTACACGCACTGGCGTCCGTGCGGACGGTGGAGGATGCCCTCGGCATCACCGTGCCGCCGAACGCGGAGCTCGTCAGGAACCTCATGTTCTGCGCCCAGTATCTGCAGGANNCGATCGCGCAGAGCATATCCTCATGGCCGAAGAGCTCGCCGAAGTATTTCGCGGACGTCCAGCGGCGGATCGGGGCGTTCGTCCAGAGCGGGCAGCTCGGGATATTCGCGAACGGATACTGGGGGCACGCCGCATACAAGCTCCCGGCGGAGGTGAACCTGCTCGGCGTGGCGCACTATCTGGAAGCCCTGGAGTGGCAGAAGGAGATCGTCAAGGTGCACACGATATTCGGCGGGAAGAACCCCCACCCGAACTACCTCGTCGGCGGAGCCGCGTGTGCCGTGAATCTCGACGATGCGAACGCGCTGAACGCGGAACGCCTCGCCTACGTCGGTCAGCTCTTTGAAGACGCCATGGCGTTCGTGAATCAGGTATACATCCCCGACCTTCTCGCCGTCGCGGGCTTTTACAAGGACTGGGGAGCAATCGGCGGTGGCCTCGAGAACTACATGGCCTACGGCGATCTCCCGGTCAACGGGTACGGCGATCCCTCGCATTTCAAGTTCCCGCGCGGCGTCATACTCAACAGGAACCTCGCGGAAGTCCTTCCCGTGGACGGGAGGAACGCCGACCAGGTTCAGGAGTTCATCTCCAGCTCCTGGTACGAGTACGCCGGGGGGGACGCAACGGGACTCCATCCATGGGAAGGCGAAACCAACCTCAAATACAGCGGTCCGAAGCCGCCGTACGAATACCTCGACGTGACGAAGAAGTACAGCTGGCTGAAGACCCCCCGCTGGAAAGGACACGCGATGGAGGTGGGACCGCTGGCCCGGCTCCTCGTCGCTTACGCCTCCGGACGGGAAGAGGTGAAGGAGGCGGTGAACGGGGTTCTCAGGGCGCTCGACGTCCCCGTGGCCGCGCTCTTCTCGACGCTCGGCCGCACGGCGGCCCGCGGCATTGAGACCCAGCTCATCGCGGGCTGGTCGAAGGAGTTCTACGCGCAGCTCCTGGCGAACATCAAGAANNGGGGACACGCGCATGTTCAACAACGCGCGGTGGGACCCTGAAACGTGGCCCGCGGAGGCGAAAGGGGTGGGGATGACCGAGGCCCCGCGCGGGGCGCTGGCACACTGGATCGTCATCAAGGAGAAGAAGATCGACAACTACCAGCTTGTGGTCCCGAGCACGTGGAACGCGTCTCCCCGCGATGGAAAGGGACAACGCTCGGCGTACGAGGCATCGCTCGTCGGGACTCCGGTGCAGGATCCCGAGAAGCCGCTGGAGGTCCTCAGGACGATCCACTCGTTCGACCCGTGCCTCGCGTGTGCGGTGCATCTGTATGACGAGCGGGGGACGTACGTCCACCAGATCGATTCGTTTTAGGAGGCCCGCATGGAACAGCTCTCGATACGCCGCGTGTACGTGTGGCAGCTCCCGGTGAGGCTGTATCACTGGGTGAATGCACTCGTTGTCCTCGCGCTTGCAGCGACGGGGTATCTCATCGGCAGGCCGCTGGCGATCGCAAACGCCTCGGAAGCGTCCTTCAGCTACTGGTTCGGGACCGTCCGGTTCATCCACTTCGTCGCCGCGTTCCTCTTCTTTTTCAACTTCCTCTTCCGGATCTACTGGGGATTCGTGGGAAACGCGTACGCGCGGTGGCCCAACTTCCTTCCGTTCCGCAGGGAGCAGCTCCGCGAAGCCGTGGACGTTCTGAAGGTGGACATACTGCAGGCAACGGTCACGCCGCTCGATTCGGTCGGGCACAATCCGCTCGCAGGGTTCACGTACTTCCTGACGTTTCTGGCGTTCCTTTTCCAGTCGGTCACGGGGTTCGGGATGTACGCGGCGATGAGCGACTCCTGGCTCCCGCGCATGTTCGCCTGGATCGTCCCCCTCATGGGAGGGGACTTCGCGGTGCGCCAGTGGCACCATATGATGATGTGGTTCTTCGTACTCTTTGCGATGGTCCACGTCTACCTCGTCTTCTATCACGACTATGTCGAGGGACGCGGGGTCATCTCCTCCATGGCGGGAGGCTGGAAATTCGTCGAGAAGCGGCAGAAATAGCACCTCACCACCCTGCAGGGGCGGTCCGAAATTCCGGGCCGCCCTTTTTTGTTTTGTTCCCGGTGTTCCGTATTATTCCCACAATGACGACACTCCGCCCGACGATACTCGTTCTCGGCATAGGCAACTATCTGATGGGTGACGAAGGGGTGGGGGTCCACGCCGTCAGAGAGCTCGAACGGCGGCCGGTTCCACCGGGCGTGAACCTGCTTGACGGGGGGACCGGGGGGTTCCACCTCCTCTCCTACCTCCAGGAATACCCCACGATACTCCTCATCGACGCGACGATGGACGGCAGCCCGCCCGGCACCGTGCGCGTCCTCCGTCCGAAATTCGCCAGCGATTTTCCCCGCGCGCTGAGCGCGCACGATATCGGGCTGAGGGACCTGATAGAATCGACGATACTCACAGGAAACCTCCCGGACATACACCTCGTGACGGTGTCGATCGGCAGCCTGAACGACATGACGACGGAACTTACACCGGCGGTCAGCGCTGCGATCCCGTCGGTCGTTGATTCAGTCAACCGAATACTCGGCGCACTTCTGCGGGAGAAACCAGAGGAGGATCGATGAACGGAATGACAATGGACCAAGCTCTTCCCACGTGCCATCAAAAACACAATCGGTGAACTGAAATGAAAAAAAGACTGATCCTTCTCACGATTGCTCTGCTTGCCCTCGCACTGGCCGGATGCTTCCCCGGCACGAGCACGTATACTCCACGGGAACCCGCCGGGTTCTTCTCAGGAGTCTGGCACGGATGGATAGCGCCCGTCTCGCTCATCGTCGGGTTCTTCCGTCCGGATATACGGATATACGAAACGTACAACACGGGATGGTGGTACGATCTCGGATACTACATCGCCGTTATCGCCGGGTTCGGCGGCATCACGCTTTCGCGGAAACGGAAGAAGAGAGACCGCTCGTAGCACCTGTCCCGCCAAAAGGCGGCGCCTGCGGCGCCGCAGGCGCCGTACGGTGGCGCCTAAGAGCGGCGCCACTGGCGCCCGAAAGCGGCGCCACCTCCGGCTCCGGGGCCGCCGAAGTGCGGCGGCCCCTCGGCTTGCGGATCGCACCGCGAAGGCGTACCTTACAGGGGGATGGTGCTCCGTTTCCCCTTGAGATACAGATGCAACGGGGCGAAACGGAGCGCACATGCACGAACTGTCAGTGGCACAGAGCATCGTCGACATCGTTCTCCAGCATTTGCCGAAGGAGGACCATGTCGCGGTGAAGAGCGTCGGGCTGAGGCTGGGCGAGATGGCGGGCATTGTTCCCGACTCGCTCGAGTTTTGCTTCAGCGCGATCACACAGGGGACCCCGCTGGAGGGGGCGGCGCTGGAAATCGAGCATGTCCCGCTCACGGCGCACTGCAACGACTGCGGCGTTGACGGCAACATTGAACCGACGCTGTTTGCGTGCCCCTCGTGCGGCGGAAGATCGCTCGCGATACTCTCCGGAAGGGAGATGCAGGTGAAGGACATCGAGGTGGAAGAGAGCGAAGGAATCCGATGAGCGTCATAACGATCGAACGGAAGGTCCTCGAGAAGAACGACGAGGTTGCCCGCCAGAACCGGCTGCTGTTCGCACAGCACAAGATCTTCGCTATCAACGTCGTGAGCTCGCCGGGAGCGGGGAAGACAAGCCTGCTTGAGCGGACGCTCGAACACTTCGCCGGACGCGTGGGGGTGGCGGTGATCGAAGGGGACGTGCAGACCGACATCGACGCACAGCGCGTGGCAAAATACAACGTCCCGGCGGTGCAGATCGTGACACGGGGGGGATGCCATCTGGAGGCGAACCTCGTCCACGACGCGCTTCAGAATTTTGACCTTACGAACGTGAGGCTCCTCATCATCGAGAACGTCGGCAACCTCGTCTGCCCTTCGAACTATGACCTCGGCGAGGCGATGAAGATCGTTGTCGCCAGCACGACAGAAGGGGACGACAAGCCCCTGAAGTACCCGGCGATGTTCAGGAATTCCTCCGTCCTCATCATCAACAAGATCGACCTTCTCCCCTACCTCAACTGCAATATCGGGACGCTGCGCGCAAACGCGCTCCGCATCAACCCGTCGCTCACGGTCTTCGAGACCTCGTGCACGACCGGCGCGGGGATCGCCGAGTGGGCCAACTGGCTTACGGCCCGCGCAACGTCTGTCAACGCCTGACGCCTGCACGCAGGTGACCTTTCTGGTTCCAGGACCGCTTCTAATCCCGGTTCCAGCGTAACTCCCCAATGTTGATAGAAACCTGTCTGCCTTCCTTTTCTTATTTTCGCATACGGGAATCGGCCCGATTTCCTTCCCATATTTGAAAATATTCCCCTCCTTGCGTGGCATATCCGGTCCAGATTCACCGTTTTTGAGTCGTGGCACGCGCATTGCGCTTATGACAACGGCGAGGGCGCAGAATGTGACCCGGATGCCACAACAACCTCATTTGCAATGACATGCCTCCGACACCTCAAGAGAAAACACACCCGAGCGGCGACAACAGATTCAAATTGCTCGATCGGGTCGTCACAAAACATCAGGCGCGCGGCGACGCACTCATCGAAGTGCTCCATGCCGCACAGGGGATATTCGGTTTCCTCGACAACGACCTTCTCATCTACGTCGCCCGCGGGCTCAAGCTTCCGCTGAGCCGCGTTTACGGGGTCGCGACGTTTTATCATTTCTTCACGCTCAAACCCAAAGGGGACCACACGTTCGTGCTCTGCACCGGCACCGCCTGCTACGTCAAAGGGGCGGCCGCGATACAGAAGGCGGTGGAACACCGGTGCGGCGTCAAGTTCGGCGAGACGACTCCGGACAAGCGTGTGTCACTCGTCTCGGCGCGATGCGTCGGGTCATGCGGGCGCGCGCCGGTCGCCGTGCTCGACAACGAAGTGGCGGGAAAGCTGACACCGGAATCGGCGGTCGGCAAAATCGGTGAGTGGCTCGATATACCCGGGGAGGCGGCGGCATGACAGTCGAAGAACTGAAAGAACTTGCGGAAAAAGAACTCGAACGCCAGCACCAGTACAAGCACCGGATCACATACTGTTCCGCGGCGGGGTGCGCCTCGTGCGGGGGGAATGCGGTGCGGGATACCCTCGCGAAGACGATCAAAGCCCGGAATCTGGAGAAGGACGTCGAGATCGCCGGCACGGGGTGCATGGGTCTATGCGGCGAGGGACCGCTTGTCAGGATCGCGGAAGACGGAGCCCTCTACCAGAGGGTGGATGCGGGGATCGCGGAGAGGATAATCGACGAGCACATACTCCAGGGGAAACCCGTTGCGGAAAACCTCGTCGATACGACAAACCCGTTCTTCTCCTCGCAGATGAAGATCGTCCTCGAGAACTGCGGGACGATGGATTCTGAACGGATCGACGACTATATCGCCTCCGGCGGGTATGAAGCCCTTGCGAAGGCGGTCACGGAGATGCAGCCCGCGGAGGTCGCGGAAGAGGTCCGCCGGAGCGGCATCAGGGGACGCGGCGGGGCGGGATACCCGACAGGGCTGAAATGGGGGATCGTCAGGAAAGCGCAGGGGGAGCAGAAGTACGTCGTGTGCAACGCCGACGAAGGAGACCCCGGGGCGTTCATGGACAGGAGCGTCCTCGAAGGGGACCCGCACCGGGTGCTCGAAGGGATGGCCATCGGCGGATACGCCGTCGGCGCGTCGGTCGGTTTCCTCTATGTGCGGGCGGAGTACCCGCTTGCCATCGAGCGCCTGCGCCTCGCCATCAAGCAGGCGGAGCGGCTCGGGCTTCTCGGCAACAGGATTTTTGAATCGGATTTCAACTTCAGGATCGACATCAGAATCGGCGCCGGCGCATTCGTGTGCGGCGAGGAAACCGCGCTCATCCGGTCGATCGAAGGGAAACGCGGAAGGCCGCGGCCACGTCCCCCCTATCCGGCGGAGAAAGGGCTCTGGGGAGCCCCGACGCTCATCAACAACGTCGAAACGTTTGCGAACATCGCCCCGATTATACGAAGGGGGAGCGCCTGGTTTGCAGCGATCGGGACGCCGAAGAGCACGGGAACGAAGGTATTCGCGCTCGCAGGGAAAATCCGGAACACGGGGCTCATCGAAGTCCCCATGGGAATCCCCCTGAGGAAGATCATATTCGACATCGGGGGAGGAACGCCCGAGGGGACGACGTTCAAGGCGGCACAGACGGGCGGGCCTTCGGGAGGATGCATACCGGCGGAAGCGCTCGATCTCCCCGTGGACTACGATTCGCTCGCGACCGTCGGTTCCATCATGGGGAGCGGCGGGCTCATCGTCATGGACTCCACTTCGAACATGGTGGACGTCGCGAAGTATTTCATGGAATTCTGCGTCGACGAATCGTGCGGGAAATGCGTCCCCTGCCGCGTCGGGACGGTCCACATACACGGGCTCCTCGAAAAGATCTCTCTCGGCAACGGGACGACGGACGATCTGGCCCTGCTTGAAGAGCTGTGCCAGATGGTGAAGGATACGAGCCTGTGCGGCCTGGGGCAATCCGCCCCGAATCCCGTTCTCTCGACGCTCCGGTTCTTCCGGAACGAATACACGGAGCTCGTCCGGGCTCCGGAAGGGTTCGTGCCCGCAGGCACGCCCAACGAACAGCCACTCACGCGGTAACAGGACACGACAATGGCGATACTGACACTTACAATCAACGGCGAGCAGGTCAGCGGCAAGGACGACGAGAGCCTGCTTTCGATCGCGCAGCAGCACGGAATCAAGATACCGACGCTGTGCCATCTTGAAGGGCTTTCCGACGTCGGCGCCTGCCGGCTCTGCCTCGTCGAAGTCGAGGGCTCACCCAAGCTCTTCCCCGCCTGCACGACAAAACCGAAGGAGGGGATGGTGGTCTCCACCGACACCGAGCGCCTCCGGAAATACCGCCGCCTTATCATCGAATTCCTCGCCTCGGAGGGGAACCACCAGTGTTCGGTCTGCGTCGTGAACGGCCACTGCGAGCTGCAGAACCAGGCATACGAGACGGGGTTGACGCACGTGACCGTCCCTTACCTCTACCCGAAAAAGACGCTCGACGCGTCGCACGAACATTTCATCATGGACAGGAACCGCTGCATCCTCTGCACCCGCTGCGTAAGGGTCTGCCACGAAGTCGAGGGGGCGCACACGTGGGATCTCTCCGGGCGCGGCATCGCCTGCGAGATCATCTCCGACCTGAACCAGCCGTGGGGGACGTCGGAGAGCTGCACCTCCTGCGGCAAATGCGTCCTGGTCTGCCCCACAGGCGCGATCATCGAAAAAGGGGAAGGGGTGTCGGAGATGGAGAAGAAGACCGATTTCCTGCGCTATATCGTGACCGCACGGCAGAAGCGGGAGTGGATCAACGTGGATTCGGACGAAGAGTAAATCAGGAAAGAGCATGATGAAACCGAGAGTAGCTACAGCATGGCTTGGCGGATGTTCGGGGTGCCACATGTCGTTTCTCGACATGGACGAGCGGCTCATCGAACTTGCGGACAAAATGGACCTCGTCTATTCTCCGATCGCCGATATCAAGAAGTTCCCTGAAAACGTCGACGTGACGCTGGTGGAGGGGGCGGTCGCCAATACCGAGAACGAGGAACTTGCCCATATCATCAGGAGACATTCCCGGATCGTCGTCTCCTTCGGCGACTGCGCTGTGACCGGAAACGTGACCGCGATGAGGAACGGGCTGACTGTCGATGCGGTTCTCAAGCGGTCGTACATCGAGCTCGCCGACCTCACCCCGCAGATCCCGCGCGACTACCCGACGATCGCGGAACTCATGAAGCAGGCAAAGCCCCTGCACGAGATCATCAGGGTCGACGCCTTCATACACGGGTGTCCCCCGACCGCCGATTCGATCTGGTCCGCGGTAAGCCAGCTCCTCGAAGGGAAGCTGCCTGCCCTGTCGCACGTCTACCTTCGGTACGGCTGACGCGGACCGGAGACGATTCCCGGGACGACAACACAAAGGAACGACAAAGAACGCGGAGAGACTGAGGAGAGAATGTCAAAGACGATAACCATATCACCCGTTACACGCATAGAAGGCCACGCGAAGATCACGATCCATCTCGATGACCGGGGAAACGTCATCGACGCCAGGTTCCACGTGAACGAGTTCCGCGGGTTCGAGAAGTTCTGCGAGGGACGTCTCATGTGGGAGATGGGGGGAATCACGTCGCGCATCTGCGGGATCTGCCCGACGAGCCATCTCATTACCTCCGCAAAGGCGGGGGACGACATCCTTGCGGTCGCGATCCCTGAGACGGCGGAGAAACTGCGCCGTCTTATCACGCTCGCACAGTGGATCCAGTCCCACGCGCTCAGTTTCTTCCATCTCTCTTCACCGGATTTCCTCCTCGGGTTCGATTCCGATCCCGCGACAAGGAACATATTCGGACTTGTTGCGAAAGACAAGGACTTCGCCAGACGGGGGATCCGCCTCAGAAAATTCGGGCAGGAGATCATCGAAGTCCTCGGGAGCCGCCGCATACACACCCCGTGGGCGGTGGCCGGAGGGGTCCGGGAGCCGTTTGATTCCGCCAAGAGGGACCATCTCCTCGGCTGGATACCCGAAGCGAAGGAAACCGCGCAGATAGCGCTTAAGACACTCCGCTCGATTCACGAAAAGTTCGCCGCGGACATCCCCAATTTCGGCAACTTCCGCTCCATGTTCGTCGGGCTCGTGGCGCCCGACGGCGCCCTTGAATATTACGACGGAGCGCTCCGAGTCATGGACGGGAGCGGGAACATCATCGCGGACAAGATCGACATCCACAAGTACGCCGACTACTTCGGCGAGGCCTCCGAGAGCTGGTCGTACCTGAAATTCCCCTACTACAAGCCGCTCGGATACCAGAAAGGGATGTACCGCGTGGGGCCGCTCGCGCGCGTCAACATATGCGATTACATCGACACCCCGCTCGCGGAGCAGGAGCGGCGGGTATTCAAGGCCCTGGCGGGCGACGCAGGCGCGGTGAACAACTCCTTCTACTACCACTTCGCGCGGCTCATCGAGCTTCTCTTCGCGGTCGAGAAAGCCGAGATGCTTCTGAACGACCCGGCGATGCTCGGCGCGGACATCAGGGCGCGGGCGATGATCAACAGGCGGATGGGGATCGGCGCAAGCGAAGCTCCCCGCGGAACGCTCTTTCACAAGTATGAGGTCGATGAGAACGGCGTCCTCCAGAAGGTGAACCTCATCATTGCAACGGCGCAGAACAACCTTGCGATGAACCGGACCGTCCACCAGCTTGCAATCCAGTACATCGACGGGAACAAGATCACCGAAGGGATACTGAACCGGATTGAGGCGGGGATCCGATGTTTCGACCCGTGCCTCTCATGTTCAACGCACGCAATGGGGCAGATGCCGCTCCACGTCCAGGTCATCGACGTCGAAGGGAAGGTCGTCAGCGAGAGGATACGGTGACAAAGACGGTCGTCATCGGATACGGGAACACGCTCCGGCGCGATGACGGGGCCGGGGTGACGGCCGCGGAGCGGCTGGCCCTGGAATTCCCGGAAACGGACGTCGTGACGGCCGCCGGGCTTTCTCCCGAGATGGCCGAGAGCGTGGCCGGATGCGACAGGGCGATATTCGTCGACGCAAGCGTCCGGACGAAGAACGTGTGCGTGACACGCCTGGCTCCTGCAGGCACGATCCAGAAAGGGGATGGGCATTCCCTATCCCCGGAAGCGGTCCTCGGGATCTGTTCCTCCCTCTACGGGAATCCCCCCGGTGAGGCGTTGCTTGTAGAAATTCCCGCGTTCGACTGCGGATTCGGCGAATCGATGAGCGCCGCAACACTGCGGCTCGTCGACTGCTCGGTTCAGCTCATTCGAGAACTCCTCACCGGCGAGACCACCCCCGAGATCCTCCTGTACCTCGCCCCGTCGCCCGCCGACGACTGAAGAGCGAGGATTATATCCGGTTTCTTACTACTTTACGCCGTGAAATCCCGCGTCCATATAGCGATCCGCGGCGCGGTACAGGGGGTCGGCTTCCGCCCCTTCGTCTACCGGCTTGCGACCGAACTGCAACTGACCGGATGGGTGCTCAATTCTCCCGCGGGGGTGTTCATCGAAGCGGAAGGTGACAGGACGCCGCTCGACGCGTTGCTGCTCCGCCTCGGCGCCGAAAAACCCCCCCTCGCTTCGATACAGAGCATGGAGTGCACGTTTCTCGACCCCTCCGGCTTTACGTCGTTCGAGATACTCAAGAGCACGAATTCGGGAGAGACGGGCGCCCTGGTCCTTCCCGACATCGCCCCCTGCCCCGACTGCCTCGCCGAGATCGCCGACCCGAAGAACCGCCGCTACCGGTATCCTTTTACGAACTGCACAAACTGCGGACCGCGGTTCACGATAATCGACGCTCTTCCCTACGACAGGCCGAACACATCGATGAGGGGATTCCGGATGTGCCCGGCGTGCCTGCGCGAATACGAAGACCCGGCCGACCGCCGGTTCCACGCACAGCCGATCGCCTGTCCGGTCTGCGGACCGCGGGCCACATTGTGGGACCGGGAGGGAAATCCGCTTGCGCACGATCATAACGCAATCGACGGTGCGGCGAGCTTGATCCGGGAAGGACAAATCGTCGCCCTGAAAGGGATCGGCGGTTTCCAGCTCATCGTTGGCGCGGCTGATAACGACGCAGTGAACCGTCTCCGGACTCGAAAGCAGAGGGAGGAGAAGCCCTTTGCGCTCATGGCGCCTGACATCGCCTCGGTTCGGCGGCTGTGCGACGTATCTCCGCTTGAAGAGCGCGCGCTCGAATCACCCGAAGCCCCGATCGTGATTCTTAGAAAAATCACCGGCGCGGACGGGGCGGCGGGTGCAGGATCTCCGGTCGCCCCCGGGAATCCCTCGCTTGGAATAATGCTCCCCTCCTCCCCCCTTCATCATATACTCATGCGGGAGCTCGGATTTCCGGTCGTCGCCACATCGGGAAACCTCACCGACGAGCCGATCTGCATCGATGAACACGACGCACTGCGGCGACTCGGCGGCGTAGCAGACGCGTTCCTTGTCCACAACAGGCCCATACTCCGGCATGCAGACGATTCGATCGTCCGCATTATGCTCGGCCGTGAGCTCGTCACGAGACGCGCGCGCGGGTTCTCCCCTCTCCCCATCAGCCCGGGATTCCGGGCGCCGCAGATGCTCGCGGTGGGCGCGCATTTGAAAAATGCCGTTGCGGTATCAAGGGGGGACAACGTGTTCATCAGCCAGCATATCGGCGACCTCGGAACGAGTGATTCGCTTGAAGCCTTCAAGCGGGGGGTGAAGGACATGCTCTCCATGTTCGACGTGACGCCTGAGCGTGTTGTATCTGACATTCATCCGGACTATCTTTCGACCGTATTTGCGGGCAAGTTTGCAAAGACCTCCGGGATTCCCCACGTCTCCATCCAGCATCACCAGGCACACATCGCATCCTGCATGGCTGAAAACGGCCTTAAGGGTACCGTATTCGGTATTTCGTGGGACGGGACCGGATACGGGACGGACGGAACGATCTGGGGAGGGGAATTCTTTGTTACAGATGGGGGGACGTTCAAGCGTGTCGGCGCGCTGAAGCAGTTCCGGCTCCCCGGAGGAGAGAAGGCCATACAGGAGCCTCGCCGGCAGGCAATCGGGCTTCTTTTCGAGCTCTACGGCGGGGAGATATTCAACCGGATGGAGCTTGCCCCATTCGCGTCGTTCTCAAGAGTCGAACGGGGAGTCCTGCGCGACATGCTCGTGAAGGGGATCAACTCCCCGTTCACGTCGAGCGCGGGGAGGCTCTTTGACGCCGTCGCATCTCTTGCGGGACTGAACCAGGTGAGTTCGTTTGAGGGACAGGCGGCAATGGCTGTGGAGTTTGCGCTCGGGGAAGACCGCGCGGGAACATATCCGTTCGACGTTACGGAGTCGGTCCAGCCGGTGAAGGAGAAGGACATTTCCCGCCAGAAGAGGGGGGGATTGGATGAGGCTCAATCCCGCCAAAGGAAGGCGGGATTCGATGAAGCTGAATCCCGCCAAGAACAGGCGGGAACTGATGAAGCTCGTTCCCGCCGAAGAGCGGCGGGACTGGATGAGGCTCAGCCTCGCTGGATTGTCGATTGGTCCCCGATGGTACGGGCTCTCCTGAAGGACGTCGAGAACGGCACAGGCCCCTCCGCGATCGCCGCGAAATTTCACAACGGGCTTATCGAGGCAGCGGTGAGCGTCGCCCGTAAAGCCGGTGAAGAACGCGTGGTCCTCAGCGGGGGATGCTTCCAGAACCGCTACCTAACGGAACGGCTTGTGGAGCGATTGCTGGAAGAAGGGTTCCGGCCGTACTGGCACCAGCGGGTGCCCCCAAACGACGGGGGGATCGCGCTCGGACAGATCGCGGCGGCCGCGAAACGAATGGTGAACGAAACGCAAGGAGGGTAGGACAATGTGCCTGGCAATCCCGGGGAAAGTCATCAGCATCGAGCGGGACGAGTCTCCCGTGATGGGAAACGTGAGCTTCGGCGGAGTTCAGAAGAAGGTCTGTCTTGAGTGGCTGCCGGAAGTCCGCGTCGGCGACTACGTCATCGTCCACGTCGGGTTCGCTCTCAGTACGGTGGACGAACAGGAAGCCCTGGAGACGCTCAAGCTTTTCAAGGAGATTGAGGACGCAAACGATGAAGAGGCTGCAGGGACATGAAATACATCGACGAGTACAGGGAAAATGAGGCCGCGACAAAATCGGCGGAGATGATACGCCGGATTACGACCCGGCCCTGGACCGTCATGGAGATCTGCGGGGGCCAGACGCACACGATCGTCAAATACGGGATCGAGTCCCTCCTCCCCCCCGGACTCACGCTTGTGCACGGACCGGGATGCCCTGTTTGCGTCACTCCGCTCGAGCTCATTGACAGGGCTATTGCGATCGCATCCCGGAACGACGTGATATTCACGTCATTCGGCGACATGCTCCGCGTCCCGGGCTCATCGAAGGACCTCCTCACCGTCAAGGCGGAAGGGGGAAAGGTCAGGATGGTCTATTCCCCTCTGGATGCACTGAAGATCGCCCGCGAGAACCCTGAGAAGAAAGTCGTGTTCTTCGGAGTCGGGTTTGAGACCACCGCCCCGGCAAACGCGATGGCGGTCTACCAGGCAAAAAAGCGGGGGATCGGAAATTTCTCTCTCCTCTGCTCGCACGTCCTTGTTCCCCCCGCCATAAGCGCCATACTCTCATCCCCTACCAACAGGGTGCAGGGATTTCTTGCGGCGGGGCACGTGTGCACGGTTATGGGTTACGAGGAATACATACCGCTCGCCGCGAAATACCGCGTCCCTCTCGTCGTGACGGGGTTCGAGCCCCTTGACGTGCTCCAGGGGATATACATGACCGTCAGGCAGCTCGAAGAAGGCCGGTACGAGGTGGAAAACCAGTACAGCCGCGCCGTCCGCAGGGAAGGAAATGTTCCCGCACAGAACCTCCTCCGGGAGGTGTTCCGCGTTTCGGACAGGGCATGGAGGGGGATCGGTGTAATTCCCGGGAGCGGGTTCGAGCTCAGCGAGGAGTATGCGGCGTTTGACGCAGGAAAGATATTCGACGTCGGAGAGATCAGGACGCAGGAATCCCCCCTGTGCATTGCCGGGGAGATCCTCCAGGGACTCAAGAAGCCGAACCAGTGCACTGCGTTCGGCACGCTCTGCACGCCCGAGCACCCCCTCGGGGCGCCGATGGTATCTTCGGAAGGGGCATGCGCGGCATATTATCACTACGGTGAATACAAGGGAGGACCTCAGACGTGAAACAGATCGTCGACCTGTCGGCCGGGCCCGCCTGTCCCATCCCCCTTTCGGAATACAAACAGGTTCTCCTCGCGCACGGCGGCGGGGGGAAGCTGACGCATCAGCTCATCAAGAATATGTTCGCCCCCCTGTTCGACGATGAGATGCTCGGATTGCTTCACGACGGGGCCATCTTCCCGGGGGGAACCGGGAAGTTCGCGTTCTCCACCGACTCGTACGTCATCAAGCCGATATTCTTCCCGGGCGGTGATATCGGCGAGCTGGCTGTCAACGGCACCGTCAATGACCTTGCCATGTGCGGTGCGAAACCGCTGTACCTTTCATCCGCGTTCATCATCGAAGAAGGCCTTCCGATGGACGATCTCTGGAAGATCGTCGTCTCGATGAAGTCCGCGGCAGACAAGGCCGGCGTAAGGCTTGTCACAGGGGATACCAAAGTCGTCGACAGGGGAAAAGGAGACGGGATATTCATCAATACGTCGGGGATCGGACTTGTCAATCCGGCGGCGGAAATCGATCCAAGGAACGCCAGGGCAGGCGACAGGATCATCGTGAATGGGCCGATCGCCGTACACGGCATTGCAATCATGTCCGTCCGGGAAGGGCTGGAGTTTGAATCTGAGATCAGAAGCGATACCGCACCGTTGAACGGCAT
>PMJQ01000078.1 GCA_003157485.1 Ignavibacteriota bacterium
CCTCCAACTCATTATAAAAGTCCCCCAATTCACTGTACACCTCAAATTGTCGATCGAGAGCTGCGATAAGAAGTTCCTCGTCTCCTACTTTTTCAGCCACCATAGCTGCCTGTTTTGAGAATTGAATCGCGGGTTGGTACTCCCCCATCAAGAACTTGACGTCCGACATCCTCTTGTACCCCCAGCCCAACCATCTGAGATACCCGTATGTCTTTCCATCACTTATGATCTCCTCTATAGTCTGGATTGCGGACGGGTACCTATCGCGATTGAAGTGACCCACCGCGACGAAGGATTTCAGAAATTCCTTTCCACTGAAGTCTAGCTCCACGGAGGCATTCGCAATTAGTCCGTTTATCATCCCCGAAACAGAATCCGTTTCACCGCGGAGATACGCGGCCGCAACCTGGGCCTGTATATACCGACGTTCGCCGGGTCTCTGTGCCAGAGCTTCATTCAGGCACGATTTTACGCGCTCATAATCCTGCCGTGTCCAGTACGCCAGGGCAAGCCCGTACCAGTTGTTTGGGTTCTTGGGGTCACGGTGACAGAGCAAATTGAAATACCGGGTCGCAGCGTCAATTCCTTCCAGCTTTTCGTACGCGTATTCAAGGCCGCGGTAGCATTCCGCTGTAATGTTTCCGGCTTCTATGGCATTATTGAAATAGACAACCGCAGTCCGGTAGTCCTGTTTGCTGTAGAACGCGGTCCCCAGCCCGTAGTAAACAAGTGGGAGAGCTGTTCCATCCTCCACGCGCGAATCGAGGAACGTGACGGCACGATCGATATTCCCGGAATATTGCGCCACCTCGGGTAATGTTTCGTAGAGCGAGAGCATATCCGGATGGTCCCGGATGAGTTCAATGCACCTCGATATGGCCTCTTCGTACCGCTCCTGACCGATCATCCTCCGAAGCGCGACATAATCGTCCGCAGGAGAGGAAAATGAGGCCGTGGTAAACAGAATGAGCGCAAGGGGAATTGCAGGGACGCGAGGGCGGGACATGGGAGTTTCTCTGCTGGAAGGTTCAGGGATTAATCGCGTGTATCCTTTCGATCATTTGCATTGCTTCATCACTCCTCGGGCCGTTAAGCGACCTGACGGTATCGAGTTCAGCTGCCGCCTCGCGGGGCTTGTTGATCATGAGAAGTCCCTTTGCCCGGAGGAATCTCGATTCTTCGAGCAGACGCCGGTTCGTCGACCGGCCTATGGCAGAGGAAAGGTGCTGAAGCGCTTCAGAAATGAGGGGGACGTCATACGTCTGAACCAAAGCAAAGTAGTATCGCTTTGATGCAATAAGACACACCGCTCCGGCGGTATAATGGACGAACGGTGCAAGGTCATCGTCCGGCTGCAATCTGAGATGCCGATCAAGCAACGAAAGCGACTTCGCATACTCAGCGTGTGTGAAGAACTCATACGCACCCGCGATATCCGAATTGTCTGCCCCCCGGGCATTCCACGAAAACGCGGTCCTGTCAATTCCCGTAAGCTCATCGAGCCTGTTGCCGGAAATCAGATTTATGCAGGCAAGGACACCCAGTGCCGCGACAAGCGACCCGAACGCTCCGGCGGGGTAAAGAATCGGATGACTGCGGACATTCTCGACGATCGATCGCATTGTCCGGCAGAGAAACGACGTCTCTTGCGCGACAGGGATTCTAAATATACCGCTGTGCGGGTCGGCTGCTTCGTTCATCAGGTCGACCACTAGATCCAGCTCCTTTGACGCCCGTGCATCCTTCTCAATGGACTCCAACAGCCCGAGGGATTCCGCAGGCGTCAGCCTTCCGTGCGCGAAATCGATGATGGTGCTACTACGAATTCGCTTTGCCATTTGCGTAGCCCGCTCCTGTGTGTGATCGGTACGGTTCGACAAATGTCGAGGTTCAGAATCCACTGCGATGGAGCTTCTTCCTGATCTTCCTGAGAATCGCGTCCTCTCTGCTCTTCACGGTTGATATCGGCATATCCAGGAACTCGCCGACCTGGGCAAGTGTGAACCCGGAGAAGAAACGCATCTTGAGTATATTGAAGTCCTTTCGGGTAAGACTGCCCATCGCAAGGCAGAGGGATTCCCTCAGCTTCCGCTCGTCTCCTGCATACTCGTCCGGCACGATCGCGAACCGAACCTCGGTATCCTCTTGCCAGGCGGTTTTTTTGCCGTTGCGGGCTCTGACCACTTTCACCCTGTTGAAGACGCTTTTCGCGACATAATTCCTGACGTGATCCAGCGATTCAAACTCCCGACGGGGCTCGCAGAGTATTCCGGCAATGATCGACTGGACAACGTCTTTGGATTCGTCTTCCGAAAGTCCGGAGGTCTTTGCCAGATTTGTCCACAGTCCGAAGTACTTGCGATATGCGGCGGACCACATCGCCTTCACCGCAAGCGGCGGCTCTGGATCCCTCGTGGGAGTTTTCTCAAACATGCGTGCCGCTCTCTTAGGCGATTTCGGGATCGAGAGTCTTCAGGATTTGGCTGTGCCTGTGAACGCTGCGTGATGATACGCAACAGTATATCCACAAACAACGATGGGCGTTGCGTACACCCTTCTACGGCGGCGGTCTTGACATTCGTCCACCAATTTCTTATGATTAACAGATAATTCTTCTCTCCTCCAACCTGGATAACGGCTATCGAAGCGTTGGTACTTATAAACCCAGTTAACGTATAAGTCTTACCAACGTTTCCGATGCATCCAATTCCCCGTGGCACCAAACCAGCGCTCCACCCGGTTTGGCTCATATCTTCGGCCCTGACGCATTCCGCATCGGGGTTTCCCCGGCGTTATTCACCTCTCACGCGATTTGTCGCGCCGTTGATTGCGCTTGCCGTGATCGCCGGATGCACGAAGCAATCGGGAGGAGTCCTTGACCCGTCAGGGGCTCCCCCCTTCATGAAGGGTGCGGCGGTTTACCCCGACTCAATCAAGATGAAGTCGCTCCCCCAGTCGAATGGGATCCTCACTGTGACGGTGCGCGCCCAGGCGTCCATTACCCGCACTTCAGGCATGGCCGGAATTACCAGCGTGAATGCGGCGATCATTCCCTCCGGGGCCACCGATCCCCTCATGACCGTTACGCTCCACGACGATGGGGTCTCTCCGGATTCGATTGCCGGTGACGGAATTTATTCCGCGCTCATTCAATTCACCATCCCCCGGTCTGCATCCGGAGTCTATATTCTGAAATTCGCCGCAATCGACAACCAGGGATTTACGAGCAACACGGAGGAAGAGGCACTGTTCATGATCAGGGACAGCCATGCCCCGGTCCTGTCGAATCTGGTTGCACCCGACTCCGTCATTGTCCCCGTCGGGGGGAGCGCGACAATACCGCTCTACATCAGGGCGACAGACGTTGATGGCCAGGCCGATATCGCCCAGGTGTTCTTTCGCAGCTTGGATTCAAGCGATCCCACGCAGAAGTTTATAATGAACAATGACGGATCCGCTCCGGGCTCCACTCCCGGTGACAGCACCTATGCCATTATCGTCAAGGCAACAGACAGTCCGACTGTCCGAAAGACGTATCGATTTGCGTTTCAGGCCGTCAATAGTTTCGGCGATACAAGTGGGACGATTCTCCACAGTGTCACACTGTACTGAACCATGAAGAGATTCCCTTCAATAATACTACTCACCGCCCTCCTCGTTTTACGACTTTTCTCGCCGGAGATTTACGCCCAGACCCGTTTGCTGTCAACCCCGTCCCTCACGGCGAAAACCGACGTCGTACAATCACAGGTTCCGAGCAACTCCATTTCGCAGATAATGACGCGGGGGACGTTGCTCTGGATAGGGACGGGAAAAGGCGCTGCGCGATCTTCGGACGGCGGGCGGACTTTTGTGAGCTTTCGCGCCGCGCCGCAATTTGCACGACCCGGGATCTTTGCCATGGACGTGAAGGGCGATACCGTCTGGTGCGCAACAGGGTACGTCGAGGAAACTGAGGCGGCGGGGAACGTGCAGACAGGGGCCGGGTACACATACTCCTTCGACAATGGGGCGACCTGGCATTCCGCCCCGCAGCCCCTCGACGCTCAATCCGACACGGCCGTGATATACGGGGCGAATCGCATTCACTTCCTTCCCATCACGGTGCCGGAACAGAACGTGACATTCCGCGTGGATGTGACTGACAGCGCGGTCTGGGTGGCAAGCTGGTCGAGCGGGCTCCGAAAATCCACAGACAACGGGGCGACGTGGAAGCGCACGGTGCTTCCGTCCGATTCACTCAGCAGCATTTCGCCGAACGACTCGCTGAGCGGGTACGTCGTTGATCCGCGGCTCAACAACAATTTCCTTCTCTTCTCCGTGTACGTCGAGAGCCCCTCGGTGGTCTGGGCAGGGAGCGCGGGCGGGATCAACCGCTCGCCCGACGGAGGCGCAAGCTGGTCGAAGTTCACCGCCACCAATGAATTGAATCACGTGCTTGCGAACTGGGTCGTCGCCATCAGGGGCCAACGCCGCCCAACCGGAACACGAATCTGGACCGCAAATTGGCCGGCCGCCACGACGGGCGAAACCTTTTCCGTGAGCTGCACGGACGATTCGGGGAAGACGTGGAAAAATCCGCTCATCGGCGTCAAGGCGTACGACTTTGCGTTCAGGGACTCCATCGTGTACGTCGCCGCCGATCAGGGCCTCTTTCGCTCCTCTGACGGCGGGGTCTCATGGGAGATGTCGGGGTCGATTGCGGACCCGGTGCGGGGAAATGTGATTACCTCCACCTCCTTCTTTGCAGCCGGGATCATGGCGGACACGGTGTTCGCGGGAAACGCGGATGGACTTGTCAGAACAGTCGACAATGCGGCAAATCTGTTCGGAGAGAAATGGGATGTGCTCCGGACGAACCAGCCGGTGGGATCTCCATCGGCCACGTATTCCTACCCGAATCCGTTTTCGCCGAAGCGCGAAATCGTGCGCTTCCACTACAATATCGGACAGGCATCGACCACCGTGACGATCGAGGTGTTCGACTTCGGAATGAACAGGATCAGGACGGTGCTCCGGGACGCTCCGCGCACCGGGGCACAGGAACGCGACGAAACATGGGATGGTCGCGATCAATCGGGATCGCTTGTCCCTAATGGAGTGTATTTCTACAGGGTGACAGTCGGCGGGGGCAACCCGGCGTGGGGGAAAGTGATGGTCATCCAATGAGCCGTCGCGTCGCTGCATCGCTCATTACGACGCTGGTTACGGGGTCCATCGCCCTGGCCCAGATCGGGGGCGCGCCCGGTTCCTACAGCCGGATGGGGTTCGGCGCTCGCGGGATGGGAATGGGAAATGCGATGACTGCAGTCATCTCGGGAGACGTCAGCGGGTATTACAATCCGGCGGCGATCCCGCTTGCCCCGTACCGCACTCTTTCCGGTTCGTTCGGCCTCCTGAGTCTTGACAGGAGCCTCAATTTCATCGGGTTCAGCCAGACGCTCCCTCCCGATGCCGGGGTCTCGGCCGGCCTGATCAACGCCGGGGTGAGCAATATCGACGGGAGGGATGAAGACGGCGTGCAGACCGGGTTGATGAAGACTTCCGAGGATCAGGTGTTTCTTGGGTTCGGACTGAAGTTCCAGAGCGGCTTCAGTGTGGGCGTGAATTTGAAAATCCTCTATTATCACCTGTACACGAATTTTACATCGGTAACGGCGGGCCTGGATTTCGGCGTGATGTACCGCGCGAACAACGCGTTGACGTTCGGGGTCACGATAAAGGACGTCAATTCGAAATACAAGTGGGATTCGACTCCCCTGTATGCAGACCAGGGAACCACGTCCGACGACGCCTTTCCGCTCCTCGTGACCGGCGGGGTTGCATGGGCGCTCCCCGACAGCATCGGGCTCATTTCCTCGGACATCGAATTCAGCAACGTCCGGACGGTCTTTCTCCGCCTGGGCGCGGAGATTCCCGTAATCCGCGAGCTGACGCTTCGCGCGGGAATTGATCGGATCGATCTGAAACAGAAAGGGACGGGAGCCAGCCCCGCATTTGGTTTTACGATCGGCCGCGCGCTCAGCGGCTGGACCCCGTCGGTAACCTACGTGTACGTCGTGGAACCCTTCGCACCGAGCGGCATGCACGTGATAACGCTCGGCGTCATATTCTGAACAGACGTTGACAATCGCCATGCGCAACATACCAAGGCTCAGCGCGCTGCTTTTCCTCCTCGCAGCCTCCCCCCTCCTGTTCGCGCAACCGGGATCATCGGGAATGGCATTTCTCAAACTCGGAGTCTCAGGAAGGGGAACCGCAATGGCGGACGCCGGGAGCGCAATCGCCTCGGGGGCGTCGGCCACATACTACAACCCGGCGGGCCTCGTTCCGGAAACACTGACCCCGGAACCGTCACAGCTTATGTTCATGCACAGGGAGTGGATACAGGACACAAGGATGGAATTCCTGGGATCTTCCATATCCCTCGGCGACGACAATTCGCTGGGTGCAGCGATCAATACGACGACCGTGTCGGATATTGAGGTCAGGACGAGGCCCGGACCCGCCGACGGCACGTTTACGTCGCGTGAATTTTCAGTCGGGCTCTCCTATGCCCACCGCTTCTCGACCGACCTCCGGATCGGCGTGACGGGGAAGTTTCTCTACCAGAAGATATTCGTCGACGAGAACTCCGGATACGCCGCCGACATCGGCGCCATCTGGCAGGCTCCCGTTGACAGCCTGACGGTGGGAGCGGCGTTCTGCAATCTGGGATCGATGAGCGTGCTGCACGCGGAGAGAACGACGCTCCCTTCCCTTTTCCGCCTCGGACCGGCGTATACGTTCCGGCTGAATCAGGATCAGATGGAGGCTACCGTCGCGGCGGACTTTGTCCGCATATTCCCCGAGCAGAGGAACTACGTTAACGCGGGGGCCGAACTGAAGCTTACGTCGCTGTTTGCGGCCCGGGGGGGGTATCAGTTCGGGTCCGAAGGAAGGGGCCTGACGCTCGGGATAGGCCTGTCGTNNTCGTTCTCGACTACGCGTATGCGAAGATCTCTTCCGATCTCGGGGACGCGCACACACTTTCCCTCGCGCTCAACCTCTGAGTTTTGCCCCTGCATAGCGCTGCACTTCCCGGACGATCCCATCCAGATCAATCATCTGAATGCACTCGAGGTTATACGGGCATTCCCGCTTCCAGCACGGAGAGCACTCCAGTCCTTCCGGAATGAATTTCATCCCCCGTTCAAACAGGTCGATCTCCTGAGGGCAGCTCACACCGAACCAGACGATCACGTGTTTTCTGAGCCCGATCGCCGCGTGCAATCCGAATGAATCACCCGAAATCACGACGTCGCANNAGGTTTTCATAGCAGAGACCGCGGCGGAGGCCCTCGGTCGTCGGCGTGCTGAGGACCGCCCCCTCCGCACACCGGACTATCTCGGCATTCCTGACGGTATCTTCGGGCCCTCCGAGCAGAACCAGTTTGATCCCCGGGACGCCGGAGAGCCTCCTGATGAGCGTCACGTGCTGCTCGATCGTCATTTTCTTGTTCGGGTACAGCTCCGAACATCCCGTGTTAAAACCCACTATCACGTTCCCCGTTCCGGCCAGCCCGTGCTCCGCCGCATAGCGGCGGCAGAAATCCTCCTCCTCTCCCGACAGGGCGAGCATGTATTCATCCCTGCGGTAGTCGAGCTTAAATTGATCGCACTGGAGCTCGGGGACCGTCTTCCGGTTTTTGCGGAACTTCAGATCGTCGTCAAGACCCATCCTGTAACTTTGATCCGCCTCTTTCGACAGCGGGACAATCTGCCCGTCGGCGTTCATGCCGAATCCGAATTTGGCTTTTGCCTTCACCGCCATTGCAAACGAGCCGGAGCGGCGCGATTTGTCCACGTTGAAGAGGACGTCAAACGACATCTGCTGAAGGATGAGCCAGTTTTCCGGCTCCCAGGTGAATATCCTATCCACCAGGGGGTTATGCTGGAGAAGAGGCGCGGTACGTTTCTCCGTGATCCAGGTGATCGTGCTTTCAGGGTACTTCCTCCTGATCGCCGGGAGAATGCTCGTCGTCACGAGGACATTCCCCATGGCGTCAAGGTTGATCAGGAGTATCCGCGTTCCGATGGGATCGAAATCCACGCACCGTTCGTCGCACCGCGTTCCGGGGAAGCAGGGCTTGTAGCCCGTGAAGTGCTTGCACCGCGGGGGTACGATCGGACGAACGGAAGGCTTGCGGCGCCGCGTCTTTTTCATTGTGTAATCCTGTTCTTCAGGAGGAGTTGCCGCACACCCTGGAGCACGGTTTCAACGCTGAGGCCGAGCATGCAGGGATGCCCGATCGGGCACACCGTCAGGTTGCACCCAAGGCACTTCAGGGCCTCGTTCCGCACGACGACATGATTGTCGCCGTATGGTCCCTGGAGCAAGGGGTCCGTCGGACCATATATACCGAGAACCGGCGTTCCGACCGCGGCGGCGATGTGCATCGGCCCGGAATCGTTCGTGACAATAATCGAACACCGCTTGATGAGTGCGCCGAGCTGGCCGAGGGTCGTGGCCGGAGGGATGAACGCGTCCCGGGTCATCCTGCTCCGTATCTCCTCTGCCTCCGGCAGCTGGCCGGGACCCCAGGGGATCACGATGCGGGCGTTGAACTCCTCCGCGAGCCTGTCTGCCAGGGCCGCGAACCTGTCGAGCCCCCACCGTTTCGTGTACCAGCCTCCCCCGCTGTTGATGCACACACGGAGCGATCCACGGCCGAATCCCGGAGGGAGGAATCCATCGACGTACCGGGCGTCTGCGTCATCAAACGAAAAGTAGATACTGCGGTCCTGAATAGCAACGCCGAGCGGCGTCAGGGCGTCGAGATTGAACTGGGTATTGTGGACCTTGTTTCCCCGCGGTTCAGCCAGAAGGTTATACGCATAGCGCCGCCACCGGAAACGGAACCCGGCCCTCAGTCGTGCCCCGCTCAGCCGGGTCAGGAGCGCCGTCCGCGGGTTGCCGAAGAGGTCGATCACGAGGTCATAGCCGCCGCGGCGGACCAAACGGATCAATCCGGCCCCGCTCATCGATTTCCTGTCATACTCGAGGACCCCGTCAATGAAGGGATTCCGCTTCAACACCTCCAGGCTCGGAGTTTCCGTCAGGAAATGAATAACCGCCCCGGGATACGCAAGCCGCAGGTTCTTTGTAACGATTGTCGAGAGTATGACGTCGCCGACGGCGCGCAGCTTGATGACAAGTATGCGCCGTGCCGGCGGCGGGAAAGAGGAATCTGCCATAATCAGACGTTGTCCAGGAGCATAAAGTCCCGCCCGGGGCGCGCGGGTGTATTACGTGACCCTCCCGGTGCGGCCTTCCCTTCGAAACTGCACCGCCCGTAGAGGGGACACTCGCCGCACCGTGGGTTGGACGGGCGGCAGATTGTGCGGCCGAACCTGATCAGATTCGTATGGAACGAGTGCGCCTTCCCGGGGGGAACGAGGGATTTCATCGCTTCGAATGTCTCCTCCGGCGTCCGGCTCCCGGGGGCCAGGCCGAGACGCGTGCACAGACGATGGACATGCGTGTCCACCGGAAATACATCGCGACGGAGAGAAAACAGGAGCACGCACGCGGCGGTCTTGGCACCTACCCCCTTGAACGCGGTGAGACGGCGGATGACCTCCTCGCTGGACAGCTTCCTGATGGAGCTCAGATCATATGTTCCATACATCTGCAGGACCGCGGCAAGCGTTTCTTGTATCCGTACGCTCTTCTGGTTCGCCATCCCTCCCGTCCGGATCGCCGTGCGAAGAGCCGCGGGCGAAGCCCCGGCAACGAGTTCCCACGTGGGGAATTGGCGCCTGAGCTCCGAATACGCACGGTGGCTGTTTCCGTCGCTCGTATTCTGAGAGAGGATGGTGGCGATCAGCATGTCCAGAGGGGGCGCGGGAGGTGACTGCCTCCTCGGTATGCCCAGACGCCGTTCGAGAAGCCGGGAGATGAATGCGGTCTTTCTCCTCAGCACCGCTGCGGATGCCGGCCGGGATATCTCAGTTGAACGGGACGTCGAACGCATCAGGGGAGTCCGGCGATGCGAAGAATTCCGCATGGAGGCGGTTGAGCGCGTCTTCGAGAACCATCGTGTCCACGACAAGTGTCAGACTGTGCCCGGAGGCGCCGTAGGCGATAAGCGACGTCCTGACCCCCGCAAGCGCCCCGAAGACGCGCCCGGCGAACCCTGCGCACTCCCGTAAGCCCGTCCCGACAATGCAGAGGCTCGACTGATCCGGCAGGACGGCGACTTCACCGAATTCTTCCAGCGGCGGAATCACCGCAGTCCTGTCGAACGAACCGTTTACGGTGAATGCGATCCGGAATTCCGACGTGGTGAGAGATCTCACTTCGATTCCGGACCGGGAAAGGACGCTGAACACACCCTCCCAGAAGAGATACTGGTTCGACCGCTTCCTGGGAGAGATGGAAACCACCGATACGTCGCGGGCAAACGAGATGCACTTCACGACCGGCCGGCCGCCCCCCTGCTCGCGGTCCCGGTCAATCACCGTGCCGGTCCCTTCCCCGTTTCGCGAATTTCGTATCTCGACCGGAATACTCTTCTCAAGCAACGGGAGCATGGTGTTCGGGTGGAGGACNNAGTCCGAGCTTTCGCGGCCCATCGTGGTATATGCTCCAGACGCTGTCACCCCGATAAATCCTTGTGTGACAGGTACTTGCCGCCGTTCCACGAGTGGCACGACAACCGCCTTGAGCCGTGCCGTCACGGGTTCCATCAGTGGGAGGGCGCGACCGAAGTTTGCGTCCGTCAGCATGAATTCTTTCGCATCAACCCAGACCGCATCGACGCCGCTTTCCTGGAGGACAGCAGCAACGAGGCGCGATGAAAAGCGTTCTCCGTATGAGCAGATGGCATCAAGCGTCCGCGGGGTCAGTTCACGAAGTATGGCGATCCCGTGGAGAAGAGCTTCCAGCTCCTTGATGTAACTGGCGAATGCCCCCTGAAGATCTCCGGCACGCATCGGGCTCTTTACGAGAGCGCGCACTATCTCGACATGACGGGAGTGAACCCGCTGCAGGACTTCCACTCCGCCGACGTCGTTACCTGAGACGGCCGCTCGCGCGGACGCTTCAAGGTCGTTCGTTGCGCTCGCGATTGCAGAGATGACGACGACAGGGTGGTCCGGAAGATGCGATGTGATGATCCGGCAGACATTGCTCATCGCAGCGGCGTCCCGGTTCGAGGTGCCGCCGAATTTCATGACGATCATGGCAAGCGGAGAGCTGGAATAAAGAAACCCGTCTCCGGAACCCCGGAGACGGGTCATGTGTGACGCCCTTCTAGCGGTGGGGCCTGTTATGCCGTTCCCGATCCCGACCCTCCGGCGGCCGGTCCGCCCCCTGCGGATTCTCACCCGCAGGCGGGGTCGCGCCGCCGGCCATCAGGACCTTCCTGCTAAGTTTGTAGCGTCCCTGGTCGTCCTGATCGATGATCTTGACATCGAACGTGTCGCCGACTTTGACGACGTCGGAAGGCTTCTCGACCCGTTTTACGTCGAGCTGGGAAACGTGAACGAGCCCTTCTTTCCCCGGAAGGAATTCGACGAACGCGCCGAAATCCATCACCTTCTTCACCGTGGCGTGATACACCTTGCCGACTTCCGGCACCTCCGCAATTTTCTTTATCGCGTAGATCGCCTTGTCGGCTGATTCCTGCGACGTCGCCGCAACGACAACCGTTCCGTCATCCTCCACGTTGATCTCCGCGCCGCTGTCCGCGACGATGGAGCGGATGTTCTTCCCGCCGGGGCCGATAAGCGCCCCGATGAGGTCGATGGGGATCTTGAAGGACGTAAGACGGGGAGCGAACGGGGAAAGGTCTGCACGCGGCTTTGCGAGCACCGCTTCCATCTTTCCCAGGATGTGCATACGGCCTTCCCTGGCCTGGTCAAGCGCCTGACGCATGATGTCGAGCGAGATCCCGCGTATCTTGATGTCCATCTGGAACGCGGAAATCCCGTTGCACGTCCCCGCCACCTTGAAATCCATGTCCCCGAGATGGTCCTCGTTTCCGAGGATATCGCTCAGAATCGCGACCCTGTCCCCTTCCTTGACGAGACCCATCGCGATTCCCGCGACCGGGCGAATAAGGGGAGCGCCGCCGTCGAGCAGCGCAAGCGTGGCCGCGCACACCGTTGCCATCGAGGAGGANNGCCAGGTTGCCGTGACCGATCTCCCGCCTGCCGGTCGTGCCGAGACGGCCGACCTCGCCGACGGAGAACGGCGGGAAGTTGTAGTGAAGCATGAAACGTTTCGTGGAATCGGGGAGGAGTCCGTCGATCACCTGCTCGTCCATCTTCGTCCCGAGCGTCAGCGTGGTCAGACTCTGGGTCTCCCCCCGCTGGAAGAGCGCGGAGCCGTGCGTCCTGGGGAGGAGGCCGACTTCAATCACGATGGGCCGGATGTCCTTGAGTCCGCGGCCGTCAAGCCGCTTCCCCTTTTCCAGGATCATCTCGCGCATCGCCACGTATTCCATGTCGTGTATGATCTCGCCGATCTTCTTCTCCTGCTCGGGGTACTTCTCCGCGAGCCCCTCCTGCGCTTTTTTGTATATCGCCTCGGTGCGCTGCGCGCGTTCCTCCTTGAGCATCGGCGTTTCGGCGAGAACGGAAATCTCCGTCCCCACGATGGCGCGCACGTCCTTCACCATCTCCTCATTCGAGACGGGGGCCGGGGCCTGACGGTTCGCGTGTCCGACTTCCTGGGCGAGCTCCACCTGCACCCGGCACATCTGTTTGATGTAGTCGTGCGCGAACCCGAGAGCCCCGAGCATGTCCTGCTCGCTGATCTCCTGCGCATCCCCCTCGACCATCACGATCGAGTCTTCCGTCCCGGCCACGGTCACGTCCATGTCGCTCTTCTGGAGCTCTGTGAACGTGGGATTGATGACCATCGTCCCGTCGATGCGGCCGACCCGGACTTCGGCGATTGGTCCCTCAAACGGGATATCGGAGATCATCAGGGCGGCGGACGCCGCAACGGCGCCCAGGATGTCGCCGTCATGCTCCTGGTCCGACGAGTAAACGGTGACGATGACCTGCGTCTCACACTTGAACCATTCCGGGAACATCGGCCTGATCGGCCGGTCGATGAGGCGGGAGCCGAGGACTTCCTTCTCCGACGGGCGGGCTTCACGCTTGAAGAATCCGCCCGGGATCTTCCCGGCCGACGCGAATTTCTCCCGGTATTCAACCTGGAGAGGGAAATAATCAAACCTGTCGCTCTCCTGTTTGCTCGCGACAACCGTCGCGAGCACCATCGTGTCGCCGAACCGGGCCATCACCGCGCCGTCGGCCTGCTTCGCAAACCTTCCCGTTTCGAGGGAAAAGACTTTTCCCCCGAGGTTGATCTCTTTTGTTACCTTCATTGTGGTTATGCTTCCTTCGGACAATCCCCCTGCGCGCGCACACGTCCCTAGTGACGTCGTGCCGCCGCAGAGCGTTACTTCCTGATCTGCAGCTCGGCGATGATCTTGCGGTATCGCTCGATGTTCTTCTCCTGAAGATAGTCAAGGAGACGCCGGCGTTTGCCGACCATCTTGAGAAGCCCCACACGGGAATGGTGGTCCTTGCCGAATTTCTCGAAATGGGGCGTGAGATCGTTGATCCTCGCCGTGAGAAGAGCGATCTGGACCTCCGGGATGCCGGTGTCCTTCCCGTTCTTTCCGTACTTTGTGACGATCTCGGACTTCTGTTCTTTGGTGATTGCCATTGCACTGCTCCTTCGTGTAACTGACAATAGATCGTTTAGTTGGCTGCTATCGCATTCCCGGCCGTTTCAGCACGGTCCGCCGGGCGTTCTCCCTGTCTTTCCCAAGCTGGAGGACGAGATCGGAGAGCGAATCGAACTTCTTCTCGTCCCGCAGGCGCGTCAGAAACGTCACCGTGAGCCTTTCCCCGTAGAGGTCCCTGTCAAAATCGAACAGGTGAACTTCCAGTGTTTCCTCCGGTGCGGCTGCCACCGTAGGACGGACCCCGATGTTCATCATTCCGAATCGTTTCTCGCTCCCCACCCGGATCCCAACGGAGTAAACGCCGCGCGCCGGGATCACCTTGGACGCGTCCTCGGGCCGGATATTGGCGGTCGGAAACCCGATTGTCTTTCCCCTCCCGTCACCCCTGACAACCGTGCCGCTGAATCCGTACGGCCGTCCCAGGAACTTCGCCGCCCTCTCCACGTCACCGGCGGCGAGTGCCTTCCGTATGAGCGTACTGCTCACCGTCTCCCCATCCACGGTGAACGGATGGACGGCAAACACCGAGAACCCGAATTCCTTTCCCATCTTCACGAGATCGGCGATCCCGGCGGTCCTGTCCCTGCCGAACATGTGGTCGTAGCCGACAATCACCTCGTCGACTCCGGTGCCGTCGACGATGTAGCCGCGGTAGAAATCTCCCGGGCTGATCCGGGAGAAGTCGTAGGTGAATTCAAGAACGAGAAGGACATCAACTCCCATCGTTCCGATGACCTCAAGGCGTTCCCCGATTGTCGACAGGAGCTCCACCCGGCTTCCCGGAGGCCCCACCACCTGCTTGGGGTGCGGGTCGAACGTGACGACGATGCTGCGCCCGTCGCGCATCCTGGCCCGGCTCACTACCTCACGGATGATCTCCGCGTGCGCAAGGTGCACGCCGTCAAACGTGCCCACGGTGACAACGGAGCTCGCGTCACGGGGCACCTCCTTCACCGAACGCACGACAATCATGACGGCTTCGCTGCCAGCAGTGTCCTGTATGCGCCCAGTTCTTCCAGTGTCACCGCATCGGCGACCCGGAACGGGCCGATCCGGGTTCGTTCGAGCGCGGAGAGGTACGCGCCGCATCCGAGCCGTTCTCCCATCTCGCTGACGAGGCTCCGGACGTACGTCCCTTTTGAACATGTGACCCTGAACCGCACCAGGGGCACACGGATGAGGAGCGGCTCGATCCCATGGATGACGATCTCGCGGGGGAGGCGATCCACCTCGACGCCTTCCCTCGCATACTTGTAGAGTCTCTTCCCCTTCACGCTGACCGCTGACCACATCGGGGGCATCTGGAGACGCGGGCCGGTGAATTCGGCCAGGACCGTGCGGACGCGCTCCTCATCGACTCCTTCGGTGCTCCGTGTCTCCACGACCGGCGTCGCCCTGTCGAACGACTCCGTCCGGCCGCCGAGAACCATCTCCGCCTCATACTCCTTGTCCAGTCCGACGAATCCGGCGATCGACTTCGTCTTCTTTCCCGTGCACACGATCAGGAGACCCGTGGCCAGAGGATCCAGCGTTCCGGCGTGTCCCACTTTCTTCACGCCGGTGATTTTTCTAATCCTGTGCACGACGTCGAACGAGGTCCACCCCGCGGGCTTGCGTACGAGAAGCATCTCCCCTTCGGCGAATCGGTATTCACGGCTCGGTTCCGTCATGGATTTTCTTGATCAGCGTGTTGATCCGGTCAACGTGGTCAAGCGTGTCGTCCAGATAGAACTGAAGGGCCGGAGTGAATTTCATCCTGAGGTGCGATCCCACCTCACGGCGCATGCTGGCCCTGTCGCGCTCCAGGAGCGCCATTGTTGCCTGCTGCGCCGCCGCACCGCCGAAGACGCTGAAGTACACCCTGGCGATCTTCAGATCCGGAGTCATCTTCACGTCGGTCACCGTCGTGAACCCGTGCGACGGATCGCGGTAC
Source organism: Ignavibacteriota bacterium (assembly GCA_003157485.1). Taxonomy (GTDB): domain Bacteria; phylum Bacteroidota; class Ignavibacteria; order UBA10030; family UBA6906; genus Fen-1273. The sequence goes on from PMJQ01000078.1 coordinate 15,682, forward strand.
TCGCGGATCAATATTGCGCCGATCTCCTCCTTGATGAGCGATGCGACGCGCTCCGTGCGAATCGACATTACAGTTTCCTCTTGGCCTCGACGATGCGGAAAGCCTCAATCGTATCGCCAACCTTGATGTCGTTGAAATTCTCGAGACCAAGTCCGCACTCGAATCCGGCTTCGACCTCGCGGACGTCGTCCTTGAACCGCTTGAGCGAGGAAATCGATCCCTCGAACACCTGGATCCCGTCCCGGACGAGCCTGACGCGGTTGTTGCGCATGATCTTGCCGTCCTGCACGTGGCACCCGCCGATGTTCCCGATCTTCGGAACCTTGAAGACCTCGCGCACCTCCGCCGTACCGACGATCTCTTCTTTCCTCTCCGGAGCCAGAAGTCCTTCCAGCGCCTTGTGGATGTGGTCGATGGCGTCGTAAATGATGCTGTACGTCCGGATCTCGACTTTTTCCTTCTCCGCAAGCCGCCGCGCATTCAGGTTCGGGCGCACGCGGAATCCGATAATGACCGCTCCGGAGGCGGCGGCAAGAATGATGTCCGACTCCGAGATCATGCCGACGCCGCTGTGGATGACGCGGAGCTTCACCTCCTTGTGCTCGATCTTCATGAGTGAATCCGAAAGGGCCTCCACCGATCCGTCCACGTCGCCTTTCACGATCACGTTGAGTTCGCGGACCTGGCCCTCCTTGATCTGCTGCGAGATGTCATCAAGCGTGGTCAGATGGATCTGGCGGAAATCCTGCTCGCGCTTGAGCTGCTGCCGTTTGAGGCTTATCTCGCGCGCCTCGCGGTCGGTCGCCATCACGAGGAAGGAATCGCCTGCCTGCGGGAAGCCGTCGAGCCCCGTAAGCTGCACGGGCGTCGACGGGCCGGCCGCCTCGAGCCGGTTGCCCCGCTCGTCGAACATGGCCCGCACCTTTCCACTGAAGATCCCGGCCAGGAATGGATCGCCGACGCGGAGCGTCCCCTTCTGGACAAGGACGGTGGCGGTGATCCCTTTCCCTTTGTCAAGCTGCGCTTCCACGATCGTGCCGAGAGCAAGCCTGTCGGGATTGGATTTCAGATCGAGGACATCCGCCTCGAGGCCGACTTTCTCGAGAAGCACGTCGACATTTTTCCCGGTCCGCGCAGAGAGCTCAACGCACTGGTATTTCCCGCCCCACTCCTCAACGAGGATGTTCTTCTCGGCGAGCTGCTGGCGGATTCTGTCGGCGTTGGCTTCGGGTTTGTCGATTTTGTTGATCGCGATGATGATCGGCACTCCCGCCGCCTGCGCGTGGCTGATGGCTTCCAGGGTCTGGGGCATGACGCTGTCGTCTGCGGCGACGACAAGGATCACGATATCGGTGATCTGAGCGCCGCGCGCGCGCATGGCGGTAAACGCCTCATGGCCCGGCGTGTCAAGGAACGTAATGACGCGCCCGCTCGCCGTCTTCACGTTATAGGCGCCGATGTGCTGCGTGATGCCGCCGGATTCCCCGGCCACCACGTTGGAGCGGCGGATGTAATCCAGCAGGGACGTCTTTCCGTGATCGACGTGTCCCATGATTGTCACAACGGGCGGACGGCGGACGAGATCCTCCGGCCGGTCCTCGCCTTCCGTGAGGACTTCTTCCTCCGTCACTTCTTCGTAGAAACTGATCGCGAACCCGAACTCGTCGGCGACAAGCGTGATCGTGTCCTTGTCCAGCCGCTGGTTGATCGAGACCATGATCCCCAGCTCCATGCATTTCTTGATGACGTCAGCGACGTTGACGCGCATCAGGTTGGCAAGATCGTTCACCGACACGAATTCGGTAACGCGGAGCTTACCCTCCTCTTTCTGCGCTTCCTCCGCAAGCCGGGCGACCTCCTCCTCCCGCTCCTTTTTCTTTCGTTTCTTCAGGACAGCCCGCCCCGTCGCGGGGGTGTCGTCCATGGCGGCAAATGTCCGGCGTATGGCATCCGTGACCTCCGCCTGGTCAATCTCTTTGTGGCGGATCTTCTTCTTTTTCTTCTTCTTCCTCTCGAGGTCGTCGACCTCGACCGCTTTCGTTTCCGGAACGTCCTCGCGGACCTTCTTTTTCTTCTTCTTCCTCTTGTGTTCGTCGGTCTCCGCGGCGGTCGGGGCGGCGGTGCCGGGCTTCTGCCCGCGGACCGGCGGTTTTGTCCGGACCGTCAGGTCTATCCTCCCTTTGATCGTGAGGCCGACCTTTTTGCGGTGTTCCTTTTCCAGCGGAGAGAGGAGTTCTTCCCCCCGGGGCTTCCGGGGCTCGACCTTCTCTTTGACCGACGGAGGCTCGGCAGGCGGCGCGGCGGCTTCCACCGGTACGGGGGGCGACGCGGGCGGAGCGGTCTCCGGCTCGGCGGCGTCGGCCACAACGGGGGCCGTCTCCTCTTCGGCGACTTGAACCTCCTCCGCGGGAACCGGCTCCGGAGGAGGCGGTTCCGGCTGCACCACCGGGGCGGCGGCGGGAGGGGCGGAAGGAGCAGCAGGCTCCGCCGTCTCGTCGACCTTCCTTTCCGCCCTCTTGCGCGTCTCGCGGATTTCGGCAATCTTCCGCTGATGCTTCTCCGCGACGTCCTTTTCCTTCTTGAAATGGACGAGGATATCCTTCATCATGTCCTCGTCAAGCGAAGACATGTGGCCTTTGACCTCGTGCCCCTTCTTGCGCAGGAATTCTATAAGCGTTTCATGCGAGAGGTTGAGCTCGGTCGCAACCTTGTAGAGTTTTTTCTTTTTTTCCGCAGTTTCTGCCATGACCACCCTTTGTTCAATCGTCAGAGGAACAGCATCGACTATCCAACACTAGTCTTTTGTCGGTTCCTCCTTCGATGCCGCAGCGTGTTCGCCGCCCGGTGCCGGATCGACAGGAGGAGCCTCTTCCGTCGCAGGTCCCTCGCCCGTCGTTCCCGCCTCTGCGTCCACCGCCGGTGCTTCCGCACCCGGCGTCCCGGCGGATCCCGCCTGCGTCCCCGTCTCTTCTTCCCCTTCCTCCTCCTCTTCCCCCTCCTCCTCGTCGTCATCCACTTCCGCTTCCTCGAGGTCGCGTTTCATCATCTCGCGCAGCTCGTGGATCTTCTCCTCCGTCAGCCCCTCGATGGCAAGGAGCGTGTCGAGCTTGGCGTTGATCACGTCCTTCGCGGTCTCAAGTCCCGCGTCGATCATCTTGAGGTACAACTCTTCTCCGAGTTCCTCCTTGAAGTCCACGAGCTCGATGTCGTACTCGTCTTCTCCGCCTTCCTTGATGAGGTTGATCTCGTAGCCTGTCAGTTTTGAGGCCAATCGGATGTTCTGCCCGTTGCGTCCGATGGCGAGCGAAACCTGGTCGGCCGCGACAAGAACGTTCGCGGTCCTGGCCTCGTCGTTGAGCTCGATGGTCTTGAGCTTCGCCGGCGCGAGCGCCCGCTGGATGAACACTTCGGGCTGTTCGCTGAAGTTGATGACGTCAATATTCTCGTTGTTGAGCTCCCGCACGATCGTATGGATCCTGACGCCCTTCATCCCCACGCAGGCGCCCACGGCATCGATCCGGTCGTCATGGGATTCCACGGCAACCTTCGCCCGTTCTCCGGGTTCCCTGGCGATCTGCTTGATTTCGATGATGCCGTCGTAAATCTCGGGGATTTCGAGTTCGAAGAGCTTCGAGAGGAACTTGGGGTCGGCGCGGGAAACGACAACAACCGGATTGCCGGCGTTTTTCCTGACTTCCTTGACGACCGCACGGATCGTGTCCCCCTTCTTGTACCGCTCCTTGAAGATCTGCTCGCTTTTCGGAAGGAGAAGTTCGTTGCGGTTGTGGTTGATCAGAATTTCGTTGCGCCGGATCTGGTAGATCTCCCCCACCACGATGTCGCCGATGGTGTTGCTGTACTCGTTGTAAATGCTCTCGCGCTCGATTTCCTTGATGCGCTGGTTGAGGTTCTGTTTCGCGCTGACGACGAGCCGGCGCCCGAATGTGACGAGCGGAATGACCTCGACGAAATCCTCTCCGACGCTGAGCTCTTCTCCCGAAATCTCCCGGGCGGTCTGGGCGTCGATCTGCGTCATCGGGTTTTCGACGGTCTCCACGACCTCGCGCTCCAGGAAAATCTCTATGTCGCCCTTGTCCATGTTCACGACGACGTCGAATTTCGCGTCCTGTCCGTACTTCTTCCGGACCATCATCGAGAAGACGTCCTCGACGATGCCGGTCAGTATGTCTTTGTCGATGCCCTTCTCCCGCACCATCTGGGCAAAAGATTCGACAATCTCCGAATTCATCAGAACCTCCGAATAAATGTTGACTCCAACCCTGGACGGGTCACCACGGCGACTTGACGACAGCTTCTGTCAGGCTCTCAAAACGGAATTCCTCCGGCGCCTTCCCCTTAGCCGTCTCCAGCATGATCCCGGTCTCCCCCACCGACGACAGGCGGCCTGTACGTTCGACGCTTCCGCCCGGCGACTCTGCCTTCACCGCCAGCGTTCTGCCGATGTGCTTTCTGTATTGCCAGGGAAACCTGAGCGGCCTTCCAATTCCCGGGGATGAAACATCAAGCCGGTACGAACCTTCAATCCAGCCCGAACGGTCAATCAATTCGGACGCTTCGCGGCTTACTGTGGAGCAAAGGTCGCTCGTCACACCCTGTTCCGCATCGATAAATATCTCGACAAGGGTTTTCCCGCGGGGCCCGCGCACAACAAGTTCGATAAGATGAGCAGAGAGGCGGGCGACGCAATCGTCGATTGCGGTCCGCATTTCATCGTTCAGCATTATGGTAAGGGTCATCCCAAACAAAAATAGCCCAATTTGGGCTATATCTACAACACAAGAAGATATATACTTCCGGCGTCAAAAGCAAGGGAAATGTAAACTATTGCCCCGAATCAACGATATTCGGGCCCTGTGTCCTCTTCCCACCCTTATCGCGTCGGCGCTGACCGGGACGCCGATATGTTCAAGGAACGCAATGCGCCCGGTCGACCCCCATCAGCCCATGGTCTCCCGAATGATGCGCGCGGCGCGCTTCACCTCGTCCATGGTGACATCAAGGTGTGTGACCGCCCTGAGTCCCATGTAATTCCCCAGCGTCAGGAGGACCCCTTTCCCCCTGAGCGCCGCGAGTATCTCCTCGGGCGACCTGCCGGTTCTTTCCGCACCGATGATGATGATGTTCGTCTGCACCGAGCCAAGATCGATATCGAATGTCTTCACCTGCGCGAGCTCCCGCGCAAGGAAGGACGCTTTCTCGTGGTCCTCCGCAAGCCGGCCGGTGTTGTGTTCCAGCGCGTACAGTCCGGCCGCGGCCAGAATGCCGGCCTGGCGCATCCCCCCGCCGAATATCTTCCGGTAGTGGCGCGCCTCGGCAATGAACGCGGTGCTCCCCGCGATGACGGATCCGACGGGAGCCCCCAGCCCTTTGGAGAGGCACACGGAAACGGAGTCGAAATACGACGCATATTCCATCGGCGTTATGCCTGTCGCGGCGCTCGCATTCCAGAGCCGGGCGCCGTCCAGGTGAAGGCGGATGTTCTTCTTCCTGGCGAACGCGCTGATCTCACGGATGAGTTCCAACGGGTAAACCGTACCGCCGGCGCGGTTATGCGTGTTCTCGAGGCAGATGAGACGGGTCTTCGGCATGTAATAGAGATCGGGACGAACCGCCCGCTCAATCTCCGCAACGCCAAACGCGCCTCTCTTCCCCTCGACGGCGTGGACCTGGGCGCCCGAGAGAAACGCGATCCCCCCGGTTTCGTAGTTGAACACGTGCGCCCCCTTTTCGCATATGACCTCGTCTCCCGGCAGCGTATGGACTTTGATGCATGTCTGGTTCCCCATCGTCCCGCTCGGCACGTAGAGCGCCGCTTCCTTCCCCAGAAGCCCCGCCACCTGCTCCTGAAGACGGTTCACCGTCGGATCTTCGCCAAACACGTCGTCGCCGACGGCGGCCTCGGCCATCGCCTTGCGCATGCCTGGCGTGGGGCGAGTGACAGTGTCGCTACGAAAATCGAGAAGCTTGTCGGGCATGGGGGCCTCGGGGAGGAGGGGATTAGGGATTAGGGATTGGGGATTGGAGACAACCATGATTTCTGCGTTTGGCCGCTGGAGCATTGAGCATCAGCCGCATGTGACCCGGCAGTGCTATGAAGCCAAGCCGGAAGGTTGTGATTGTGACTGCGCTGACTGCCGAAACTTCATGGCAGCCTAGGACAAGGCTTTTCCGCAGGAGTTCTTGTCGATGGCCGATCTGCTGGGATTTGACATTAGAAAGCCGGCCGAACTATGCCACTATTTTCAAGATCACTCCAAGTTGTATAGGACAGAGGGATGGTTTCATTTCGTTGGGAACATCCTCTCGGGTCGCGACGCATGGATGCAAATCAGCGAGACTTCTTCGACGGCTGATCTGGCGCCACTTACCATTAGTTTCGATTTTGGATTCACGGACAACGTCGCTCTTGTTTCCAAACCATTCATGGACAAGCATCTTGTCCAACTTGAATTTGTAACTCACGTCCCAAGGGTCTTGCCGGAATCCAATTGGCTAATCCCTAATCCCTAATCCCTCCTATGTTTCCCCCGCCGCCACTTTTCGCCTTCGGATGGGTCAGCTTGCCGATGCTCGGCTGGCTGGGGGCGGCGGCTGCGCCGATCTTGATCCATCTTTGGAGCCGGCGAAAATATCGGGAGACGTCGTTTGCGGCGATGGAGTATCTGCTGGCGGCCGTGCGGCGG
>PMJQ01000205.1:0-9584 GCA_003157485.1 Ignavibacteriota bacterium
GAAATTGAACCGTGCGACGTAGCTTCGGGAATTCACCTCCCGCTTCCCGAGCGTGAGGATTTCCTCACCCCCCGAGATCTCCTGCCAGATCGTCTTCGAGGGATCAAGAAGGCGGCTCTGGTCTGCGTAGGCGAGCTTGACGGTCTCGCCGACCACGATCGAACCGGCGTCCGGCTTCTCCTTCCCGGTGATCATCCTGAACAGTGTGGTCTTTCCGGCGCCGTTCGGACCGATGACGCCGATAATCCCCCCCGGAGGGAGGACAAAATTCATGTCGTCGTACAGGAGGATCTCGCCGAATGATTTTGCGACCTTCTTTGCATCGATGACAACGTTGCCGAGGCGCGGTCCCGGAGGGATGTAGATCTCCATCTCCTCGTTCCGTTTCTCGGTCTCCTCATCGAGCATCTTTTCGTACGATGTGATCCTCGCCTTGCTCTTGGCATGGCGCCCCTTCGGGTTCATCCGGATCCACTCGAGCTCCCGGGCAAGCGCCCTCTGGCGGCGGGATTCCTGTTTCTCCTCGGTCTTGAGCCTCTGCTGTTTCTGATCGAGCCATGACGAATAATTCCCCTGGAACGGTATCCCCTCCCCTCTGTCGAGCTCCAGTATCCATCCTGCGACGTTGTCGAGGAAGTATCTGTCATGCGTCACCGCAAGCACGGTCCCCGGGTACTGCGCGAGGTGGGCCTCGAGCCAGCCGACGGATTCGGCGTCGAGGTGGTTTGTCGGCTCATCAAGGAGGAGAACGTCCGGCTCCTGGAGGAGCAGCCGGCAGAGGGCCACCCGCCGCCTCTCCCCTCCCGAAAGCACGCCGACATTCGTGTCCCCGGACGGGCACCGGAGGGCGTCCATCGCCTGCTCCAGCTTGCTGTCCAGGTCCCATGCGTTCTGATGGTCGATCTGCTCCTGGAGTTTTGACTGTTCCGCAAGGAGCGTGTCGAAATCCGCATCCGGCTCCGAAAGCTTGTTGCTGACATCCTCGAACGCCTTCAGGAGCTTCACGGTCTGCTCAACACCCTGCTCCACAATCTCCCGTACGGTCTTTGAAGGATCGAGCTCCGGTTCCTGCGGAAGGTATCCGAACGTGATCCCCTTCTGTATCGAGATCTCCCCGAGATAATCGGCGTCGATCCCGGCGACAATCTTCAGAAGCGTGCTCTTGCCGGCTCCGTTCAGACCCAGGACGCCGATCTTGGCCCCGTAGAAAAAGGAGAGGTAAATATCCTTCAGTATCTGGCGGTTGGGTTTGACGACCTTCCCCACCCCGGCCATTGAAAATATGATCTTGTTATCGCTCATGGGCAACAGAAAGTACGGGTTTCAGTTCGGCTCTTCGTTTTTCGTCGCCGTAATACACCTTTTCCAGGAAAAGGCCTGACGGAGGCGCGGTGAGCTTCGCCGGGAGGTCGGTTCCCGTTGAGAACAGGGGCGGGATCTCCTCAGGCCGGAGCCGTCCGCGCCCCGCTTCGACGACCACCCCCACAAGCCGCCGGACGAGTTTCCAGAGGAAATGTGATCCGCAGACGCGGAAAAGAACCAGGTCGCCGGCCTCCTCGATCTGCACCTCGTCAATAAACACAAGCGTGGACTTTTCCTCGGGGTCGTCGTCGGTAAATGACCGGAAATCCTTCATCCCGGAAAATGCACGCGCTGCACCGCGCATAAGCCCGGTATCCAGCTTGTCTTTCACCCACCAGACATAACGCTTGCCGAATGCCGTGCGGCGCCGCGAAACCTGGTACAGGTAGCTCCGTGCTTTCGCATCATGCCGTGCATGGAAGGCGGGGGCTGCCTTCTCCACCTCTATGATATTGATGTCAGGGGGAAGGACGTCGTTTGCTTTCATCCGGATGATTTCGGGCCCGAGCACGGTGCGTGCCTCGAGGTGTGCAACCTGCCCCAGTGCATGCACTCCCGCGTCGGTCCTTCCGGAGCCGTAGAACTCGAAATCCGAACCGGCAAACACCTTGCGGAGCGCCCCCTGCAGTTCCCCCTGCACGGTGCGGGCGTTCTTCTGCACCTGCCATCCGCTGTAGCGGGTCCCTTCGTATTCCAGCGTTACTTTGAAACGGGCCACGTGATATCTCGGAAAGAAAAGGGGGATTGCCTTTGCCGGCGATCCCCCCGGTCGGGCAGCGTTACCCGGATTACTTCTTGGCGACCTTCTTCACGGTCTTCGCGAGCATCTCTTCTGCGAACGCCTTATGGTTTTCGAGTGCGGTAGTCGCGGAGGAGATCGCATCCTGGAAATCGGCCTTGACCTTCGTGATTCCCTCTTTCGCTTTTGTAAGCTGCGCCATCGCCTCCGTGTGATCCATCGTCGGATCATACGGCTTCATCCCGGCCATCCACTCCTTCATCGACGTTGTGGCATTCGCAAGCTTCTCCTTTGCGGCCTTCAGATCGTCGCTGGACTGTCCGGCAAATTCCTTCGGGTATTTTGCCGCCATCGAATCATACATCGCAATAGCATCATCGATCTTTGCCGACATGTCGCTCCCTTTGTTCATCAGCGCCATGCCGTCATCATGGAGAGAGGAGAGCGAGCCAAACAGGTCAGACTCAAGCTTCTTGAACTCGGCGGATTTTCCGCACCCTGCGACGAGAAGGGCGGCGCCTGCCACCAGAATGGGGAGTAATGCATTGTGTTTCATTGGGAAAGCTCCGGATGAGATTAATGAGTTGGGGATTGTGAGGAATTCACAATATAAGCGATACTCCCCGACCAATCAACGGGCACTCCTCACTCCGCTCCGATAGGGCTAAAACATCCCGGATTCCTTCGGATCGGCCCACGTTTCAGTATGCTGATATCATAAAATTTTTACGAGCCCTTGACAAATACCTATAATTTTGTGAGATTGCCAAATATAGACGAGGAACGAACAGAAACAAATGGGGGGGCACGATGCGACGACGCGACTCGCTTGCGAGGATTGCGACGGCAGTTCTCGGCTCGGACGGAGAAGAAAGATCGCAGGGGGGAGCTATTCAGGAAGTTAAAGTAAGCCCGTTTGCGAACAGATCCACACCCGTAGTCACCCGCACCACGGCCGGACTCGAACCCTACACGGGAGAGTGGACGGCCACCGAGATGTACCACCTCCTCAGGCGCACCACGTTCGGCCCTTCCAAGGCCCACATGGACGCGATCAAGCTGATTGCCACTCCGAGTGACGCCGTCGACCTCCTCCTGACCNNGGCTACAGGATGACCTCTCTCAAGGCGTGGTGGTTCGGGCTCATACTGAACCAGAGCCTCTCCATCCGGGAGAAGTTGACACTGTTCTGGACAGACCATTTCGTTACGCAGATAAGCACTGTCAACGACCCGCGCTACTCGTACAGGTACAACGCGCTTCTCCGCCACAACGTCCTCGGTAATTTCAAGGACATGGCGAATGCCATCACGCAGGACGGCGCGATGCTGATCTACCTGAACGGCACGAACAACGTCAAGACCGGTCCGGACGAAAACTACGGCCGGGAACTGCAGGAACTCTTCACGATCGGCAAGGGGCCTCTCATCGCACCCGGCAATTACACGAACTACACCGAAGCCGACGTCCAGGCCGCCGCTCATGTGCTGACCGGCTGGCGGAAATATCAGAACTTGGACGGCACCCTCGGGGCGCAGACAGGCTATCTCGATCCCACGCGGCACGACACGACGAACAAGGTATTTTCCGCCGATTACAACAACACGATAATCGTCGGCGGCACCGACGGGCAGGCCGAGCTCACCGCGATGCTCACCATGATATTCTCCCAAACCGACCCGGACGGCGTCAACAAGGTGGCCCGGTTCATAAGCAGGAAATTCTACCGCTGGTTCGTGTATTATCTTATCGACGCAAACGCCGAAGCGAACGTCATCACGCCGATGGCGAACCTGATCTCGTCGAACAACTTCAACGTTGTCCCGGCATTGAGTGCGCTCCTGAAGAGCGCACATTTCTTCGATCCGGTCAACATGGGATGCTATATCAAGAGCCCGATCGATTTCATCGCAGGGCTCATCCGCCAGTTCAATGTGCCGATCACATCCGCAAACGTGACCAACCAGTACGCCACCTGGTACGCCCTGGAATATCTCGGAGCGACGATGGATCAGGACATCGGCGAACAGCCGAACGTCGCCGGCTGGCAGGCATACTACCAGAACCCCGAATACAATGAGCTCTGGATCAACTCCGACACGGTCACGAAGAGGCGGAATTTCTCCGACGCGATCATCGGGTCCGGGTACAACACGTCAGGAGGAAAGCTCCAGATCGATCCGATCGCATTCGTCAAAACCCTCTCTGACCCGACGGATCCCAACGTCATTGTCAACGAGTCTGCACAGTTCCTGTTTGCCGTCACTCCAACCGCCGCACAGATAGCGTTCCTGAAGGACACGCTCCTTCCCGGCCTGCCGGACTACGAGTGGACAACGGAGTGGGCCACGTACCTGGCCGACCCGACAAACGCCGCAAAGCTGAGCGCGGTGAAAAACAAACTTGTGGCACTCTACGCGCTCATGATGGAGATGCCCGAGTATCAACTGTCCTAGTCCAACCAGGGGGGAAACGTATGAACAGGAGGGAGTTCATCACTCGTGCCGTGCCGGCGACGACACTGCCGTTCCTGCTGAATGGTTATGCGCTTCAGGCCTTCGGCCGGTCACCGATTCTCGACGCGTTAACATCGGCGGCATTCTCGACAAACCGCGTACTTGTGCTCGTCCAGCTCGTCGGGGGGAACGACGGGCTGAATACCGTTATTCCGCTTGACCGCTACTCTTCACTGACTTCGGCCCGGTCCAACATCCTTATTCCATCGGCATCCGTCCTTCCCCTCACCACCGCGACGGGTCTTCATCCGGCGATGACGGGGCTCCAGACGATGTACAAGAACGGCCAGCTCCTTGTCGTCCAGTCCGTCAGCTATCCGAACCCGAATTTTTCGCATTTCCGGGCGACCGATATCTGGCTTACGGCNNGTTTCCATGGGTCAGGCCGTAACGAATCCCAACTCCTCGTATTTTCTCCCCGGGGGATCCGACACCCCCCCTGCAACGCCCGCGGGGCACGAGCTCACGTTCATCCGGGAAGTAGCCCAGCAGACGCAGGCGTACTCCACGTCGATCAAAACAGCCGCCACCAAAGGAAAGAACCTCTCGACCCTCTACCCGGCGGCCGGGCAGAACTCCCTCTCCGATCAGTTAAAAATCGTCGCACAACTGATCGCGGGAGGCCTTCAGAGCCGCATCTACGTCGTCAGCATCGGCGGGTTCGACACGCACTCCGCTCAGGTCACGCTCACCGACACGACGCAGGGGGCCCACGCCACGCTGCTCGGCAAGCTCTCAGTGGCGATCACCGCGTTCGAGGATGACCTCCGGCTCATGGGCGCGCAGGACCGCGTGCTGGGGATGACATTCTCCGAATTCGGGCGGCGCATCATATCAAACGCAAGCCTGGGTACTGATCACGGCACTTCGGAACCCGTCATCATTTTTGGGACGAAAGTCAATGCGGGAATCATCGGGACAAGCCCCGTGCTTCCTGCCACCCCTACTGTGAACGACAACTTGCCGCTTCAGTTCGACTTCCGCTCGGTCTATTCTTCGGTCCTAAAGGACTGGTTCGGTGCGTCACCGACGGAGCTGCAGGTGGCGATTACAGGCACGATCACGAAACCCCTTACCAGCTCCGTTGTTGCTCCCGGTGCGGTGGCCGGTGTCGGATCCCAGTCGGACCTTCCCACAAAGTACGCGCTCGAGCAGAATTACCCGAATCCATTCAATCCCACGACCGTCATCCGGTACGACCTCCCACAGGGGTCGAATGTCCTCCTTGTCGTATACAACTCCCTCGGGGAACGGGTGGCAACGCTCGTGGACGGCACTCAGAGTGCAGGAGTACATGAGGTCAGCTTCAACGGCAACGCACTCGCTAGCGGCATGTACCTGTACCGACTGAGGGCGGGGTCATACCAGGAGACACGGAAGATGATTCTCGTCCGTTGAGCTCTCCGGGCGGTCGGAGCGGTCCTTGACTCGCTCCTGATGTTAGCATTGCTAAAGGCACCGGGAGTATTTCGGGACCCGGTGCCTTTTTCCATGGTTTTCAACAGTTCGCCGCTATTTTCTCCGGTTTATTCCCGCGCATTTGAAATTCAGCACTTTCCCCGTATCTTCTATACAGTGATAGACATTCAGTCATGAATTCGGACAAAATGGAACCCGCAAAATCAGTAGATGATCTTCAAACTGATGACCGTGCGATGATCATCCGCATGGTTGAGTGGTTGAGCAAGGCCTCCGAAATAAGAATTGTGATCATCAGCCTTGCTATTCTCGCAGTTATTGGTGCCGTGCAGGTGGTCACGCTTGCAAGACTCACGCTGGCTCCGGCCTACCTCATCCCGATTGCGCTTGTCACGCTCCGCTCGACAAGGACCGCCGGTCTCCTCACGTCCGTCGTGTGCGGAGTCATGTGGATCTCGATGGAGGTACGTTCTCCCACGGGGAGCGAATTTCTCTGGCTTGATGCGTGGAACAATCTTCTCCGGGTTGGAGTGTTTGTCTCCTTCGCGCTGATCCTGGCTCGGTTCAAAGGGGACATGGTGAGGGAAATGAAGCTCAATGCGAAGCTCCAGGCGGCTCTTGCTGAAGTGAACCAGCTCAGCGGCCTCCTCCCAATCTGCGCCTGGTGCAAGCGCATCCGCGATGACCAGGGGACCTGGCAGCAGATAGAGACCTACATCACCGTGCATTCTGAAGCCGACTTCACGCACGGAATCTGCCCTGATTGTGCCCGCAAGCATAAGGCCGAGCATATCAGGTAATGGAGTCCTCCTCGTCCCAGGTGCATGGAGTGTCGGAGGACGGCTCCCGCCGTACAGGCATTGAACATTGAATCAACTCGGGGCGTAGCTCAGCCCGGTAGAGCGCTTGGTTTGGGACCAAGAAGTCGCAGGTTCGAATCCTGTCGCCCCGACGAAAAAGGCCGGCACTTAGATACCACCCAAAAGTAGTCTCAACGTCGGAATCGGAAACGGCCGCGTTCTGGATTTGATTCCTCAGCCCGGCGCCGGAGAGTCTCCCCTCGAAGAATGCCTGCATTCAATTTCCCTGGCCTTGCATCGAACACCCGCAATCTCTTAAGGAATAGACCATGAGTGTGCCTGACGCGACGCACGGCGTCGATTTCAAGATCCGGGAGGCGACGACAGCCGACCTTGGCGCCATCATGCTTCACCGTCGGCGGATGTATGAGGATATGGGTTACAAAGATCAATCGGCGTTGAAAGCTATGGAGCTGACCTCGAGATCATTTATCAAAGACGGACTCGAGGACGGGACGTACCGTGGTTGGCTGGTGGAGATATCGGGCCGGATAGTTGCAGGCGGGGGCTTAATGATCGTCCGCCAGCCCTCCTCGCCGCGCGATCCGAGCTCGCGCCGCTCCTGGATCATGAACATGTACACGGATCCGGAGTATCGGGGGAGAGGACTGGCAACGTCAATCATTGAGACAATAATCATCTGGTGTCGGGAAAACGAATTCCACTGGGTGTCGCTCCGCGCAAGTGACGCCGGCCGCCATCTGTACGAATCTCTCGGATTCAAGCCCACAAATGAAATGCGTCTGATGCTGAAGTAATTCCCCGATTCATCATGATTCGACAATTCGGGAGCTGATCATCCCCGGATTTCACCTTGCAAATCGCGTGACTTTTCTCTAAATTTACATTCTGAATTACATGAAGCTGCTGGCCGGTAGGTCAGGTGCATTTGCGGTCAACCGGTCGCACACGTGGTCATCCGGGGCCCGTAGCTCAAATGGATAGAGCAACAGCCTTCTAAGCTGTAGGTTGCGCGTTCGATTCGCGCCGGGCTCACGAGCATCCGAGACCTGCAACGATACTGACAACCGCCGCATCTTCGCGGACCGCAATTTACGACCGACCAACCCACCATCGCCCCCATCGTCTAGAGGCCTAGGACACGGGCTTTTCAAGCCTGTAACACCAGTTCGAATCTGGTTGGGGGCACACAACTTACAGCCGCTCCATCCCGCCTTATAATTTTCCTCGTTCAGTCTTTAAACAAAAGTGGTGCGAATTCGTGCAGGCTGCGCCGCCAAGTTTGCCACTCATGAGCCGTTTGCGAAGAGATATAGAAATGAGTGTTCATGCCAGCTGCTTTGAGTGAATCGGTGTTGACCTTGGGATCACCGCCAAAGGGGCCGCCGGGTCTGCGGTTCTCCAGTTCGCGGCTGCCAAAGCTGACAAATACCAGTTTAACTCTCTCTTTGAAGCCGGGTGAACTGTTGACATCCCCCATGCTGAGGCTGCCGCCGCTGAAGATGCCAACGTATGAGAATACATCTGAATTGGCGAGGGTAATGACGCGGGTCTGCATGCCGCCCATGGAAAGTCCCGCCATGGCCCGATGCTGTTGATCGGCCAGCGTGCGATAGTTGGCATCGACCATGGGGATGATGTCTTCTAACAGCGTCTTCTTGAAGCCGTCAGCCCAACCTGGCGGCGGCCAGGTGCCGCTGGGACGTTCGCCTTGCCGAGGTGGGCGGGCCTGTTCCGGCATACGCCAGGTCCCGTTGTCCATCACGATGATGAAGGGATTCGCCTTGCCCTCTGCAATCAGGTTATCCATAATGAGGTTAGTCTTTCCCTGATTGGGCCATCCAGTCTCGTCTTCGCCTCCTCCGTGTTGCAGGTACAACACGGGATACCGTTTCGTGACGTCCTTATCGTACTCTGGAGGTGTATAGACAAAACAACGACGCATGCTGTTGTTGCTTTTTGAAAAGTACGGATGTTCGCGTATTTCGCCGTGGGGTACATTTTTGAGAGCATAGAAGTCTTGGTCCTTGGCGGGGATCTCAACGCCACTTCCCCATCGGCTGGCGCCATAGAAGTATAGGCTGCCGGGATCAGGAACTGCAGCACTGTCAATCCAGAGCTGGTAGTAGTGGAACCCTTCGTCCTGGGGTTTCGAGTCACCGGTCCAGACACCTTTCTCGTCCTTGACCAGGTCGTACTTTACAGCGCTGATATCCAACTGGACTTTGTGTGCCTCGGGCGCCGAAATACTGGCACGAACACGACCTTCGGAATTGACCTGAGGATATAGCTTTCCCGGTTGATTGACTGACGTTGGCTTGAAGTCCTCCACTGCAGCAGTTTGGTTCGACTGAGTGAAACAAGTCCCATATGTCAATAGGATCGCGAATAGCACAATCAGATACTTGAATATCAATTGATAACGTCCTTAAATGATCTTGTTAGTATTCATCAACTAAAACATTATACTAGAGCTATCTCAAAAATGGTTTCGATGTAGANNTCCGAGTATCAGTTTATCACCTGAATCATCCACTTCATACAGTTGCGGCTTCCGCGGACCTTTCTCCTCTGCGTGATGCACAATGAACAAACGTTTACCCTCGAACGTAGCAAACAACATACCATGACCGGAATTGTCTCCTGAAAAAGCTCTGGTGTTTGTTAAGAGAACCCCCATTACCAGGAACAATAGACACCGGTGTCTCATCTTAGCTCTCCCAGAAT
>PMJQ01000205.1:9648-9978 GCA_003157485.1 Ignavibacteriota bacterium
GATTTGTTCTCGTTTCACGTCCAACGATCGAAAGTTCTGCATAAGATCTGCTATAAACAAGTTCCGTAATATGATGATGCTCGTATTCGGAGAGCTTATGAAAAATTCATTCTTCTTTCTTTCGATATTCATGTTGTCATCATCGGTCTTCTGCCAGGATAATGATTCGAATCCCGTATTGACCATTGAGGGCGGCAAGGTAATTGGGGTACAGACTCCAACGAAAGGAGTCATTGCATATAAGGGGATTCCTTTTGCGGCGCCTCCGGTTGGCGAATTGCGCTGGAAGGAACCACAGCCTGTTGTGCCATGGAACGGGGTAAAAACAGC
>PMJQ01000047.1 GCA_003157485.1 Ignavibacteriota bacterium
GTACGGGCTGAAATACTGCATACCTTTCGCTGTGTTGTTGTTGTCGAGACCCCAGTTAACGAAGTATCTGTAAACCCGCCCGTTCCATGTGATCTCTTCGTAACCCCGGGGAGAGTCGGCCATCATTCCGTCACGGAGCATGGTGAAGAGCTCGCCGAATTTCCCGCCGTCAGCTATATCAGTTCGTGATTCGACCTGGAACGAGCCGCGCCCGGTCGTGTCTCCGTTCTTGTCAACAAACGAGACCGTGTGTGTCCCCGCCGAGCCGCCGGCCCTGATCGTGACGGAGGCTGCCGAGGGCATCCGGACGTACGTGCGTCCCTTCCCGTCCTTCACGATAAGCGTCCCTCCCGGTTCGCTGATGATTGTCACCTCATCGAGCGGCTTGACCGACCCAGCCTGCTCAACAATCTGGAGACCCGACGTGGGTCTTGAAAGTATCCTTACGTCGTCGACAAAACCCAGGGACCGTATCACAGTGCCCTTCACGTCCTCCAGCGGTTGCCCTGCTACTGTGCAATTCTCGAACGTCACCCTCTCCACCCTGTGATTCTCGTCCAGTCCTTTGAGAACAATCGGGCCCGTATGTGCCCAGGAGATGTTCTTCAGCGTGATGTCCTGTATGTGACCCGGAGGGCCGGTGCCATATTTGGTCCCGTCGGTGATATTCAGCTCGAACAGCTTCAGCTCGGCTCTCTCGACGCGTATGTTGTCATAGAGGACATGATTGATGACGGCCGGCCCGTCGCAGACTATGCTGAATCCGCTGTGCCCTTCGACACGGCTCCCGCCCCGCGCGAGTATGACGTCGCAGTTACGGACCGTGACGTTGCTTATTGAGGCGGCATTGGTCTCAAAGCCGATGGTGATCCCGTCGCTGAATGCGAACCCGATCATCGTACAGCCGCTGACACGTACGTTGTTTACGTTGTGTTCGGCCGCGGGCGCCTTTATCGCGATGCAGTCGTCCGTGCACCTCAGAAAACAATCGGTGATTGTCACATCCCGTGAACCGAGAGGATCAATGCCGTCGCAGGCCGGACCGAAGCTCAGGACTTTCACGTTATTGTATGTGATCCTGTCACAGTTGACGAGCGTGTTCGTCCATCCGGCTCCGTTTCGAATCATCACTCCGTCGAAAACAACGTCGGCACAGTTCTCCACAAGCACCATTTGTTCAAACGTGGCACCCCCGTCCAGTATGCCGCGTCCCGCGACGCGGATATGATGAGCGCCTTTTGCGCGTATGCCACCGTACACGATCGCTCCAGCGGCAATATACACGCTCTCGCTATCCTTGAGCGTGATATATCCCGGGCGGTGGGCGCCTGGTCCGAAGTAGCGGACTCCGCGGGCTTTCGGGGAAACGCGCTCGCTTTCCGGGGGATTGGCGAACAGGAAAAGAGGAGGGAGGCTGTCAATCTCGACATACAGTTGCCGGGGCCCGTCAAGTGACAACGATAGCACGTTCCCCTCTATTGCGTGATCGATAGTGCGGCTTACAGGGTGGATTGTGACGTGCTTGATCGGTTGGGACACACGGATCGAGACATGCATCGGCCCGTCACAAGAAAAGCTTGCCTGGTGAACCTCCTGTGGAACCCGTGTGTACGATTCCAGGAACCAGTCAGGCATCTTTGCGGTGTCCATGTTCGTCCGGAATTTCTCTGTCCAGACCTCTTCTCCGTTGACTCTCACAGAGTAGAGGGGGCTTGTCTTCAGACCCGGGGGTGCCCTGTAGCCGATCACCGTGGATGATTTGCCGCAAAGACCTGTCGCATACAACGTGCAGAGCAGGAAAGAAGAAACAATCAGGAATCGGAGACTGCAATTCATGGTTGACCTGGAGAGAGTGTGAATGCCTTCTTACCTTTGTGTGGTTCGTTCTGCATAAAAGGCGGCATTGCCGTCCGTGACGCCGTAAAGGTTGCCGGTCCGTGCGTCAACATCGATCCCTTTCCAGCGGAGTGCGCCGAGCGATTTGTTATAAATATCGGTCCACGTGGACCCGCAATCAAAGCTTGCGAAGACGGCGGATTTCGCTCTTGACCAGTAAAGCGGCTCGCACGCAACGTACAATTCATCGCCTGAGGGCCCCCCGACTGCGAGAGCTGATGCATTGAAAACTCGATTGTCCCGCGGAAAGAGCTTTTCCCAGGTCTTTCCGTAATCCTTACTCCGCCAGAGTCCTTCGTGAACAAATCCGGCGTACAGCCACCCCGGCCTCTTTGGGTCGGCTTTGAGGGCTACGAGAGCTGTCGAGGTGTCCTTCCTGAATGGGAGCCCATTGCCGAGCGTCTGCCATGACTTCCCGCCGTCAGTTGTGGCAAATATGCCTTTGTCCGATTCTCCGAAATAGATCGTGTTCTTCCTCGTCGGATCGACACACAGCAACTGGTTGGTACCGCAGGCATTCTTCGTCTGGTACGCTGTCACAGCCAGCAATTCCCCCTCAATGAAATCCTTTCTCACGGGCAACGTCTCTAATCTGTCGACCACCGGAATGGACAATCTCCTCCACTCCTTCCCCCAGTCTTCGGACTTGTATAAGCCTGCGCCTGTTGCCACCGCCCCGTCTATGTATGCGAAGAACACACCAGGGTGGAATGGATCCTCCTTGATTGCCTGGACGAACAGCCCCCTTGCCAGATGGACTATGACGTTGCACGATGTACCGTCATCCTCCGTAGCGCAAATCGCGCTCAGACGCTCCCCGCTGTTCGTCGCGCCGTACACAATGAGCCCGGGCCTGAATCGTGACGGACAGATGACTGTGCTGCAATAGTAGTTTTGTTCCGCGTTCAGTCCGGGAAACGTCGTGTATGACTTCCCCCCGTCTCTGCTCACGCACGGCTGCATGTCCGCGCCGGCGAGCAGGACCTTCCCCGGCACAATCGGGTCGGCCGTGATCATCTCCATGCAGGTGTTTTCTATTCCATCAAAGTGGTGAGCGTCCCACGTCCGGCAGGAATCGTCGCTCGTACAGATGCCGAACCAGTCCATCAGGTAAAATCGTGCAGGATTCCTCTTGTCAACGATGAATTTCGATATCGCCCAGCCGATCTGCTCGGGGCGTTCATACTGAGGCGGAAATTGGCGGAAGTCGGCCCAGGAATACCCTTTCTTAATGAGACTCCACGTTACACCCCTATCTGTCGATCTGTAGAGGGGAACCGGCGCATCGTTCGAAGGCGAAGGATACTCGCAGATCGCAGCATAGAAGAGGGAAGGGTTGTTGGGATCCGGGGAGATGGTGGAAAAATCAGCCATATTCCCAGCCATTCCAACCGCCGTTGTCGATTTGGCGAATGAATATCCCCTGTCGGTGGACCTGTAAATGCCGTCATTCCGAAATGTGGCCAGTATCGACGCAGGGGCGTCTTTGACGAATGAGAGGTTCGTGATGCTTGCACCTGCTTTTTCGAACAGGAGCTTCCATGTCACACCCCTATCCGTGGAAAGATAGAGCCGCCCCACCCTCTCTCTTTTGTACGAATTGTGCGGGTACAGATAGTCGGCGAACGGCAGTGAATCAAGTGTTGCCGCATACAGCATCTCTTCCGCGTAAGGATGAAATGCCAGGCAGCAAAACGGCTCGCCCCGGAGTCCTGAGTAGCGCCACGTGTCTCCACCGTCTCCGCTTACCCAGACACCTCTTGTATTGCTTGCCGCCGCGGCAAAAGTACCGTCGAACGGATCAACGCCGATCTTCTCTCCATAGAACCTCGTGGCGCCGTTCCCGAAGAAATCAGGACCTGTCGTCACAAGCTTCCATGTCAGCCCCCCGTCTGTCGACTTGTGTATCGCGGAGACCATTTCATGCCCGCGCGCTTCACCGGAACCGCGAAACAAGATATCCGGGTTCGCCGGGCTCATCGCGAACGACTCGACGTTGTGGTGATATCCCTCAGTCATTCCATTGTTGATTGCTCTCCACTTCTTCCCCCCGTCAAGGCTCTTGAAAATGCCGGCAACATCAGTTCTGATGTACAGAATATCGGGGTGGAGAGGATTTTGGAGTATTCCGGTAACATATCCGCCCCCGTTGCACTCGGATACCTTCCAGCGGAACTTGATATCTGATCCGTTCGGCTTACCCCGGGCATGGGAGAATGAATTCGGAAGTGCAATGAGCAGAGAGATCGTGATCGACAGCGCAGCGAGGGTTCGGGAGATCAAATTCTCACCTTAGATTCCGAGGATCGGTGTGTGCAGGGTCGGGGGAGGGGCTATAGGGACCAGTTCTTTGTATTGACGGAGACGGATCGCTGCCGCCGCCTCCCGGCGGTTGGTATATCAATATACGAATTGGACCGCTCGGGATGGTGTTGCCGGAGAATTTGCCAACCAGCCGGTAGAATATCTGTCATTTCATCTTCAAAATCGACCGTGCCGGTGTTCGTGAGCACTGCGTCTTGATTCCCGGCTTGCTATCTATCAATGTCGAGATTGACAGGAAAGAACCGGCCGCACCCGTCCCCGATCAGCAATCAGAATTGCCGGGATTGAGCGAAGGATCCGAAAGATCGTACGATTCCGCAGAAGTGAGGGAGACTTGATCTATGCGCAACAAAGCAATTCCAGGTCTCTGTGCAGCAATGCTTCTGGTTGCGTGCTCGGCACATGCTCAGGTGATTCCCCGGANNGCGATCAAATCATCCACAAGCAAGCTCGAGATTCGGTATCGTATCTGGCCTGTCGATTTGACGAATCACGGTGGTGCGAATCGAAATCGGATCTATCCGGTGATGGTCCATACGATGGGGTTGAATATTTCGAACGGCCAGACTATGCAAATCAAGAAGTATGATCCTGGCGATGTCAGGATGGAATTCGGGGCGGATGGAGGTGCGACAGGCACGGTCCGGCTGGATTCGAAATTCGGCGAGGGGTACAAGATTTGCATGATTTCAGCAATTCACAAAGACAATTTATGTGATGCGTATACGTTTTTCCTCTGCGATGATCCTGACGTACTGATGAAAGCCCTCTTTGCTGATAGAGTCTACCACGCACTGAGATTCAGGTAACCGTGTGGTCGATAAGCGGATGCTCACCGCTTGCGTGTGCGTGAAGTAGTCTATGATAAAATCAATCATATTCCGGAGACTCCCCTATGAAATGGTATCATTATGTGGCATGTCTCTTCGCCGGACTCTTTCTGGCCAATGCTGTTCCCCACTTTATCCATGGCATATCAGGTGACGGCTTCCCTTCCCCCTTCGCGAATCCCCCCGGCAAAGGATTGTCGTCACCCCTTGTGAACGTAATCTGGGGGCTCGGCAATGCTCTCGTCGGATACGTGCTTTTTAGGGCAGGCAAAGTCTCTCGGACCAACACATGGAGTATCATCGTGTTCGGCGTGGGAGTGGTCGCAATGAGCATCATGTTGAGCCTCGCATTCGTGGACAAAATGCATTAATTCACGCGTCTTGCGACTCCACGAAGAAATTCTATTTTCGATCGTTCTCCGGAGTCGCAGCAGCCGGCATCAGCAGGTCATCAAAGACTTCCTTCCTGACGCTGAATCTGTAACGGTCACCTATCCGGGGCACCCTCTCAGCAGGTGAGGTGAACGCCGCTGCGTAGCTCGCAATGAGATCATTCGTAAACAGGTTGTATACGGAAACCTGCTCGGCAGTCACAAGAATCATGTACTTGTCGCCGTTGTATGTCTTCCCGGGAAATGCGTCAGTGAATGTGCGACTCACATAATTCGGAAAGCGCTCCCTCCCTGGAAAAACGGCACCGTCCGAGAGGAGGAAGTGGTACCGTTCATCATCCTTTGCGACCTGCTCTGTCTCGGTGCTGTAAAGAATTGTGCCTTGCGTCGAAGTGGAATCCAGAGAGATTGCGCTCCGCGCCGCTGAGCCCTGAATGTACCGGNNAGCGCGAGGTACGGCTCAATCCCCAGGGTTTCAACCAGAAACCTGTTATAAAGCCCGGCCGAAGGGTAGCTCAACGATGGATCAAGTTGCCGGAAACCGTCGCTCTCAAGGAGAGACGCGAGCTCGACGTCCTGTGACTCGTAGAGATATCGGCCGAGCGGAAGGAGCACCCCCGGATCCAGCCCGCCCCTGCCGCCATATGCCACGGCGAAGCCTTCCTGAAGGAATGGATGGGTATACAACGGCAAATGCCGGAGCTTGTAGTTGACAAGGAGATGGAGGAGTTCGTGATAATGCGTGTTATATGTCGTGACAACCGCGTCGTATGCAAGATTGTACATTCCACGCACCCGGAATCCCGTCAACCGCTGAATCTCCTCCTCGTTCCTGCACAGATAGTACCGGATCTTCTGTTCCCGCAATGTTGACATATCCCGGTTGTCGAGATTCAGAAGGACGGCCATCCGCGTGACGAATCGCTCCAATTGTTCAACGCAATACTGATTGAAGAGCGTCGAATCACTCAGGAAGAACCGGAAATGTTTACTTTCGGTCGTTGCCCATTTCCTTGCGAAATACCCGAACGGAGACACCCAGTGCTTCCCTCTGAAGTAAAACTCCCTGGAGTCGCCCGCGTTGCCTGTCGTGAGCGTGACGCGGGAATTGGCCCGATCGAGCGCTTCGACCGAAATTGTGTATTTCGCACGCCCCTCTTTGAGAAGTGATCTGGTGCTGTCGTCGATATCATACCCGATGAGATGCTTGTACTCAACCCCGTCGTACTCGATTCCCAGCCGGCGTGAAACCGCCAGCTCCCCCGGCTCAAACCAGGCGGGGAGGGCCGATCGCTTCCACACAAGTGCCCTGACGAAGCTCTCCGCCTCGCCCCGATGAAGCGTTTGAGAGAAGGCGAGAAGGGGAACCGAAAGGAGTAAGAAAGTCTTCGGGACTGTTCGTAACGTCAACGATTTCCTTCTATCAAATTTCAGAGATTGCCCGGCCCCGAGAAGTCATCGGAAGCCGGTAACGACATGCTCGACCCTTCATAAGCTAAGTATATCAATCCCGACAGGCAATCCCGGCACTACGTTGACCTGTTGCGATGTCGATTCCATCGATGTCTGTTCAATAAATCGACCCCAACTGTTGATTGACACTCATCCCGCGGAATCATATCTTGATTGAGTCGCCACCGACCGGAGGGAGGTGGCGTACTGATTTTTGCACCGCCGGTGCCCGCTGAATCCGGCCCGGCTCGCAGAAGCAGCGTAAAGAACAGTACCTTTCCCACCGGCACCGCCTCGTCAATCTTGGTTTATGACCGAAACCTCTCCTCAATCTGCCCCGGTCTCCGTTTGGGCGCCCCTCAAGCGTTCGCTCTTCCGGAATCGCCTCCTTGCGTCCATACTCTCGGATACGGGGAGCTGGATGGTGGATACGGCCGGCACGTGGTTGATGACGACACTGAGCACTTCCCCCCTCCACGTGGCGCTCATGCAGACCGCGGCCAGTCTGCCGGTTCTTGTTCTCGGGTTGCCCGCCGGTGCGCTGGCGGACATACTCGACCGGAGGCGATTGCTCCTCTTCTGGGTAACGTGGATGGTGGGAGCCGCGTCGGTACTGGCTATACTGACTTCGGCCGGGTGGATCGGCGTGGCGTCGCTGCTCATATTCACGTGTCTCCTCAGCGTCGGCTCTGCGATGAACGGCCCCATCTGGCAGGGGATCGTGCCGGAGCTTGTGCCGCGCGAACAATTGCCGAGTGCAATCGCATTAAACAGCGCCGCGTTNNATCGGTGTCTTCCTTGTGATCTTCTTCTGGAAACGGAAGCCGCTGTTCAAGAGCGAGCTTCCCGCCGAGCGTCTGGCAGGATCCATGCGTGCGGCGTTGCGTTACGCGTGGCATGCGCCCCCCCTCCGTGCGGTTCTNNATGAACGGCTGCATCGGAGCCGGCGCGGTGTCGGCCGCCATTCTGCTCCCCCGCCTGCGTTTGCGCTTATCCGCCGACGGAATCGTCAGGATCGGTTCTCTGATCTTTGTCACCACGCTTCTCGTCATGGCATGGATCCACCTGTGGGTCCCCTTGATAGTGGTGCTGTTGATGGGGGGGATGGCCTGGACGAGCTCGGCGTCATGCATGAACATCGCCGTCCAGTTGTCCGTCCCCGCCTGGGTGCAGGCGCGTTCCCTCGGGATATATCAGATGGTCTTCATGGGCGGACTTGCCATCGGGAGCGCATTCTGGGGCGCCGTTGCGGATCATACGAGCACGCCGATTGCGCTCACAGCGGCGGCGGCCGGCCTTCTTGCCGGATGGCCGATCATGCGAAAATTCCCTCTCCCGACCGGGGGAGAATCGGATCTCTCGCCCGGACGTCTTGCTGTCATCAGCCGCGAGGTGTCGCAGGTCCTGAATCAACCCGACCCGGAAGACGGGCCGGTTCTTGTCACCGTCACGTTCCGTATTGATCCGGCACATTCGGTGGAATTCATCAGGGCGGCGCATGAGCTCGGAAGAGTCCGCCGCCGTGACGGTGCGCTTCGCTGGGCGTTGTACAGCGACCCGGCTGATCCGGCCCGCTACATGGAGACGTATCTCGTTGAATCCTGGCTGGAACGCCAGAGACAGATCGAACGGTTCACGGTTGCTGATCATGCGATCCGGAACCGTGTGTTCAGTTTTCATCTGGACCCGGATCCTCCGGTAGTCTCGCGCATGATACTCGCCCAGATGCCTCCGCCTCTTCCTGCTCAAGGCAAACTTTCCCCGTCGAGGGACTCAGATGGCAAATCCGAATAGGTCGTCCAGAAGGAACTTCATCAAATCCGTCTCGGCGGTATCCGCTCTTTCACTTGCTCTCCCCTCACTCTCCCGAAGCGGTCCGGCGACAAGTCCTTCTCCTTCTGACGGGCACGGCGTCGAGCCGTTCCCGGTCTTTCGCGGCGACGGCTACAGCGCATCAGACGGTGTGGCCGGATTGCTCTTCTCCCAGGTAGGCTATGAACCCGGGCTTCCCATCAGGGTGATCGTAAGACTCCCTAAGAGGGAGCTCTTGAAAGAAGGCGCTACCTGCGTGCTCATTCCTTCGCTTGGCCGAAATGGAAACTACTCAACTGGATGCGCGTACTGGGGAGAGATCTGGGGAAGCCATTGGTGGATAGCCGAATTCTCCCCGCTGAATGAAACCGGCACCTGGTCCGTCGAGATCATGTCGGACGGCAGGGCGGTGTTTCATGATGAAGGTCTCCACGTCGGGCATAACATACTCTGGGAGAAGACGCTTGAGCTCTCCGCGGTGGATATGCTTGAGCGCCGGGTTCACTTCACAAAAGTGGGGGCTGGTTGGCAGGATGCCGGGACGCTCTGGGTCGAAAGCTGCTCACAATCCGCAATGATTATTGCACTGGAAGATCTGCTTGAGCTGGGCCCGGAGATTATCGAAAAGAGCATCATTGGCCGTATGCACAAACAGATCGTTGTAGGCTGCAAATATCTCGTCATGACAGAGCAGAAAGCCCGGGACCTGGGATATCCCCCCGGCGCCATGTGCCACGACCTCCTGGGGCATGAGAAGGATATACTTCCCAACGACGCGCTCAAGGCCGTCATCGCCCTGATCCGTGCATCCGCTCTCCTCCCTGACGAGTACACGAGCGAAAGAGATTCGTATCGCAGCACCGCTGAGCGAGTTTGGGAATGGCTCACACACAGGGCAAAGCCGATGGGGAGTTACGGAATGAGCCTGTTTCAGCGTGGACTCCCCGAAGGCACGGTCATTCCGGCCGATGAGTGGCAAACCCGCGACCTCGTATTGTTCTGCTGGGGTGCGCTCGAGATGTATCGTGCAAGAGCCGCGGTCCCAAAGGACCAGCGCGCTGATCCCGCGGGCACATACGGAATCTCGGCCGCAAAGGAACAGTGCATCAAATTCGCCCGTGCAATAATGGATCGCCAGATCCCCCGGGATCAGAACGAAAACGGCTACTACGGGCACTTCCGTGAATTCACGAGCATGAAACACTCGGAAAAATCCTGGACGCACGGGATTGTCAACAACCAGTTCGGCGCCGACATAGGGGGGATCTATCCCAACTTCCTTTTACCCGTCATTTCAATGCTGCGTGACTGGCCTGACCATGAAGAGGCGCCCCGCTGGAAAAAGACGCTCGAGAACTTCTCGCGCGGATATCTCATACCGGCATGCATGAAAAATCCCTTCAACCTCGTTCCCCAGGGGATATTCGGGGACGAAGGGCCCGTATGGTTCTGCGGCACGTTCCACGGGACAGACACGATCTATGGATACACGGCCGCTCTTGCGCTTGAGCTGTCGCTGCTGCTTCACGAGCCGATTCTCGAAAAGATCGCTTACGGAAATTTGCAGTGGCTCATGGGGCTCAATGGCGGCATCACAAGGGGAACGCTCAAAGCCGCCGTCATATTCAGCACGGAAATACCCGAAGGGAGCGCTCTCCCCGCTAGCCTGATGTGCGGCGTGGGGAACCGTTGGGCCGGGACCTGGTTTCAGACGCGCGGCGTGATCTGCAACGGCTTTCACACGGGAAAACAGTTCGTCTACGACGTTGAACCGAAGAAGAAAAACGATGGTCCGTTTTCGTTGACGGATGAAGACTGGATCCCCCACAGCGCCGCCTGGTTAACCGGGCTTGTCCGATTTATGCACACGAAGAGAGGATGAATATGAGAAAAGCCGTTCTCCTGCTCGTCATCGTCGGATCGACATTTGCTTTTGCGCAGCGTCCGCTCTACAAAGACCCTTCCGCTCCGGTTGATCTCCGGGTTGAAGACCTCCTCCGGCGCATGACTCTTGAGGAGCAGGTCGCCCAGCTGTACTTCTATTACTCCCGTGATACGCTTGCCTTCGATAAGGACGGCAACTTTGTCGGAGTAATGGACACGTC
>PMJQ01000103.1 GCA_003157485.1 Ignavibacteriota bacterium
TACCCTCTGGATCGAGATTCTGGGCGTTCTCCTCCTGATCGCTATCGTGGGATTCTTTTCCGCCAGCGAAGTCGCCGTTCTCTCGAGCAGGAAGAGCCGAATGCGCGCGCTTGCCGACGAGGGGGAGCGCAGGGCCCTTCTTGTTCTCGGGTTTCAGGAGGCTCCCGAGCGCTTCCTCGCAACGGTGCATATCGGCATCGTTTTTTCCCTGATCCTGGCCTCCGGCCTCGGCGCGATTCTCGGATCACAACATCTCGTCCCCTCCCTGTCCGACTTCAGCATCTCCTGGGTCCGCGATTCCAGCGGGTGGCTCTCGCTGAGCATCATCGTCGTCTCGATAGGATTCCTTGTCGTGGTGTTCGGGGAACTCCTTCCGAAATCTCTCGCCCTTCGGTCGGCGGAAAGTGTCGCCCTTCGCGTGGCTCCCGCCATCCGGGCGTTCGAAAAGGCGTTCCGCTATCCCGCGATGGCCCTCACCTCGGCGAGCAACCTGCTTCTTCTCCCTCTCTGGCGTCATCAGGCCGCTGCGGAGTCCGGCATTTCCGAGGAGGAGTTCAAGCTCATCCTCGAGGAGGGAACGCGAAGGGGCGTCATCGACAAAACGGAACAGGAGCTCATCGGCAGCATCTTTGAGTTCACCGACACAACGGCAAAGGAGGTCATGATTCCCAGGCCGGACGTCGTTGCGCTCAGAATGGACATGTCCCGCGAACGGATCATCAAGACGGTCCTCGAGGAAGGCTATTCCCGCATGCCCGTGTACCGGGGCACGATTGACAACATCATCGGGGTTGTCTACACCAAGGATCTTCTCGGACTGATGGAATACCGTGATCTGATCATCCTGCAGGACGTGATCCGCCCCGCATATTTCGTCCCGGAGACGAAGAAAATCAGCCAGCTGATGCGCGAGCTTCAGCAGCGCAAAATCCACATCGCCATCGTGATCGACGAGTTCGGAGGGACTTCGGGGATCATTACGATGGAGGACATTCTGGAAGAGATCGTGGGGGAGATTCACGATGAATATGATGAAGACCTGAAAGACGTCGAACAGTCGTCGGACGGAACGTACCTTGTGAACGCGCGGATGCCCGTCAAGGAGTTCAACGAGCGGTTTGCCGCCGAGATTCCGCCGGCCGAAGATTATGAAACCGTCGGGGGCCTTCTTCAGAAGCTCTCCGGGAGGATCCCCGAGGTTGGAGAAGAGATCCTTCATGACAACCTCTCCTTTACGGTCATGAAGAAGAGCCAGCGCCGCATCCGCCAGGTGAAGGTTCGCAAACGCGACACGGACGTTCTCCCCAGCGTCACCCCCCGGACAAAACAGTGAGCCGCCGGAAAAGAATACTCGTGGTCTTCGGCACGCGCCCGGAAGCGATCAAGCTGGCGCCGGTCATTCACAGGCTTCAGGCGTCCCCGGAGCGGTACATTACGCGCATCTGCGTGACGGCCCAGCACCGGGAAATGCTTGATCAGGTTCTCACGCTTTTCAGAATCCGGACGCACCACGACCTCAATGTCATGCAGATGGGACAATCTCTGGAAGACGTCACGTCGCGGGTTCTCCTGGGGATGAAAGGCGTCCTCGAGAGCGAGAGACCGGACATGATGCTCGTGCAGGGCGACACAACGACGGTGATGGCGGCGGCACTGGCTGCGTTCTACGCGGGCGTTCCGGTGGGACACGTCGAGGCGGGTCTCCGGACCTGGGACAAAAGGAGCCCCTTCCCCGAGGAAATCAACCGCGTCCTTGCGAGCCACCTGGCTGACCTGCACTTCGCCCCGACGGAACAGGCACGGAGGAACCTTCTCCGCGAAGGAATCAGCCCCGCCAGAATCATTGTTACGGGGAACACGGTCATTGATGCACTTTTTCACGTGCGTTCCACCGTCGCGCGTGCGCATGGAAAGTTCGCCCGCATGTTCCCCGGGATCGACTTTTCGGCCCGCATGATACTTGTAACGGGGCACCGCCGGGAAAACTTCGGCGAGGGCTTCCTGAACATCTGCCGTGCCATCCGGACGGTGGCGGCAGATCATCCGGACGTGGAGATTGTGTACCCCGTGCACCTGAACCCGAACGTCCAGAAGCCCGTCCGCTCCCTGCTGGGACGCCTCGCCAACGTTCATCTTCTCGGCCCGCAGCCGTACCTTCCGTTCGTCTTTCTCATGAATGCAAGTACTGTGATCCTTACCGATTCAGGCGGGGTTCAGGAGGAAGCCCCTTCGCTGGGCAAACCCGTGCTTGTTATGCGCAATCATACGGAACGCCCCGAAGCGGTGAGGGCGGGGACGGTCCGGCTCGTCGGCACGTCGTCACGCAAGATCGTTGGCGAAATCGAGCGGCTGCTGACCGACCGGAAAGCATATCTGAGAATGAGCAGAGCCCACAATCCCTACGGCGACGGAAGAGCGAGCGGCCGCATTGTGCGGGCCCTCAACGCCTTCTTCCGTGTGAATCCTTGACCTGCGTGTGTATGGCAACGAAACGCGAATGACAAACGGAACGGCGACGATTGCGCAGAGTTCCCTGAGGTCGCTCAAGGAGAACATCGCCGCCAATTTTGCCGGCACCCTGTGGCAGGCGCTCATGGGGCTCGTCTTCGTGCCGCTGTACATAAAATTCATGGGAATCGAATCCTACGGGCTCATCGGGATTTTTTCCACGCTCCAGATTACGCTCGGTCTTCTGGATCTCGGCCTTGGAAGCACGTTGACGCGTGGGATGGCGCGCCTGTCGGTGTTGCCGTCGAAAGAGCAGGAAATGCGCAATCTTGTCCGCACACTTGAAACGCTCTACTGGAGCGTCGCCGTTTTTGTGGGGATTGGGGTTGTTTCGACATCGCCGTTCATCGCTCATCACTGGGTCAAGGCGGGGGAACTGTCTCCCGGCACCGTCGAACAGGCGTTGTTCATCATGGGGTTCCTGATGGTGTTCCAGATGCCCATCGGGTTCTACTCCGGAGGGCTGCTGGGACTGCAGAAACAGGTTCTGCTCAACGTCATCAATGTGTGCATGAGCACGCTGCGGGGGGGCGGCGCTGTGCTGATCCTCTGGCTCGTTTCTCCCACGATTCAGGCGTTTTTTCTATGGCAGATTGCCATCAGCGTCCTCCATGCCCTCACGTTAGCGCTGTCGTTGTGGCGCTCGCTCCCCCGCAGCGGAGAGCGCTCGGCATTTCAGAAACAGCTCCTGAGAGACTCATGGAGATTTGCGGCCGGCATGAGCGGGATTTCCATCTTCTCGACGATTCTCACCCAGCTCGATAAAGTGATACTCAGCAAGGTGCTCTCTCTGGAGATGTTCGGGTACTATATGCTTGCGAGCGTGGTGGCCGGAAGTCTGGCGCGCCTTTTTACGCCCGTGTTTTTCAGCATCTATCCGAGATTCATCCAGCTTGCATCCGTCAATGATCGGGAAGGACTGGCCCGGCTCTATCACAAGTCTTCGCAGTTCATGGCGGTCCTCATACTGCCTGTCGCGGTGATTATTGCGCTCTATTCGTACGAACTTATTCTGTTCTGGACGCAGAACCCGGAGACCGCGGAAAGGACCCATCTTCTTGTCAGCATCCTGGTTTCCGGCACGGCGATCAACGGACTCATGAATCCTCCGTATGCGCTTCAGCTGGCGTTCGGCTGGACACGGCTGTCGTTCTTCAAGACGCTGATTGCCGTCATTCTCGTCGTGCCGCTTATCATTTACATGACGACGCACTACGGCGCCGTCGGTGCTGCGGTCGCCTGGCTTGTTCTCAACATCGGTATGTTCCTCCTTGAAATTCCCATCATGCACCGGAGGCTTCTGCCGGCCGAGAAA
Source organism: Ignavibacteriota bacterium (assembly GCA_003157485.1). GTDB lineage: Bacteria > Bacteroidota > Ignavibacteria > UBA10030 > UBA6906 > Fen-1273. The sequence continues at coordinate 3,824 of PMJQ01000103.1, forward strand.
TGGCGCTGGTATCTTGAGGACGTCAGCCTTCCGCTCATTGTCGCATTCGCCGCCGCATGGGCCGGGCGGTACATTGCCGGAGGTGCGACAAATCAGACAATGATGATTGTCCACCTCGGCATCGTGTCCGCGTTCACGCTCGGCGCCGTCGGCATTGCAACTCCGGTGTCCCGGACGTGGCTGTTCGCTCATGTCCCTGACTTCAGGCGCGCGTAACTCACATCAGGACGGCAGGAACGACGACATGCAGAAGAAGATTCTCTTTGTGTCTCACAGGAAAGCCCGGTGCGGCGTCTATGAATTCGGCAAACGCGTTACGGACGTGCTCCAAACTTCCCGGCGGTACGCATTCATCCGCGTTGAGTGCTCGTCGCTTGCAGAACTGGAATCCGCCGTGGCCGGGAATGCGCCCGATGCCGTCATGTACAACTACATGCCTTCGGTGTTCCCGTGGATAGCACCCCTGGTGGCTCCCAAGGTGTACAGGAACAACGTCGCGGGGATTCCGGTCACCCAGATCGGCATTATTCACGACGTCACACAGCATGTCTCCGATACGGCGACGGGGTACAGAAACAGATACATTCCGGGAGGGGCGAAGGTCATTAATTCGTTGTTCGACTATTACATTGCGCCGGATCCGACGCTTCTTCTTCGAAATCCGCTTGTCTACAAGACAGGGAGACTGATCCCGCCGTATCAGAACTCATTCCCGCTCCCCCCGCAGCCTGTGGTCGGCAGTTTCGGTTTCGGCACGCCGAAGAAGGGATTCGAAAACATCGTGCAACTCGTTCAGGAGCAATTCGACGAAGCCGTCATCAGGCTCAACATCCCCCCGGCGGATTTCGGTGATCCGGACGGGGCGCGTGCGCGGGCGATTGCGGCACGGTGCAGGGCGCTGATTACAAAGTCCGGCATTCAACTCGCTGTGACGCATGATTTCATGGATCACAGAGCCATGCTCGACTACCTGGCGCAGAATACCGTCAACGTGTTCCTCTACGAAGACACGGGGAACAGGGGCTTGTCGAGCGCGCTTGACAATGCCATCGCGGTCAGGAGGCCGGTCGCCGTTTCTGATGCCGTCATGTTCCGTCACGTGTTCGACGCCGAGCCATCCATCCGCGTGTCCAGGAACAGCCTCCCTGCAATCATCAACAACGGGTTCGCGCCGTTACAGAAGCACTATGACGAATGGAACGAGGCAACCCTCTTGTGGGAATACGAACGCATACTGAGTTCCGTCTTTGCGAGGAAGCCGGCGAAACGTCATCAGGGAAACAGCATCCCCGGCATCGTGAGAGCGGAATTCAACAGGACGCTGTCACGACCGGTCAGGACGTTTACGTGGCTGGGAAGTTCGGAAACCGTGCGGGAAGACGACCTTACGGCGGGGGAGCAGGCCCCGTACCTGCCGGTGCGGCTCCCCCCCGGGGCATCCCTGAATCGCATACTTGACAACAGCGCACGTGAACTCTACGCGCCCGCCGTAGCCACGTTGACGGACCTCCTCCCCCGGACAATGAGCAGGAAGGTCTCGGGCGCGAACGTCCAGCAGGCCTTTGTGTTTGATACTGTGTATCGCCTCCTTTCTTCGCTCCGCAATCCTCGGGTGCTCTGCGTCGGAAGTCATGAAGACACCGCATCGATGGGCCTCATGAAAATGGGGTTCGCGATTGAAGAAATTGATCCGACGCTGAACTACTCCCTGCAGGAGTTTGTCACAAAACCGTCCACGAGAAGACACTCCTACGACGTGATTTTCTCAACGTCGGTTATCGAGCATGATCCCGACGACGAATCGTTCGTGCGGTGCCTCGCCGACCTGCTGGCACCCGCCGGCGTGGCAGTGCTTACGTGCGATTACAAAGACGGATGGAAGTCTCATGAACCAAAACCCGTCGGCAATGAGCGGTTCTACACACAACATGACCTGAGAAACCGTCTCCTGCCCCTTATGGAAGGCTGCACGCCGGTCGATGAACCTCAGTGGGATTGCCCCAATCCGGATTTCAGCTACCTGGGGAAATTCCGGTATACGTTTGCAACGATTGTCGTGAAGAAGACATGAACTCGGCCCTGGAAAAAGTGCCGGGCTGCCAGGACGCGGATGGCGGAGCACTCGTGTGTAAAGAATGAACTTACTTGTCGTCATGAGCCACACGCCTTTTCCTCCCCGCACCGGAAGCGGCGTCGTTGCGTACAACAGCATGAAATATCTCTCCAGAAATCATGCCCTGAGGTTCATCTGCCTCCAACCCGACGAGGTTGAGGCCGGGCCGGCGGAATTCGTTGGAAAGGCCGAATTTGTTCCGCGCAAGGTCCGATCACCGTTCGTCAGGAAATGGCGCAATCGTCTCAATGTCCTGGCCGGAATCCCTGCGTCATTCAGCGACGTGAAGTCCGGGGAAATGCGAACAAGGGTTCAGAAAACTCTTGAGCAGGGGGAGTTTGACGCCGTACTCCTGTTTGAAATGAATGCAATACAGCACTGTCCCTTGTCCTGGTATCACAGAATAGTCGTGAACATTGAAGACCCGCCGTCAATCAGGCTGACAAGATTCATGGAGCTTCCGATATGGCCGGCGTGGCAGAAGCTCCGCTTTTCGATCATCAGGGTGATAACCCGGCGCTATGAACAACGCTACCTTCCCGGAATGGGGAGGGTCATACTTCTGTCGCAGGCGGATATGGAGGACATGCAGAAGGAGAGGGGATACGACAATCTGGGGGTTGTCCCGTACGGCATCGACAGAGTGCCGGAGGAGTCAGTACCCGGTTTCAGTGAACGCACGAGAGGAATGATCGTTTTCTCGGGAAACATGTTTCACCGCCCCAATGTCGACGGGGCCCTCCATTTCCTACGGAATATGTTCCCGAAAGTCCTGGCGGGCTATCCCGACGCGGTGTTGTGGATCGTCGGAGCGGATCCTGACGTGCGGATCCGCGAAGAGGCGGCCCGATTCGGGAATCATGTGGTCATCACGGGGAGGGTAATGAGCGTGACCGCATACCTGCGCCGGGCGGTTGTGAGCGTGTGTCCTGTAAGGCTTCAGATCGGGTGCCAGACGAAGATCCTGGAAGCGCTTGCGTGCGGCACGCCGGTGGTGTCGACACACGCCGGAAATAGCGGCATCAGGGCCTCCTCCGGGAAGCAGATTTGGGTGGAAGACGACCCGGAGGCATTTGCCGGCCGCGTCGTCACGCTTCTTCGCGGAGAGGGCTGGCGCACGCTCTCCGAAGAAGGGCGGCAGCTGGTCGAAAAGACGTTTTCATGGGAACGCAGCGCCGCAGCCCTTGAAGCACACATCGCAGCGGTTCGGGCATCTTACGACAGGAGAAACTAGCATATCATTCCTTCCCCCACTCCCGGCTCGTCTTCATTATGCGCACCGTTGAACGCCCCGCCGGCATTCCGGCCGGTCCGCAATGTCCATCCGACGCCCCATGACTGACGCGACCGGGATTACCATGCGCATCGGGAATATCTTGAAAAAGGCCTGGCATTCCCAGACCGTCGAGAACACTTTCTGGGTGGGAGCCGCCTCCGCCATGAGCGCGCTTCTCGGCGCCGTCACGTCGGGATTGTACGCGCGCACGCTCGGCGTCAATGAATACGGCGTCCTTTCGCTCATCATCTCCATTATGACCGTGATGATCGCCTTCTCCGATCTCGGAATCGGGGGATCGATCGTCCGGTTCGGATCGGAGATGATTGCCCGCGGGGACGGCGAAGGGTTTCGGTCTGTCCTGGCCGTCGCTCTCAAGGCGAAACTCGCACTTTCCGCCATCGTCATCGCGGCGGCGGTGATATTCCTCAAACCGATAGTGGCGATCGTGTTTACGCACGTGGACAGCAGCATTACAGTCTACTTTCTGATGTCTCTCGTCGCGGCCGCCTTCGGCATGCTGGCAGCTCTGTTTCCGCCGATATTTCAGTCACACAGGCATTTCCGGACGCTTGCCGCGGTAACGATCTCCCAGCCGCTCTTGAAGGTCGCGGTTCTCGTCGTGTATCTTTACGGATTTGTTGTTACGTCGCTCAGGGTCCAGGACGCCCTCTGGATTGAGATCGGCACGGGGGCGGGGTTTCTTCTCATAAGCTATCTGTGCGCCCCCCGGCGGGTTCTTTCGTTCCGGAAGTCGGATCCCCGGCTCAGGGCCAGGATGCTCTCATTCAACAAATGGCTCTCGCTGTACTACCTCCTCAATCTGGTGGGAGGACGGCTGGACCTCTTCTTCGTGGGCGGACTCGCCGATGCGAACGCGCTCGGCATGTACAGCGCAGCCTCGAAAATCGCTTCCGTTGTTGTGATCGTGACGAATTCCTATCTGCTTGTCCTTCTGCCGGAACTGTCGTCTGCGCTCACGCCCGACGCTATACGGAAAAAGCAGCGGCATTCCATACTGATTGTCGCGCTTTTTGCCCTCGGCATCATACTTCTGGGAGTGACAGCCGATATCGCGGTTGAGATTGTTTTCGGCCCGAAATTCGCCGGCACGGGTGCGATGATCCGGATCATGTGCGTCGGTCTCCTCTGCATCGTCGCCGGCTATCCTCTGAACGCCACACTTTTCGCGTGGGGCAGGTCCGAGGTCTTTCCCATCATCTCGGGTGCCGGGATCGCCGCGCTTATTGCGGGAAATGCGTTCTTCGTCCCGCGCATGGGGGCGTCCGGAGCGGCCCTGGCGTTCTCGCTGAGCGGCATCGTTGGCATATTGACGTCGTGTGTGCTATATTTTTTCCATTTGAACAAACGGGCGCGTGAATCAGCAGACGTCACAATCTAGGTTCTGCAACTGCGGAGGAAACGGCGCGACGTCTCCGCCGACAACCATCTCTCCAGGTCGATGAACCCCGCGCCCCCACTCTGTTCGGTGATCATCGTCAACTTCAACGGGAAGCACCTTCTTCACGAGTGTCTCACGGCCGTGCTTGCGCAGTCGTACGGCCGGTTTGAGGTTATCGTGGTGGATAACGCTTCAACCGACGGCAGCGGGGCATACATTGAATCGGCTTTCCCCGGCGTCACGCTCGTCAGAGAGAAGTCAAACAGGGGATTTGCCGGCGGGAACAACGAGGGGGTCCGGCATGCGCAGGGCGACCTGATCGTGCTTTTGAATAATGACACGATTGTGGCGGATGGATGGCTGCAGGCGCTCGTCGACGCCGTCGCACCCGATTCCGTCGCGATCGCCGGCTCGCTCATTGTGACCGAGGGGATTCCTGACCGCTACTACGAGAAGAACGGGACCCTCAATTTTCTGGGGCACAACATCATGAGAAAATTCGAGCGGCCGGAAAACACGTTCTTCGCTGGGGGCGCGTCGCTGATTTACAAACGGTCGATTCTGGGCGAGCCGTTTGATGAGGAGTATTTTCTTTACATTGAGGACGTGTACCTGAGCATGCGCGCCCGGTTCCTGGGATGGGGCGTCGTCCAGTCACCCGCGTCGCGCGTACGCCATCTTGGAAGAGAAACCACCCGGAAACAGCGGGCATCGCGGATGACGATGTACCAGGAGCGGAACCGGCTCCTCACCATGACCATCTTTTTCGGCACACAGACATTCATCAAGCTGATCCCCCTGTATCTGTTGAACGCATGTGCGAAACTTGGCGGAGCGCTTGTATCGCGCAGGTATTCGTTCGCAGGACTCATCCGTGCCTACGCATGGCTCGTGTGCCATCCGGCCGTGATTGCGCGCAAACGCCGTACGATCAGGGATGCCGCCCGCGTTCCTGAACGCGACGTGACGACCTGGATGACATCCGACCTGACGAACGGGGAGGGGGCCGCCGGGAGGTGGATCAACACACTGGCCCACCTGTATTTCCGGGTGATGGGGATCAGGACACTGGAAGACATCCCGCAGGGAACGCGATGACCTCCGTTGTAATCGTCCAGTACGGCTATCCGGAACAGACCCGGCGTGCGGTCGAATCCCTCATGCTGCATTCGAAGGGTGCAGTCGACGTCGTTGTCGTCGATAACGGGTCGCCGGAGTGCGGAGGGAATCAGCCCGGCGGAGAGGGGGAGAGGTACCGGATCATCGAAAACATAAAGAATCTTGGCTTCGGAGCGGCGAACAACATCGGCGCGCGCGCGACGCACGGGGATCTCATTCTGTTTCTCAACAGTGACACGATCACTCACGGGGAGATCCTCCCGGGGATTGAGTCGTACTTTGCCGCGAATCCCCGCTGCGGGGCGGCAGGCCTCCGGCTTCTCAACAGCGACGGCACGCTGCAGAATTCCACCGGGAAGGTTCCCACGGTCTTGTCCATCCTGAACACAAGGCGGCGGGAGTATGTGTACAGCCCACCGGACCCTGTCCGGAGGGACTGGGTCTCGGGCGCAGCCCTCGTTGTACGGCGGACGGTCTTCGAACAGGTGGGAGGATTCGACGAACGGTATTTCATGTACTTCGAGGACGTTGACCTCTGCGCGCGGATCCGACGCGAGGGGTACGAGGTTCACTATATTGCCGGGGTGAGCGTTGAACACCTCGGAGGGGGAAGCCAGGCCGGCGGGAAATCCGTCGTTGTCGAGAAGGAATTTCGCAAATCCCAGGTTCTCTGCTATTTCCGTTATTCCTCCGCGGTCGACAGGGTTCTCCTGAGGGTGTACCTCTTCATGAGGTTTCTTCCTCAGCTCGTCCTGGGAGGCCGGGACCGCCGGGAAGTGGCATCGTATGTTCTTCCCATCATACTGAGGCCGGCCGATGAACGTCGGCATTGACGCGCGGAAATATTTCGACTTCGGGATCGGCACGTACATCAGAAATCTTGCATCGTACTTTGACACGCAGGAACAGGACGCGTTCACGTATTTTGCCGCCCCGGAAGATGCCGGACACATCCGGCGCACACACCGCGGCGAGACGATCGTCAATCGTTCCGCAAAATACTCCGCCGGAGAACTCGTCTCCGTGTCACTGCAGGCAAACAAGGCGGGAATCTCCGTCTACCATGCGCCGCACTATACTCTGCCGTACGGCCTGTCTATGCGGAGCGTCGTCACAATCCACGACGTCATCCATCTCCGATTCCCGGAGTATTTCTCGCCTCTTCAGCGTGCGTACGCCAGGGTCATGATCTCTCATGCGTGCAGAGCGGCCGACGCCGTCATCGTGGATTCGGAGTTTTCGGGGAAGGAACTCGTCCGGTACGTCACCTGTCCGGCGGGAAAAATCCATGTGATCCCCCTCGGGGTATCCGGGAATTTCTCGCCAGGGGACGGATCCGCGCGCCCGGAAGAATTCACCCGGAAATACCGCCTGGGGAAGAAGTTTCTTCTCTGCGTCGGGAGCCTGAAGCCGCACAAAAACGTCTCCTGTCTTCTGCGTGCATTTGCCGGACTTGGCACGGAAGAGAACCTTCAGGTCGTGTTCATCGGGGAACGGTTGAGTGAATATGCAGCGCTGACGAGCCTCTGCGCCACGTGCGGCATCGGCGAGCGGGTCCTGAGCCTCGGGTGGCTCCCCGAAGATGACCTTATCTCGGCGTACCGCGCTGCATCGGTTGTCGTGCTTCCGTCGCTGTACGAAGGGTTCGGATTCCCCGTTCTCGAAGCCATGGCATGCGGGACGCCGGTTATCGCTGCGAACGCCGCGTCGATTCCCGAGGTGATCGGTGATGCCGGGATTCTGTTCGACCCTTCATCAGACCGGGAGCTGACAGGCGCCATTCGCCTGGTCCTTTCTGATCAGTCTCTCCGTGATTCACTCCGTGAAAAAGGAATGCAAAGGGCGAAGCTCTTCACATGGAACCGCTGCGCGGAAAGGACGCTCAATGTCTACAGGTCGCTCGCATGAAACTTGGCATTTTCGGCGGCACATTCGATCCCGTGCACCACGGGCACCTCATAGTGGCCGAATACGTCCGGGAGCGCGCGGGTCTTGACCGGGTGCTTTTCATACCGACGATGATCTCTCCTCACAAGGTTGACGTACCCGTCACGCCCGCCATCCACCGGTTTGCGATGCTCAGGGAGGCCGTCAAATCAAACCCCTTCTTTGAGGTCTCAGATGCGGAAATGGAGAGGGGGGGGGTATCATATACCGTGGACACGCTCCGCATGATCGGGGAGAGACACGCGGGAGATGAACTGTTCCTCCTCATAGGGGCAGACAACCTCCGGGATTTCCGTTCGTGGAAGGATCCCGGTGAGATCGTGAAGCGCGCCACGCTTATCGTCATGAATCGTCCCGGATTCTCCGCCGTGCCGGGTGGGGCGGGGCTCCCGGCGGACGTCATGGAGTGCACCGTCCCTTCCATCGATATTTCGGCCACCGAAATCCGGAGAAGGGTGCGCAAAGGGCTCTCCATAAGCTACCTGGTCCCGCCTTCCGTTTCCCGGTACATCGGACGGCACCGCCTGTACAGGGGAGAGGAATAACTCCTTGATTGGCGGCCGGGTTTTCGTTATTATTGGGGAGGAAGCGGTTGAACAGATTCACGTTTCGAAAGAAACGGACGCCCTCGTAGCTCAGTATGGATAGAGCGACGGTTTCCTAAACCGCAGGTCGCGTGTTCGACTCACGCCGAGGGCACTTGATACCGGTACCGTTGACAACCGGCGCGCCCGCCTTCGCGTCACTGTTTGCCCAGATGTCTCTGCTGCTCTCATGATTTTTCAGGGATGATGCACACGCTGAGTATTGCATAAACGTGAAAGGCCCGGAAAATCCGGGCCTTGTTGTAATGCGTGTTCTCACGCTACGGGGGGGGAGGGGGGCGGGGCGGCACGACGGCCGCATCTAGCGCGATCCGCCCGAGAAGACTGTGGCGTGCGAAGTCTGGGATCGCATGCTAAATGAATGCTCGCATGCACTGCAGACTCTCCTGGCCGGATCCTGTTGCAGGTCCGCCCGGCTCAAAGGCTGCTTGCAACCTATGCATCTTCCGTACGTCCCGCTTTCGACTCTTGCAAGGGCCTCTCTGAGCTCCCCGAGCCTGTGGTCACTCTTGTACGAGAGGAGGATGTCTATCTCCCGATCGGAAATCTGGCCGCTCAGAAACGATTCGGCGGGCCGCTCGAAATCGTAGTTGAGTTTGAGATGATCAAAGAGATTGGAGAGGATTACGCGGCGAATCGCAATCTTGCTGTGTGCCATTTTTTTCCCCCGTACCAAAGAATCGCTAGATTCCAGCAAGTCCGGCCGGCGTGACTTTTGCCTTGCGCCAGCTGCTTTGGGCATACTATCGAATTCCGCGGTTATTGTCAACAGTTTTTTGCGAATATATACAAAATAAATAGGGGAAGAGGTTCCCGATGCCGCTTCACGAATTCCTGGTCTGGATCGCTACATACGGCTATGCCGCTATATTCGTCCTCCTCATGTTGGGCATTGTCGGCCTTCCGGTTCCTGATGAGACACTCCTCACATTGACAGGATATCTGATATTTTCAGGGACTCTTCGGTTTGTACCCGGCTTTATATATGCTTTTCTGGGCACTCTGTGCGGGATCACAATCAGCTACCTGATTGGGAGATTAGGCGGGGCACGCTTCATACACAGATTTGGCGCGAGGTTACATCTCCGGCAGGAGTCGGTGGACCGGGTGCATTCATGGTTCAGCCGGTGGGGACACTGGACACTGACCATAGGGTACTTTATTCCGGGGGTGCGGCATGTGATTGCCGTCGTCGCAGGGAGTTCCGGTCTCGAATACCGGACGTTCGCCCTTTTCGCATATTCCGGTGCGCTTTTCTGGACCGGCCTGTTCATCTGCGCAGGGTATTACCTCGGGAACAGCTGGCGGGCTTTTCCGGAAACAATGACGACAATCGCATTCTGGATTCTCGGAGCGGTGATTGTCGGAGGGTCAGGTTTCTGGCTGATCCGTCTCTGGAGGAAAAGGAAACGGGGAGTGTGAAATTAGGATTTTCCGGAGTACCGGGTGAATTCCACCTGCACGACGTCGAAATCGCCTGAATCGATACAGCGGTCGAGAACGGTCCCGCCGAGCATCCGTTTTGGAATGCCGTTCACTCAGCCACCTTCTAGAACAGGCTGAGTTTGACGTATCGCCCCGGATTTTCCCGGAGGTCCTTCACAAGGAGGTTCAGATTCATCGAGAGAGAGTCCATGTGATTGTACAGGCGGTCATCCTGAACGAGTTTTCCGAGGGTCCCCTGTCCGTTCTGAACCCTCGCCAGCACCGCGTTGAGCGATTCCGTCGTCGTCTCGAGCTTGACGGACACCCGTTCCATGTTCCGCGACCACTGGGCAAATGACGTTACGCTGGTGTCGATGTTCCACCGTTCGGCGGCCGCGATCGTGTCGAGTGTGCGGGAAAAACGCGCCAGATCGCGCGAGAACGACGTGATCTGTGCAAAGGTGGTATCCGCGCTCCTCCCCCCGCCGCGGATGACGTCGTCGAGGGTCGTCGAAGAACGCTGCAGATCAAAGACGATCCTCTGAATCCGTTTCCGGGTCGGTTCGTCAAACGTCGAATTCACATTCTCGAGAATACCGAGCACGTTCGAGGTGATGGGGGAAAGGGTCGCCGTGAGCTCGGAGAGGTCCGCTTCGTAGAGTCCCGCAAGGGTGTCGCCGTTGGCCAGCATTGCCGGGTCGGACCCCGGCGCGATCTCGATGAATTTTCCCCCCATGATGGTCTCGCTTTTCAGAATGGCTTTGGAATCCCTCGGCAGATGCACTTTCGTCTGTATCGCGAGGCTCACCCCGATTGACCGGCCGACCATCGCCATGGACCCCACGTGCCCGATGGCGAGCCCGGCCACTGTCACCACGTCGCCTTCCTTCAACCCGTTGACGTTGCGGTAAAACACGTTCAGCGCATACTGTTTGGAGCGAAGATCGATACCGCGGAGGTAGACGACGCCGACGATGAAAATGAGTGCGGCCGCCAGCACACCCACGCCGATCCGGGCTTCGTTGCTCCATTTCATGTCAGTCGTGTCCTTGAAGTTGAGAGGGAACTGCTTATATATTTCCGGACGTCTTCGTCCGTGCTGTTTTCGATTTCGGCGCGGGTACCGGTCATGAGCGTCCTGCCGTCGTTGAGGATCGCAAACCTGTCGCCGACGACAAATGCGCTGTGTATGTCGTGCGTGACAACGATGGAGGTCACGCCGAGCTTTGTCCGCAGGTCGTTGATGAGGACGTTGATCTCATCCGCGGTTTCCATGTCGAGACCCGTCGTCGGCTCATCATACAGCATGTACCGGGGGCTCGGGACGATCGCTCTTGCGAGACCCACGCGCTTTTTCATTCCTCCGCTCAGGTTCGAAGGCATCACTGCCTCGGTGTTCTTCAATCCGACAACCTCGAGCGCAAACGTCACCCGCTCGGCGATTTCGCCTTCCGTCAGCTCGAGCTCGTGCGTTGCCCTCCCCCTGCGAAGGGCGAGGGCGACGTTGTCCCCCACCGTCAGGGAATCGAAGAGCGCCGCTCCCTGGAAGAGAAATCCGAATTTGAACCGGAGTTCCCTCAGTTTCGGATAGGTCATTGAGAGAACATCATTTCCGTCGACGTTGATCGATCCCGAATCCGGCTTGAGAAGCCCGACGATCATCTTCAGCATGACGCTTTTCCCCCCTCCGCTCCGCCCGAGGACCACAAGCGTCTCCCTGTCACGAACGTCGATGTTCACTCCCCGGAGTACGGGCCGTTCGTCGAAGCTCTTCCGGATGTCCCGTATCGTGATCATTCAGAGGAGGGTCGAAGCAAGGATGAAATCCAGGATGACAACGGCAAGACACGTGTAGACCACGGTGGACATCGTCGCCTTGCCGACCCCCGCGGATCCGCCCACGACATAGTACCCCTGGTATGAAGCGATCGACGTGATCGTGTACCCGAAGATCGTCGCCTTCGTCAGCCCGAACACCGCATCGCGGGTGACGAACGACGACTTCATCCCGGCTATGAACGCGCCGGCGGGAATGTGCGCAACGATGACGGCGCCGAACAGGCCTCCGAGGACGGCAAGGAGGTCTCCAAAGACGACAAGGACGGGGAACATGACGATGCCGGCAAGTATGCGGGGGGTGATCAGGAATGACACGGAGTCAAACCCCATTGCTTCCAGTGCATCCACCTGTTCCGTGACCCGCATCGATCCGATTTCCGCCGTTATCGTGGCGCCGACCTTCCCGGCAAGGACGAGTGCGGTCAGGAGCGGGGTGAGTTCCAGGAGGACCGACTTGATGACAAGTCCCCCGACAACGGAGCGTGGGATCCAGGAGTAGAGCTGGTAGGCCGACTGCACCGCCGTCACCATCCCGACGAACGTGGAAACGAATATGACGATCGGGATCGAGTCGTTGCCAATCTGGACCATCTGGCTGAAGAAATTCTTGCTGGATTCCCGGGCGTTCCGGATGTTGCCGACCATCCACCAGATGAGTCCGAAATACATCCCCAGGTGCTCAAGGAATGATATCGTGACCCGACCGATAACCTCGAAGAACAGGGGGCCGTGCAAGCGCGGTGCGCGGGCAGCAGGAGCGGCGAGATCCATCGGGAGAGGGCTGGAAACGGATTATGAAACTGCGTACGGAACCGCTGATTGCCTACAAATGAATGGAATACGCTGTCGAGAAGCAACGGGGGTGGGAGCGAGGTTGCATCTTTGTCGATGTAATTCTATATTCATGAAAGTAGTTCCACAAAGGAGAAATCATGGAAAACCAGGTCGACGAACTCGTCAGGTTCTTCAAAGCGCTCGCCGAGCCGAACCGGCTCAGGATCATCGGTCTTCTTGCGCAGAAGCCGCAATCCGTGGAACAGCTGGCGACGACGCTCCACGTCGGAGAGTCGACAGTTTCCCACCATCTCTCAAGACTGGGCGAGGCCGGTCTCGTCTCCGCGCGCGCCGAGGGCTATTACAGCATCTATGCCCTTCATACGGGAGCGCTTGCCGCAATGGCAAAGAAAATACTCCACGAAGATGCGTTGCCGGGTCTTGCGCTCGGCATGGATGTCGACGCCTACGACAGGAAAGTCCTCTCGGCATTCTCCGACGCAAGCGGCCGGATCAAAGCGTTTCCCGTTCAGGAAAAGAAGTTTCTTGTCATCCTGCGGCACATCCTGGGAGAATTTGAGCCGGGGATACGGTACTCGGAGAAGCGCGTGAACCAGATACTCGCACGGTACAGTGCCGATACGGCGACGCTCCGCCGCTCGCTCGTGGAACACGGCTTCATGGCAAGGGAAGGGGGGGGAGGAATGTATTGGCGTGTGCAGCGAACAGCGGGGCCGCACGGGGAGCGCGAAAGCGAGCCGACATTCCCGCGCGAGTAGTCCGCGCACCGTTGCAGTATTCAGGACGATTTCTTATCCTCACACTCACAACAGGGGCGCAGGCCCGGGAGGTTGAATCATGGGACTATTTGACAGATTGAAATCCTCTGCAGCCGGGAGCGGCATGAAAATGCCGGCACGGTTCAAGGCGAAGATCGAGCGGAAGACCGCGACGCAGGATCTCGTGTTCGATGTGGAGGTGAAAGGACATTTCCTCGGCAAGGCAGGCAAACCCGACTTTATCACCGAGTCGATGGCCGTCGTCGGCATGCCGAACATGAACATGAGTGCATTCCTCCCAAAGGAGATCGAGGAAATCAGAAAGTACGCAATGAAGGTGGAGTATCCCCGTCTCCTCGGGATGAAGCCGCCCTCCGGCACCTGACTCGCGCCGCACACGCGGCCTGCGGGACCCTCCTGCGCATCCGGTTCTCCATGGTGTCTGGATTCTCTCTTCAGGATTCCGTATCTTGGCATATTCCCGGTTCGTTACGCCCACAGAAGACCACACTTCATGCGCCTGAGTCAGGCTTTTGTCCCCACCGTAAAAGAAATTCCCGCTGACGCCACCATTCCGAGCCACCAGCTCATGATCCGCGCGGGGATGGTACGCGCGCTCGCGGCGGGCGTCTACGTTTTTCTCCCCCTGGCCCAGAAGGTCCTCGCCAGGGTCATGCGCATCGTCCGGGAAGAGATGGACGCGATCGGTGGACAGGAATTGCTCCTCCCCTCGTTGAGCCCGATAGAGCTCTGGGAGCAAACGGGCCGCGTCAAGGCTTTCGGCGACACCCTCTTTCACGTGAAGAACCGGCCGCTTGTCCTGGCGCCGACGCACGAGGAGGTCGTTTGCTGGCTTGCCAGGAACCATATCTCTTCCTACAAAGAGATGCCGCAGATTTGGTATCAGATTCAGACGAAATTCCGGAACGAACCCCGCCCGCGCTCCGGCGTCCTGCGCGGACGCCAGTTTCTCATGAAGGACAGCTACAGCCTCGACCGATCCCGGGAAGGCCTCGACCGGGCGTACGATCTGCATGCGGGGGCATACAAGCGGATATTCACGCGGTGCGGGATCCGGTTTTTCATCGTGGGGGCCTCGAGCGGCGCGATGGGAGGCACGGGGTCGCAGGAATTCATGATGGAGTCACCGTCGGGAGAAGACGTTATCGCCCTCTCGGAGGACGGCACGTACGCCGCCAATCTGGAGGTTGCAACATCCATCGTTCCGGCCGCAGTGCGCGTTCCGGGCGGCACCGCCATTGAGGAAGTCCACACGCCTGGCGTGAAGACGATCGACGCCCTTTCGGCATTTCTGAAGGTCGACACCCGTTGTCTGGCGAAATCCGTCGTCTACCGCGCCGGGGATGCGCACGTCCTCGTCCTCATGATGGGGAATGACTCGCTGAATGAATCAAAGCTCATGGCGGTACTGGGAACAGACGTCCGTCCCCTGGAAGCGGAGAAACTGCGGGAACTCACGGGGGCCGACGGCGGATCGATAGGTCCCGTGGGACTGAGGGGATTCACGATACTGGCAGACAACCGCCTGAAGGGAGCCAACGGGCTCATCAGCGGGGCGAACAGGAACGACTACCACCTGCGGAACATAGATTTGGAACGGGACTGCGCAATCGGGGGCTACCACGATCTCCGCACGGTCGAGGAGGGGGAACCTTCGCCGAACGGCGGCGGGAATCTGAGGATCGTGCGGGGAATCGAGCTGGGGCACATTTTCAAGCTGGGGACCAAATACGCCGACGCTCTGGGAGCGATGTTCCTCGACGAAAACGGGAAAGAATCCCCGGTGATCATGGGAAGCTACGGCATCGGCATCGAACGGATCGTCGCCTGCCACATAGAACAGAATCACGACGACAACGGGATCGTCTGGGACAGGGCACTGGCGCCATATGATGTGCATCTTATCGCCGTCAGCGCGCGGAGCGCCCAGGTGACGGAGGCGGCTGAAGCCCTCTACGGTGAACTCGGCCGGAGCGGCGTGGACGTTCTCTTCGACGACAGGAAGGAGACGAGTCCGGGGTTCAAATTCAAGGACGCTGATCTCCTGGGGATGCCGTACCAGGTAATCGTGGGGGAGAAAAATCTGGCCGCCGGGAAGATCGAGATCAAGGAACGGAAGACGGGTACACGGACACTCGTGCCGAAGGCGGACCTTGTGGCGACGATACAGAATCTGCTTTCCTGAAAGGACCATGCATGGAAGCCATGAAGGTACTTGTCAACGGGGAATGGCGCCAGACGGGCATCAAAAGGCAGGTATTCAACCCTTTTGAGAACAAGGCCATCGGCGAAGTCTATCAGGCCACCTCACGCGACATCGACGACGCGATACGGTCTGCGGAAGCGGCGTTTCACCTGACGAAGCATCTCACGCCCTATGAACGTGGCCACGCGCTCGATACCGTTTCCCGGCTTCTTGCCGAGAAGAAAGAAGACTTTGCGAAGCTGATCACCGCAGAGACGGGGAAGCCGATCTCGTTTTCCCGGGCCGAGGCGGATCGGGCGGTCTTCACGATTGCAACATCGGCGGAGGAGGCTCGACGGATGGAGGGGCAGGTGCTCCCGCTTGACGTCGTCCCCGGCCCCGGCAACCGCGCGGCAATCATCCGGCGTTTCCCGCTCGGCGTCATAGGGGCAATCACCCCTTTCAACTACCCGCTCAACCTGGTTGCACATAAGCTNNAAACGAGTTAAACTGATAAGCTTCACGGGGAGTCCAGTGGTAGGGTGGGGGATTAAAGCCCGCTCAACAAGGAAGAAAGTCGTCCTCGAACTCGGAGGGAATGCTGGGGTCATCGTGTGCGCGGATGCCAGCATCGACCATGCGCTCAAGAGCATATTGCAGGGAGCATTCGGAAACGCGGGGCAGTCCTGCATTTCCGTGCAACGCGTATTCGTCCACGACTCGATCGCTGACATGTTTACGAATCAGATCGTCAAGCTCGCGAAATCGATCTCCGTGGGCGATCCCTCAAACCCGCGGACCGTTGTTGGGCCGATGATCGACGAGCAGGCGGCACGCAAGATTGAATCCTGGATCCGGGAGGCGACGGAAGGGGGAGCACGCGTGCTGTGCGGAGGGAACAGGACGGGAGCAGTCCTGGAGCCGACCGTGCTGGCGGAAGTAACCCCTGAAATGAAGGTCAGCTGTCAGGAGGTCTTCGCCCCCGTTCTCACAATTGACCGATTCTCGGATTTCAAAGACGCTGTCGAAAGGGTGAATACGTCTTCCTATGGCCTTCAGGCGGGGGTATTCACAAACAGCGCTTCTGATATGTTCTATGCCTACCGGGAGCTGGAAGTCGGCGGTGTGATCATCAACGATGCTTCCTCTTTCAGGGTTGATCACATGCCCTACGGCGGAATCAAGGAGTCGGGGATCGGCAGAGAAGGGGTCCGTTATGCGATTGAAGAAATGACCGAAATGAAGTTACTTGCCCTCAATCTTTCATGAAGGATGGCGCTGTAATCCACGACGTCCGAGAGGATTGCGTGCGGCCGTTGAGCCGCGGCATGAGAGCGCAGAGAGCTGTCCGGCCTTCACGTTGAACAAGATGTTCAAAAGTCGTCCCCTCCCGCTCTTGATTTTTCCCTGCGGCTTCTCTAGAATGACGCGTAACGTCTGAGCACCGATGCCACAGTTCGTCCATCTTCACAATCATTCCCACTACAGCCTCCTCGATGCGGCCTGTCGCATCGAGGATCTGGTTCATGCCGCCGTCGAGGACGGCATGCCCGCCGTGGCGCTCACGGATCACGGCGTGCTTTTCGGGGCCATCGAATTCTACAAGAAAGCCACGAAAGCCGGGATCAAGCCGATCATCGGCGTGGAAGCGTATATCGTGACGAAAGGGAGCCGTTTCGAGAAGTCGCGCCAGGAAACGGAATCCGGAGGAAAGCGTGCGAGTTATCATCACATCGTCCTCCTTGCAAAGAACCTGACCGGATACAGAAACCTCCTCAAGCTCACCACAATCGCCCACCTTGAGGGGTTCTACTACAAGCCGCGGCTTGACGCGGACGTCCTCCGGGAGCACAGTGAGGGGCTCATCGCGCTTTCTGCGTGTGCCGGAGGTGTCGTCTCGGCACATCTGGCTTCGGGGAGGGACGAAGAAGCGTACGAAGCAGCGAGGATATACAAGGAGATTTTCGGCGGGGATTTCTACATTGAAATCCAGAACCACGGCATCGACCGCGAGAAGGTGATCCGCGAGAAAGCGCCGCGGCTCGCCCGGGAGCTCGGCCTCAAGCTTGTCTGCACGAACGACGTCCACTACATCAAGCATGAGCACGCGCTCGCCCACAACATCATGCTTCTGATCCCCGACGCGAGCAGCACAAGCACCCCCGATTACACGCAGCTCCGGTATCAGACCGATCAGGCGTACTTCAGATCCACGGCGGAAATGCACGAGCTTTTCAAGGATTACCCGGAGGCCCTTGAATCAACGCTTGAGATAGCAGCAAAATGCGAGCTCGAGCTTGAGCTCGGCAAGAACCATATGCCGCAGTTTCCCATTCCCGAGGGTTCGGGTGCCGGGACGCTCGATCAGTATTTCGAGAACCTCACGCGGGAAGGGTTCTCGCGCAGGTACCCGGGAGCAGGGCAGCCGCTGATAGAGCGGCTGGAGCACGAGATCGGCGTCATCACGCGGATGGGATACGCGGGATATTTCCTCATCGTCCAGGACTTCATCCGCGCGGCGCGGGAAATGGGCGTGTACGTCGGTCCGGGACGCGGGAGCGCCGCGGGGAGCGTGGCATCGTATTCCCTCGGCATCACGAATGTCGACCCGATCAAATACGATCTCCTGTTCGAGCGATTTCTGAACCCGGACAGGATCAGCATGCCTGACATCGACGTGGACTTCTCCGACAGCAAGCGGGAGATGGTGATCAGGTACGTGAGAGAAAAGTACGGCCAGGATTCCGTTTCGCAGATCATCACGTTCGGCACGCTCTCTTCACGCGCCGTGATCAAGGACGTCGGGCGGGTTCTCGGGATCCCGCTGAGCACGCTCGAATCCATCACGAAGCAGATCCCCGTGGAGCAGGGGAAGGTCCGGCCGCTCGCGGAGGCGCTTGAGACCGTGCCCGATCTTAAATGGGTCGCGGAGAGCCCTGATCCGAGGATGCGCACGCTCATCGACGCTTCGCTCGTCCTCGAGGGGATGAACCGGAACGCGGGCATGCACGCCGCCGGGGTCGTGATCGCGCCGGGGAACATCAGCGACTTCGTCCCGCTGTACCGGACTCCCCAGACCGAGGTCATGACCCAGTACAACATGAAGGACCTGGAAACAGCCGGCCTTCTCAAGATGGACTTCCTCGGCCTCCGGACGCTCTCCGTTCTCGAGAACTGCCTGCGCATGATCCAGGAAACCCGCGGGGAGACGGTCGACCTTGACGGCATCCCCGAGGACGACGCGCAGACATTCGAGCTCTTTACGCGCGGGGACACCGTTGCCGTGTTCCAGTTCGAGAGTTCCGGGATGGCCGACTGGCTCAGGAAGCTCAAACCCACGACGATTTCGGACCTTGTGGCGATGAACGCCCTGTACAGGCCGGGGCCGATGGAGATGATCGGCGATTTCATCTCCCGGAAACACGGAACGCAGAAGATCACCTACATCCATCCGAAACTCGAGCCGATCCTGAAGGAAACGTACGGGATCATCGTGTACCAGGAACAGGTGATGAAGATCGCCAACGACGTCGCGGGCTTCACCCTCGCGAAAGCCGATCTGATGCGCCGTGCCATGGGGAAGAAGGACAAGGCTCTCATGGGGGCGATGAAGAAGGAGTTTGTGGAGGGGGCTGCAGACCTCGGGACGGCGAAACCGCTCGCCGGAGAGATCTTCGACCTCATTGAAAAATTCGCCTCGTACGGATTCAACAAATCCCACAGTGTCGCCTACTCCGTCATCGCCTACCAGACCGCGTACCTCAAAGCCCATTACCCTGCGGAGTTCATGGCGGCGACGCTGTCGTCCGAAATCGGAAGCACGGAGAAGATCGTCAAGCTCATCGACGACTGCAGGAAGATGGGGATCGAGGTCCTCCCTCCGGACGTCAACGAAAGCGGGCTGGATTTCAAGGTCGTGGACGGAAGAATACGGTTCGGGCTGTGCGCGATCAAAAACGTCGGTGAAAGCGCGATCGATACCGTGATCAGGGCGCGCGCGGAGAAGGGGTCGTTCGAAAATCTCTTCGATTTCTGCCGCGACGTGGACCTCCGCCTGGTGAACAAAAAGTGCCTTGAGAGCCTCGTCCAGGCGGGCGCGTTCGATTCCATGGGATCGCACCGGGCGGAGTACATGGAGAACCTGGAGCGCGCGGCGGCATTTGGGCAGGCGTGCCAGGCGAGGGAACTTGACGGCCAGTCGAACCTGTTTGACACCGGAGGAACGTCCCGGGGAGCGAACGTGCAGTATCCGGCCATGACGCCGGCTCCGCCCTGGCCGGAATCGGAAAAACTGGCGCGCGAGAAATCCGTCCTCGGCTTTTTCGTTTCCGGCCACCCGCTTCTCCGGTACGAGCAGGAGATCAAGGAGCTCGCCAACGTGCGGTTCGGAGACCTCTCGGGGTTCAGAAACAACAGCACCGTGCGTGCCTGCGGGATCGTCACTTCGGTAAAGAAAAAGATCGACAAGCGGAACAACACGATGGCGTTCATCGGGCTCGAGGATTTCACGGGGAAAGGGGAGTGCGTCGTCTTTTCCGATCCGTATGCCAGATACCAGTCGATCCTTCAGCCCGATGCCATGGTGATGGTCGTCGGCAAGGGGGAGTCGAACGGCGACCTCCTGAAGATCATCGTGAGCGAAGTCCATCCCATGGAGAAGGTCCGGGAAAAATTCACGAAGGGGATCATCCTCACCATCGACGTGAACGACATCCAGGAGAACACGATCGTCAGGCTGCGGCAGGTCATGGAGGAACACCGCGGGACCTGTCCGTGTTATTTCAGCGTGAGAAACGCGCATTCGACCACGATGTTTCAGACCCGGCGGTTCAGCGTCGACGCCTCGGGAGGGTTCGTCGACGAGGTCCGGCAGATGCTCGGGCCCCACAGTATCCGGTTTACAGCCCAGTAAGGCGGAACCGTTTTCCCCCAATCATTGCCGCCGGCATGCAGGCCGCGGCTCAAGGAAGGAGATGTCATGAAGCCGATTGAGATCACCGATGCGAACTTTCAGAAAGAGGTTCTCGAGTCCTCCGTCCCGGTGCTCGTCGACTTCTGGGCGGTCTGGTGCGGACCGTGCAAGATGATCGCGCCGGTCGTCGAAGAAATCGCCGGAGAGTACGACGGGAGGCTCAAGGTGGGGAAGGTGGACGTCGACAACAACCCGGAGGTGCCTCTGAAATACGGGATCAGGAGCATTCCGACGCTGATGATCTTCAAGGGGGGGAATGTCGTCGAGCAGATCATCGGCGCAGTTCCGAAACGCAATCTCCTCGACAAGGTCACGCCGCACGTCGCCGCAGTCTGATCCGGCGGGGTTTCCGCTCGGGGCCGGGACGACTCAGGTCGGCGGGCCTTTTTTTTGTGCACCCTGCGCCGCGTCATCCCGGCTCCCGGGCGCCCGGCCGGCAGGGAACGCGTCCACCGAGGACGCGTCCTCCCCGCGCCATGAGGCAATCTGTTCCACGATCATCCTCCGCACCCTGTGTGTGAGTTCGGGCACTCCCTCCGGCGTGATGCCCTCCGTTTCAACCGGAGGGAGGACGCGGAGACGGATCTCCTGCGGGGGACCGAATTTCCAGCTCCGCTTCGGAAGACAGTCGCGCGTTCCCTCGATCGCGACGGGGAGCACGGGGACCCCGGCCTTGATCGCCAGATGGAACGCCCCCTCGTTGAATTTCCAGACTCGCCCGTCGGGGGAGCGGGTCCCTTCGGGAAAGAACATCACCGAGCACTTCAGATGCAGAGAGCGTTTGGCGGCCAGGAGCATGCGCGCTCCGCTCCGCCTGTCCGCGCGATCGACAGGGATATCTCCGGCCAGCCTCATCATCCATCCGACGAAGGGGATGCGAAACAGCTCCGCCTTACCGATCCATTTCATTTCCCACGGCAGGTGCGAGATGATGGGGATATCCGCAAGCGACTGATGATTGCTGACGACGACGTAGGGGCGGCGCGGGTTCTCGACCGTCTCCCCGTCCCTGTGTACCCGCCACGAGGGATTGACCTTCGTCATCGCAACCCCGAGACGCCGGAACCATCTCCCCGTTCTGTAGCGGACGGGATCAGCGTCAAAGAGCCGGATCACGGCAAGAAGAGGGAGCCAGAGGAGGATGAGCGCAATGACGGCCCCCCAGACCCAGAGCGATCGAATCGTCGAAAGTATCATGATTTCAATGTACCAAAATCATGAGGGTTTTCCCACCGTTTGAAGGGTGGAGGACGGGGGGGGCCGGCGGACTGCGGCGGCGGGCGCATTGGAATTCACTCCGTCTGTCCCTATATTTGGGCGACCAACAATTCCGGAGGGTGAATGCCACAGTCAGGTCATTCCAGTGTACACGTGGTGGCGGCGCTTGTGCTGCTTACCGCCGTCAGCGCCTCCGGCATATTCGCCCAGAGTCCGCAGCAACGGAAGCGGTTCGCATCGGCGGGGGTCGTGGAGCTCGGAGGGAGCATGACGTTCGCCGCCACGCAGCCCGTTGCCGGCGGAGCCACGGGAGCCTGGGTGTATGATTTCACCATGCTCCCCTACGCGGGATACTTCGTCATCGAGGGCCTCGAACTTGGGCTGAACCCCGCGGGTGTCAACGTCCACACAGCGGGGGATACGACAACCGTTCAGATGAGGATCCTCTTTGCGCCGGCATACAACTTTCACACGCCGACGATGGTCACGCCGTTCATTGAGGGGCTGGCCGGACTCACGTCGTCATCGCTCATGCATTCAGGGTCGACAAAGAGCAGCTCCGGGTTCACGTTCGGAGGAAGAGCGGGCATCAAGGCCGCGGTTACCGAGAAGGGAATGCTGACGATCGGAATTCAGTTCCTGCGCATCACGCTCAACCCGTCGGGAGCGGGATCCAGAAACGGCGCGAACGAGCTTTCGGCGTCCGCGGGCTGGACCGTCTGGCTCTAGCGTCTACCGCCGCGGACCCGCTTCCCGTATTTCGGGGGGGCATCCCCCCTCGAATTTTTTGAAGTTCTCGATGAACCGGGACGCAAGCTCGCGGTAGCGCTGCATGTACGCAGCCCTGTCGGGCCACGACTCGCCCGGATTAAGGACGTGCGCCGGGACATCGCCGCACGCCTGGGGAACGGAAAATCCGAAGACCGGATCGGTCACGTACTCCACGTCAAGAAGATGTCCTCCGAGCGCTGCATCCAGAAGCGCGCGCGTGTACCGTATGCTTATCCGCTTGCCGATCCCGTACGGTCCCCCGATCCAGCCCGTGTTGACGAGCCAGCAGTGGACGCCGTATTTCAGGATCTTCCGCTTCAGGAGATCCGCGTAGAACGACGGGTGATGAACCATGAACGGTGCGCCGAAGCACGTGCTGAACGTCAGTTCCGGTTCTTTCCCCAGGCCGACTTCTGTCCCCGCCACTTTCGACGTATACCCGGAAATGAACTGGTAGAGGGCCTGATCCGGCGTGAGCTTCGCGATGGGGGGCATCACACCCGATGCGTCGCACGTGAGAAGAATGATGTTCTTTGGATGCCCGCCCTTTTTCTCGGGTACAGCGTTGGCGATGAACTCCAGCGGGTAGGATGCCCTTGTATTCTCGGTGATCGACTCGTCGTCCAGGTCGATCATCCGCGTGACCGGATCGAACACCACGTTCTCGAGGATCGTGCCGAACCTCCGCGTGCATGCATAGATCTCCGGCTCGGCTGACGGCGAAAGTTGGATCACCTTCGCGTAGCACCCTCCCTCGAAATTGAATACCCCTTCGTCGCTCCAGCCGTGCTCGTCGTCGCCGATGAGACGCCGCTGCGGATCCGCGGACAACGTCGTCTTTCCGGTGCCGGACAGGCCGAAGAATATCGCCGCGTCGCCCCCGCTCCCGATATTGGCCGAGCAGTGCATGGGCATGATGCCGTCAAGAGGGAGGAGGTAGTTGAGGATTGTGAAGACCGATTTCTTGATTTCGCCCGCATAGGCGGTGTTCCCGATGATGCACATCCGCGCCGCGAAATTCAGGACGATGAACGTGTTCGTCGCGGTCCCGTCGATCTGTGGGATCCCTTTGAATGAAGGGACGCAGACGATCGTGAAATCGGGTACATGGCGCCGGTACTCCTCCCGGGTTTCCGGAAGGAGGAACATGTTCCTCGCGAAGTGGCTGTGCCAGGCCAGCTCCGTGACGATCCGGATCGGCATCCTGTACGCGGGGTCCGCGCCGGCGTAGCAGTCCTGCACGAACACGTCGCGCCCCTGGAGGAAGCCCTGCATTCGGTTGTAGAGATCGTTGAACCTCTCGGTGCTGAACGGCCGGTTGTATTCGCCCCACCAGACGTGGCCTTCGGTGCTTGCCTCCCGCACGACGAACTTGTCCGTGGCGGCGCGCGCGGTATGCTTTCCCGTGTCGGCCACAAGCGGCCCCATGCGCGCGATCTTCGCCTCCCGGCGGAAGGTGATCTCTTCGTAAAGCGCCTCGGTCGGGAGGTTCCAGTACGCCATGCGGAGGTTCGTGAGCCCGTGGTTGTCGAGCCCGTAATCGCTCTTCAGCGCCTGCGCCTCTCCCTGGGCGGGTGTCCGTATGTCGAGTATGTTGTTCATAGCCAGTCCCGCACAAGTTTTCGTTCGCCGATGTAGATGTCCCTGGGCGATGAGGGGTCGAGCGCCCATTTGATTCTCTCGACCCCCTGTTTCACGTCCTTTACCGTCGTCGCATAGCTCAGGCGCAGGTGTCCCTCCATCCCGAATTCCTTCCCGGGAACCGTCACGACAAGGGCTCGGGAGAGAAGCATCTTTGAGAGCTCGACGGAATTGTTGCTGTATGCTCTGAAATCGGGCAGGCAATAGTACGTCCCGCCGGGAACCGTGACCCTGATCCCCGCAAACGACTGAAGTTCCTGCATCATGACGTTCCGGTTGTTTTCCAGCGTCAGCCTGAGGGTTTCGACCGGACTCTGCAGGCCGGTGAGCGCTCCTTCGGCGGCCGCCTGGAGAAGGACGGACGTGCACGACGTCGTCTGGGCCTGCACGTTGATCATGACGTCCGTGATCGCTTTTGAGGCCACCACCCACCCTATGCGGAATCCCGTCATGCCGTAGAGCTTTGAGATCCCGTTGATGCAGATGACCTTCGTCGATTCGATGTCTTTCTGCGTAAACCGGTAGGCAGAGACCGCCGTCTTCCCGTCGAAGACGAGCTTGTGGTAGATGTCGTCCATGATCAGGTAGATCCCCTTCCTCTCACAGAATTCCACGAGAGAGGCGATCAGGCTTTCAGGGTAGACGACGCCGGAAGGATTGTTCGGGCTGTTGACGATGATTGCGCGTGTGTAGGAACTGACCGCCTCTTCGATCTCCTGCATCCGCGGTATGAACCCGCCGTCTTCCGGCGTGACGATGACGGGGCGGCCGTACACCATCTTGATCATCTCGGGATAGCTCACCCAGTACGGAGCGAGGACGATAACCTCGTCCTGCGGATTGAGGAGCGTGTACAGCAGATTGTAGAGCGATTGCTTCGCTCCCCCCGATACGATGACATTTTCTGGTGCGGGAACCCTGTCGTAGTTCTCCTCCGTGTACCGGATGATCGCCTTCTTGAGTGAGGGGATCCCGTCCGTCGGCGTATATTTGATGTCTCCGGTCGTGAGCTTCGCAGCCGAATTCAGTATCGCATTGATGGGCGCCCTGTTCTTCGGCTCACCCGCGCCGAGGTGAATGACCGCCTCGCCTTTCTCGCGCAGGACGCGGGCCTGTTCGTTCAGGCTCAGCGTCGGCGATTCGGCGATCGACCGAGCAAGCTGGCTTATACTCATGGAAGGGCCTTCCTTCTGATAGTGTCCATCTTCTCCTGCTGTGGAAAGGATGACGCCCGGGACACGGACGAAAAACGTGAATCGTCGATTGCGAAGAACTGGGTGGATGAGTGTACGTCAAATCCGGGGGGGCAGGGCAGGGGTTCAAAGGGGGCGCGCTGCCTTCGAGCCATTGTAGGCAAAATTGATTTTGGAATCAAGGGAGAAGCGGGGGAGCCTTTTTTTATGTATATTCGCCGGGGAATTCCCGCTCAAATCCTGTGAAACCATGTTGCGTAAGTCTCTCATCCTCTGGACAGTGTCATTTCTCGTCACGGCAGGTTCGGCCTGGTACCAGCGCGTAACGGGCCCCACCTATCCCCTGAGCGGCACCGCGCGCGTCGGTGAGGCGGAGATCCCCTGGCGGCTTGAAAGGAGTCACGGAGGGGAGTCGGACGCTCCGGTATCGATCACAGCGGTAGATACGTCCGTGTCAGGTCTCCTCGGGTGGAGGAGGCACGGAACGGACGACGGATGGAGATTTGCCGGATTGGAGAGGGAGGGAGGAGCCCTCCGCGGGAGTCTCCCGCTCCAGCCACCGGCCGGAAAACTCGAGTACCGCGTCATCCTCCGCCGGGGAGCCGACACTCTTGCAATCCCGGCGGACGAGCCGGCGGTCATCCGGTTCAAAGGGGAGGTTCCCCCCGCGGTTCTTGCCGTCCATATTCTCCTGATGTTCGCGGGGATGCTCGTGTCCACAAGGACGGGGCTGTCGGCCTTCTCGGGGGGGGGCGAAACAGGAGGCCTCACGCTCGTGACGATCGGCCTGTTCGTCTCCGGAGGGCTGGTGCTCGGACCCGTCGTCCAGAAGTACGCGTTCGGCGCGTACTGGACCGGGTGGCCGTTCGGGACGGATCTCACGGACAACAAAACGGTTGCCGCCCTGGCGGCATGGGTCGCCGTCGCCATCGTGAGAAAACGCGTGAGGCGACCTGCGTACTGGGCGCTCGCCTCGGCGGTGATCACGCTCGCGGTGTTCATGATTCCCCACAGTCTCTTCGGTTCCGAAATTGACTACGGGGGGACGGCGAACGGGCATTCCGCCCCCTCAGTCTCCCTCCTCGTTCCTGCGGACGCGGACGAAGGCGCTCCTGACGGGAGCAGGCATCGGTGATCCGGGACCGCGTACGGAGCGCCACACGATTTCGCCCAGCTCCAGATCCGGCACGGCATCCTCCCGGCTGAAATCCATTTCGCCGCTCCGTAGCTGACCGAACGCTCCCGGAGCATTCTTCTCTTCAATGTCGATCGACGCCCCGCGGCAGAGATAGGGCGACGTGTCAGGCATGGTCGTGAATGAGCTGAACATCGGCGTCGCCGACGAGTCGTACTGCGACATCGGGGGGAGGCCCAGGATGAGTTCCATCGTCCTGACCATGCTGCTCGTTGAATACAGATCGCTGTCCACGTATCCCCGCCTCGTCCACGGGCTTATCACGAGCGCGACCGTGCGGTGTGCGTCAACGTGGTCGGGACCGTTCTGCGCGTCGTCCTCGATGACGAATATGGCGGATGTCTTCCAGTACGGGCTGTGCGAAATGCGGTCTACGATCATCCCGAGGCCCTGATCGTTCTGCGCGACGAACGCCCTGGGGGAACGCCTTCCCGCACGCGATCCTTCCGTGTGGTCGTTGGGAAGCTTTATCGTCTGAAACGCGGGGAGGAGCCCGTTCGCCTCGTAGGCGGTGAATTCCCTCTCCCAGTCCCTGTAACGCTGTATGTCGGAATAGTCAAGGTCCCAGCCGTGACAGTACGGCGCGGTGTGTCCCGCGAGACTCGCGAGCAGCCCGACGGCCGTGTCCCCTTTCTCTCCCGGGTTCTGTGCGAATTCGCCGTACGTCCTGTAACTCACGCCGTTTCGCTGACAGTCGTCCCAGAGAAACCCGGCAGAGGGATACGTGTCGGGATATCCCCCTTCGTACTCGTATTCCCCGCCGCGCCCTCCGTAGGAGGTGGGCCAGGTCTTTTCAACGTAGTCCGTGGCATACGCCCCCATGGTCCAGTTGTGGCCGTCCGCGCTCACCTCAGCATCGGCGTAGAAATTGTCGAGGAGGACGAACTGACGCACAAGGGCATGGGCATTGGGCGTCACGTTCTCTCCGAAGAGGCATAGAGAGGGATCGCTGTTCCCCTTGCCGATGTCGCCGAAGACCTGGTCATACGTCCGGTTTTCCCTGATGATGTAAAACACGTGCTCGATCCGAGATTTCGCGCCGGCCGTGCGGAGGACCGGAGTGCCCGCCGGAACGGGAGAGGGCTTGCCGAGCCGCGAATTTGCATACACGGCCGATGTGTACTCGCGCAACGCCCCCTCATCGGGAGCGTCAATCCGCGAAAGCGACCCGGTGAACAGCGAGCCGATGTACTCGCTCGAGTGCCGGGGCTGTGACGGATTGGGGCCTCCGGGATTGGGCAGCGAGGTTCCGCCTTTTCCGTTCGCCACGATGATCCTGCCGCTCGACGGGAGAACCTTCACGCATGTCGGATACCACCCGGTGGGGATGAACCCGAGGGACCGGGCGGACCCTTCGCGCCGGACGTCGATCACGGCGAGAAAATTGTTATCGGCGTTCGCGATGTACAGTGTTCCGCCGTCCTTCGTGAGGGCGACGCCGTTCGGCGTGCTCCCCTCGGGAAGCCCGGGAAACAGCGACGCGGTGATTGTTTCCTGGACCTTCCCTTCCTCAATGGCGATGACCGACACCGAATTGTTGTTTGCGTTTGCAACAAACAATCTTCTCCCGTCCGGGGATTCCACCATGTCGCACGGATGGTCGCCCACGCGGACTGTGCAGCTGATGTCGCCGGTCTTTCTGTCGACGAAAGCGACGGCGGAGCCGCCCCAGAGTGAAACGAAGACGTACGGGTGAAACCGGGAGACAAGGCATGTGTAGGGCGTGGCCGGGAGCTTCATCGTCCGGAGGAGCGTCCGGTCCGCCAGGCGCAGTATGTTCAGCGAACGATTCTCTTTGCCGGCCGCGTAGACGAGGCCTGTTTCGGCGTCATAATCGACCCCGGCCACCCAGACGAGAGCGCCAGGACGGGGCGGTGCGATGACGAGCGAGTCGGCAAACCGGAGTCTCCCGCCGGCAAAGTCATAGACGTTCACCCTGTTGTCGTTCCCCCCGGACACTAGAAGCCTCCGGCCCCCGTCGATGAGACGGAGCCCCACCCAGGCTTTCCCGACATTGAGCTTCTGGACGACGGTCCACGACGCCACGTCGATCACGGAGAGGTTTTGCAGGGCGGTACCGTCGTCCGTGGTGATGACGTAGCGCTCATCCGGCGTCACCTCCATGTTCAGCGGGAGTTCCCCCAGCTCCACCTGGATCCCCGCAGGAGAAAGAAACCAGCCGTTCGGGAGCCGGACCCTACCGCCGGAGACTTTCCCGGGCAGGAGGACAGGGGACCCGCCGGCGCATCCGCATAGAAAACCGGTGAGAATGAACAGCGCGATGTATCCGAGTGTCTTCATTGGGTCTCCACTATGTGTCGAACCGGATGGACGAAAAAACGTAATATACTCACGGGTTGCGAACATCACAATTTTTCTTTACCGTAACGCTTGCTGAACTTCCCCCGACTTTCGAAAGAGGCACGAACAATGGAACAGACCCAGCATGCGTATGCCGGATTCTGGATGCGGCTCCTGGCCGCAATCATCGACGGAGTCCTGCTTGCGATCGTCAACATCATCATCCTCGTTCCATTCCTCGGTCTGGTCGGGCTCACCGCAGCGGCCCATGCCACAGACGCCGATATGGACTCGGGCGAAGGGGGACTGATGATCGCACTCCTGAGTACCTACCTCATCAGCATGCTCGCCGTCGCGGTCGCCGGCTGGCTGTACTTCGCCCTGATGGAATCGTCAGCAAAGGGAGCTACGCTGGGAAAGATCGCTCTTGGATTGCGCGTCGTCGATCTCAACGGCAATCGCATCGGGTTCGGGAGGGCG
This sequence comes from Ignavibacteriota bacterium, assembly GCA_003157485.1. Taxonomy (GTDB): domain Bacteria; phylum Bacteroidota; class Ignavibacteria; order UBA10030; family UBA6906; genus Fen-1273. The sequence continues at coordinate 33,080 of PMJQ01000103.1, forward strand.
ACGGGGCGCTATTTCGGCAAACTGATATCGGGCGCGATACTCTTTCTCGGCTACATCATGGCCGCGTTCACGCAGCAGAAGCAGGCCCTTCACGACATCATCGCCGGCTGTCTTGTCGTCAGAAACTGAGCGTTCCCTCCCGGTCAACGCATGAGCGTCACGTTGCTCATCGTGTCGTCCACCTGGAGAGCGTCCACCGCGTCCATCCCCGCAATGACCCTGCCGACGACCGTATAACGGCCGTCAAGGTGGGGCTGGGGAGAGTGCGTAATGAAGAACTGTGATCCTTCGGTGTCTTTCCCCGCGCTCGGAATGCAGTCGAACGGGATCAATGTAGGAAAGCCCCGCTCCATGAACAACCCTTCGCTTTGAAAGTCTTCATTTTTTTCCTATTATGAGTGAATTCCATTCACCACCCCATCGGGAGTTGACGTGCCGCCATTCATCAAACGGACTCATACATGCGGTCAGCTTCGGGCATCGGATATCGGCAGCGTTGTCACGCTCAACGGCTGGGTAGACGTCCGGCGGGACCTCGGGGGTGTGATATTCATCGACATGAGGGACAGGTACGGGAAGACACAGGTCGTATTCTATCCCCAGCACAACGCCGCGGCCCACGCGGCGGCAAAGCTGCTCCGGAGTGAATTCGTCGTGTCAGTGACCGGGACCGTCGAGCGGCGTCCCGAGGGGACGACGAACCCGGAACTGGCAACGGGGGAGATCGACCTCAGAGCCGCCGAGCTCACGATACTGAGTGAGGCCGAGCCCCCTCCGTTTCCCCTCAACGACGATACCGAAGCGGGCGAAGACCTCCGACTGAAGTACCGGTTCCTCGATCTGCGCAGGCCCGTCCTTCAACGGTCGCTGATGCTCAGGCACAGGATGTATCTGATAACGCACGACTATTTCGACAGACTCGGGTTCATCGAAATCGAAACCCCGGTCCTGATGAAGAGCACGCCGGAGGGCGCACGGGATTACCTCGTGCCGAGCCGGCTTCATCCCGGGAAATTCTACGCGCTCCCGCAGTCCCCCCAGACGTACAAGCAGATACTGATGGTCGCGGGGTTCGACAGATACGTCCAGATCGTCAAGTGTTTCCGGGACGAGGATCTGCGGGCGGACCGGCAACCCGAATTCACTCAGATCGACGTCGAGATGTCCTTTGTCCGCGAGGAGGACGTCCAGGAGGTCGCCGAGGGGTTGATGGCGAGGTTCTTCAAGGAAATCAAAGGGATCGATATCACGCTCCCTCTTCCCCGGCTGACGTACCGGGAGGCGATGGAACGCTACGGGAGCGACAAGCCGGATACCCGGTTCGGACTCACGTTCACATGCGTGAATGAAATCGTGAAGGAATCCCCCTTCCGGGTGTTCGCGGACGTCGTGAAAAAGGGGGGGGCCGTCGCCGGGTTCGTCGTTCCGGGCGCGGCCTCGTTCACGCGCAATCAGATGGACGCGCTTGTCGATTACACGCGGAATCTCGGGGCGGGAGGGCTCGTGTACATCAAGTGGACGGAGAACGGGCTTGAGACCGCCGTCGAGAAATTTCTCGGGCGCGAGCGGGTGGAACAGATCGCCGCGTCAATGGGAGCGTCGAAGGGGGACCTTCTCCTGCTTGTCGCTGACGTGTGGAAAAAAGCCTACACCGTGCTGGGCACGCTCCGGCTGGAAATGGGGCGCCGTCTCAACCTGATCGACGACAACAGGTACGAGCTTCTCTGGGTCACGGAATTCCCGATGTTCGAATACAGCGAAGAGGAAAAGAGGTTCGTCGCGATGCATCACCCGTTTACCGCGCCGCACCCGGAAGACCTCGCGATCCTGGACGCCGACCCGGGAAGCGCACGCGCGCGGGCCTACGATCTCGTCCTGAACGGGAATGAGATTGCCGGAGGGAGCATACGCATTCACGAGAGAGCGATGCAGCAGCGGGTCTTCTCGCTTCTCGGCATAGGCGCCGAAGAGGCACAGGTGAAGTTCGGGTTTCTTCTCGATGCCTTCAGATACGGCGCCCCTCCACACGGCGGGATCGCCTTCGGGTTTGACAGGATGGCGATGATTCTGACGGGGATGAAATCAATTCGCGAAGTGATGGCATTCCCGAAAACCGCAAGCGCAGTCTCACTCATGGACGACGCCCCCGGGCCCGTCGACGACAAGCAGCTCCGGGAGCTTCATATCAGGATCGTCTGATGAAAGAACGGATCCGGATCGCCAGCGGACAGGGATTCTGGGGCGATCTGCTGACCGCGCCCCGCGACCAGGTCACGCGGGGTGAGGTGGACTACCTCGTAATGGACTACCTCGCCGAGGTGACAATGTCCATCCTGCAGAAGCAGCGCCGCAAGAACCCCTCCCTCGGCTACGCGCGGGATCTCGTCCCTCTCATGGAGCACCTCCTTCCGCTCCTTGTGAAGAAAAACATCCGCGTGATTACCAACGGCGGCGGTGTGAACCCCCTGGCGTGCAGGGACGCGATATTCGAGGCCGCCGGACGGCTGGGGATCTCGGGGCTCTCCATTGGCGTCGTGCTCGGTGACGACATACTCGGCAGGCTCGGTGACCTGCGCGCACATGGGATGACGCTGAACAACATGGAGACGGGGGAGGACCTCGCGTCGGTGATGGACCGGGTGATGAGCGCAAACGTCTATTTCGGCGCCGCGCCGATCGTTGAGGCGCTCAACCGGGGAGCCTTAATTGTGATTACCGGGAGGACGACCGACACCGGGCTGACACTCGCCCCGATGATGCATGAATTCGGCTGGAGGGAGAAGGAGTGGGACCGGCTTGCCGCGGGGACCGTCGCCGGACATATACTGGAATGCGGGGGACAAGCGAGCGGAGGGAACTTCTCCGCCGACTGGCACGCCGTCCCCGATCTGGCGCACATCGGGTTCCCGATTGCCGAGGCCTCGCCGGACGGAAGCGTCGTCATTACGAAGCACAGGGGGACGGGGGGACTCGTCTCCGTCCAGACGGTCAAGGAGCAGCTCCTGTACGAAATCGGCAACCCCGTTGATTATATCACACCGGACTGCATCGCGGACTTCACGACGATCCGGCTCAGCGCCGACGGTCCGGACCGGGTCCGCGTTTCAGGCGTGAAGGGGCGAAGCGCAACGGAGACGTACAAAGTTTCCATGTCGTACCTCGACGGCTACGCCGCCGCGGGAACGTTGACGTATGCCTGGCCCGAGGCGCTGGAGAAGTGCAGGGCGGCCGATACGATACTGCGCACGCGACTGCAGGATCTCGGACTCCGTTTCGACGAGATCCGGACCGAATTTCTCGGGTACAATTCGTGCCACGGTCCGCTTGCCCCGGCGCCGGCGGAGGTCAACGAAGTAGTCCTTCGGATCGGCGTCAGGGGGAAAGACTACGCCGCGGTGGAACGGTTCGGCAAGGAGATCGCGCCCCTGATACTGACGGGGCCCCCATCCGTGACGGGGTTTGCAGGGGGGAGGCCCAAGCCGAGCCAAGTGATCGCGTACTGGCCGGCCCTTCTTCCGAAAAGCGCCGTTCAGCCGGACGTCATCGTTGAAACACACTGAGGCCATGCCGTGAAGATCAGGCTTCTTGACATTGCGCACGCGCGTTCCGGCGACAAGGGGGATGCCGCCAACGTGGGAGTGATCGCGCGCCGCCCGGAGTATTACCCGGTCCTTGTGAAGTACCTGACCGCGGAGCGCGTCAGCGCCCACTTCGCGGGGCTCGTCATGGGCCGGGTCGAACGGTTCGAGCTTCCGAACCTGGGAGCGCTCAACTTTATTCTGCACAATGCGCTGGGCGGCGGCGGGACACGCTCGCTGAAAAACGACGCGCAGGGAAAAACGCTCGGGAGCGCCATGCTGCGGATGGAGCTTGAAATAGAAGAACAACCCATCATACGAGGCGAAGACAATGTTTGACGTCCAGAAGCTCCGCATCAGAGGTTTGAAGGACCGGCTGCACTCTCTCCGGGGGTATCTTTGACGTCGACGCCAAGGAAAAAGAAGTGGGGGAGCTCCAGAAGAAGACCGAGGCGCCCGAGTTCTGGAACGACAATGTCGCCGCGCAGAAGGTGATGCAGGTGATCAGCGCGCGGAAGGAATGGGTCGACGGGTGGAACGCCCTGCGGGGGACTCTCGCCGACGCGGAATCGCTCCTCGAGCTCGCCGAGGAATCGAACGACGAGTCCCTGGCCTCCGAGATCGACGCAGACCTGGGACGCGTGGAACAGGGGATCGGGGATCTCGAATTCCGCAACATGCTGAGCGGCGATGACGACGAGCGGAACGCCATCCTGACGATCCACGCAGGCGCGGGAGGGACGGAGGCGCAGGACTGGGGGGAGATGCTCCTGCGGATGTATCTCCGGTGGTGCGAGGGGAAGGGCTTCAAAGTCGCTCTCGCCGACCGGCAGGACGGGGACGGGGCCGGCATCAAAAGCGCGGCTGTGGAGGTGACGGGAAAGTACGCCTATGGGTACCTGAAAGCCGAAAACGGGGTGCACAGGCTCGTCCGGATATCGCCGTTCGACGCCAATGCGCGCAGGCACACGTCGTTCGCCTCGGTGTTCGTCTATCCGGAACTCGACGACGACGTCGAGATCGAGATCAACCCCGCCGACCTGAAGGTCGATACGTACCGTTCGGGCGGGAAGGGGGGACAGAACGTCAATAAGGTGGAGACCGCCGTCCGGATCACGCACATCCCGAGCGGCATCATCGTGGCGTGCCAGCAGGAACGCTCGCAGTTCCAGAACAAGGAACGCGCGCTCAAGATGCTGAAGTCGCAGCTGTACAGGCGGCGGAAGGACGAGGAAGAGGCGAGGCTCGACGCGATAAACAGCACAAAGAAGAAGATCGAGTGGGGCAGCCAGATCCGGTCGTACGTGTTTCATCCGTACAACATGGTGAAGGACCACCGGACGGACGCCGAGACGAGCAACGTTCAGGCGGTGATGGACGGCGACCTCGACGATTTCATCAAGGCATACCTGATGGAGTTTTCCGGAAAGGGCGCCTGACCGCCGATGGGCTACGTGGCATTTATAGCGGGGCGCTATCTCAGGTCGGGGCGGAACGACGGGTTCTTCTCGTTCATCACCGCAATTGCCACGCTTGGCGTCATGCTGGGGACAGCGACGCTGATCATCGCGCTGAGCGTCCTGGGGGGCTTCGAGCGGGACATCACGGAGAAGGTCGTCGGTTTCACGAGCCACGTGCAGGTTCTGGGGTTCCAGAACCAGCCCCTCGCACACCCCGAGGAAAACACGTGGCTCATGGAGCGCAAGATCCCGGAGATCCGGTCTGTGGCGCCGTTTGTCGCCCGCGAGGCGCTTATCCGGTCGAAGGAGGGGGTGGACGGGATACTTCTGAAAGGGGTCGATCCGCTGCGCGACAATTCCACGACGCGGCGGTACCTGGTCGCGGGGAAGTACGACCTTGACAAAGAGCAGGGCGGGCTCGCCAAGCTCGTCCTGGGAAAGAAGCTGGCGGCGAAACTCGCCATCGACGTCGGCGACAGGGTCACGGTGTTCGGGATAAGCCGGCTTATGGAGCAGGGTCAGGCCCGCGTGATGCGGTTCCGCGTCACCGGGCTCTATGAGAGCGGCATGGCCGAGTACGATGACGTGTACGCGTTCACCGATCTGAGCGACGCGCAGACGCTGTTCCAGCTCGGCGACGCGGTGACTGGGTACGACCTGCTTCTGACGCACGTGGACAGCGCATCGGCGGTCGCGGGGGAGGTGCAGGACCTTCTCGGGTATCCCCACTACGGGAGGACCGTGTTCGAGACCTACAGGAACCTCTTCAGCTGGATCGATCTTCAGAAGCGGCCTGTCCCCATTATCCTCGGGCTCATCATCATCGTCGCGACCGTCAATATCATCGGCACGCTCCTCATGATGGTCCTCGACAAGACCCGCGAGATCGGCGTCCTTGCCGCCATGGGGGCCTCCCCGTGGGGGATCACGCGGATATTCATCCGCCAGGGGATGACCATTGGCGTCGCGGGCACGGCGCTCGGCAACGCACTTGCGTTCGCGCTCTGTTACGCACAGATGGAGTTCAGATTCCTCTCACTCCCGAGCGACATTTATTTCATGACTTCGGTGCCGATTCTCCTTCGGCCGGAGTACTTTCTCCTGGTATCGGGTGCCACGCTCCTTCTCTGCCTGGTGAGTTCCCTGCTCCCCGCGAGGCTCGCGTCCCGGCTTCATCCCGTTTCCGCGATCAGGTTCTCCTGATATGCGCTACGAGAGGTTCATAGCGCAGCGGTACCTCAGGTCAAAACGCCAGCTCCGGTTCATCAATATCATTATGATGGTGTCGGTCACCGGAATCACCGTCGGGGTTGCTGCGTTGACGATCGTCCTTTCGGTCTTCAATGGTTTCAACAGCGTTGTGACAAACGTCCTTGTAGGATTCGATCCGCACATCAGGATCGAGTCCTCGCGGGGGCGGGGGATGTCCGTGACGGACAGCCTCCTGGAACGGGTGAAGGCGGACCCGCGGATCGCCGCCGCCGCTCCTTACATCGCGAGCAAAGCCCTTCTCCTGACTTCGCACGTGAACCGCGTCGTCCTCGTCAAGGGCGTTGTGGACTCCACGATCGACCTGGTCTCCGGGGTCAAAAAAAGGACTGTGCTGGGCGCCTTCCGCCTCAATGACACCCCCGAATCCGGGGGAATCGTCCTGGGTCTCGCGCTCGCGGACAGGCTGGGGACGATGGTGGGCTCGGAACTGACGATCGTCAGCCCAGTGGGCGTTGATGCGATGATGACCCAGTTCGGCCAGCCTCTCACGCGCAGGTGCACCGTCACGGGGATCTACGACTCCAACAACAAGGACTATGACGCACACTACGCCTACATCTCGCTCGAATCCGCGCGGCAGCTATTTCAATTCGGCGACCGGTACAGCGGCATCGAAGTAAGGCTTCGCGACCTGGAGGAAGCGGACAACGTGAAGCAGGCCCTTCAGGCCCGGCTGGGGGACGGTTACACTGTATCGACCTGGTACGATCTGCACAGGGACCTTTATTCGGTGATGAAGATAGAGAGGTGGACTGCCTACATCATCCTCTGCCTCATCGTCGGCGTTGCGACGTTCAACGTCCTCGGATCCCTGACGATGGGCATCATCGAAAAACGGCGCGACATCGGTATACTCAAGGCGCTCGGCGCGACGCGCACGAGCATCATACGCATCTTCATGTTTGAAGGGATCCTTGTGGGAATGCTCGGCACCGCAGCCGGCGTTCTCATCGGCGTCGTCGTCTGTTTCCTTCAGATGCGGTACAGCCTCTTCCCTCTGGATCCGACCGTCTACATTATTCCCGCGATACCCGTGGAGCTGCGGTGGACGGATTTCGTGGCTGTCGTTCTCGCCTCCATGACGCTGAGCACGCTCGCGTCCCTTCACCCCGCCCGGAGAGCCGCACAGCTCCTCCCGGTCGACTCCATCCGCTGGGAGTAGCGCAATGAAACAGTCAGGTGAATCCGTGATCGACGTGCGGCAGGTGACGAAGACATTTCCTTCCGGTGAGGGGAGGGACGGGAAGCTCGTAGTGCTCCGCGGGATCAGCCTGGATGTCCGCAAGGGAGAGATCATCGCGGTCGTGGGAGCGTCCGGCGCGGGGAAGAGCACGCTCCTGCACATCATCGGGACGCTGGAGAAGCCCACATCGGGGACGGTCGTATACGAGGGGGCCGACGTCTTTGCGATGGGGGATGAAGAACTCGCGAGGTTCCGGAACAGGAGGATCGGGTTCATATTTCAGTTCCACCACCTTCTTCCCGAGTTCACTGCGCTCGAAAATGTGGCCATGCCCGCGCTCATCCAGGGGAAGAAGCTCTCCGAGGTCCGTGCGCTCGGGACGGACCTTCTCCGGGAGGTGGGCCTCGAGGAGAGGATCGATCAGAAACCCCCGAGGCTGTCCGGGGGAGAACAGCAGCGCGTGGCGGTCGCCCGGGCCCTGATGAATTCGCCGAAAGTCATACTGGCAGATGAGCCTTCGGGGAACCTGGACAGTGAAAATGCGCGCAATTTACACCGTCTGATATGGGATTTGAGCAGAAACAGGGGGCAGACATTCATAGTCGTCACGCACAATGAATCGCTCGCCAGACAGGCTGACAGGATCATCCATATAGCCGACGGGGTCATCCGCGGACATTAATTGAAAAAAGACTTGACAATATCCGGATTTCTTGTAGATTGGGAAGTGACCTTTACGACAGTTTCTCCCCTGACTGTTGTATGGAACATGGTCAAGCCCGGCGTTCCCCCCAACGCTGGGCTTTTTATTACACGCCGAAAATGAGGAGCCAGAAACGTGGCAAAACCAATACGGAAGCCTGTACGCAGGACCGACCAGAAGCACAGATCCCTCACAAGTGAACCCCTCCCGCTCGGACGGGAGAATTATTTGATCCTCGGAGCGGGGATCCTCGTCATCGTTGCCGGGTATATTGCCATGCTCGAGGGATCCGTAGAAGGGTTTCTGCCGCTTGTCCTCTCACCGATACTCCTTGTGACAGGATACTGCGTCGTCATCCCGGCAGGGATCATGTACAGAAAATCGGCACCAAGGGAACAGGCCCCGGCGGCGGTCGCTGAACCTCCGAAGCAGGCCTGACCGGCTCAGGACGGCCGTTTTCAGGTCCAACAGACTTCCGCACCTCATGCGTCGCAACGCACGTTTGTTCTTCATGAGGACATACGTCATCATTTTCCTGATTGCGGCGGGTCTTCCGAGGCCCGCTGCGATGGCCCAGAAAAAGCCGCAGGAACTCCGGACATTTCTCTCGCAGTATACCGGCCGGGAAATACTTCTGATCAGCATGTCGTCAGATTCGCTCGAGTTTGCCGACGACGATTCGACGCAGAGGTTCGTCGTTGTCCTTGATGAAGTGGGGAACGACAACATGATCGTCCACAGGCAAACCGGAACAGACAGGCGGACATTCTCCTACCCGATCGCCGACATTCGTCGGATCACATATCTTTTCGGCGGGCGACCCTACAAACGAATCGTCGTGGAAACGTTCTGAGCGCCTCCGGCACCTGCCTTGAAAATCACCCGCTAATTCCGTAGGTTAAGTGATTGATTCCAGGACACGGATGAATGGACTGCGGCATTCGCTGGCCGTTCTCTTCGCGGGAATGGGGCTTGTCCACGGGCTTCACGCTCAGGATTCGTCGTTTGCTCCTGCCACGAATCTGCGCATCTACCAGTCCCTCGCCACGTCCCTCGGAGACTCGCTTGCGGACAGGTTCCCCGGTGCAGACTCGCAGCGTGTCTCTGTGAGAATCGCTCCTCCGGACGTCGCCTGGTTCCTTCAGGACGCGGTCGAGCGTCCCTTCCGTGCGAAGAACTGCGTCATCTCCGGAAACGACTCTGCGCGATTCGGCGTCGACTTCGGGGCGACGGTGATGAACGTGCAGTACTCGAACGTCCGGAGGGACGGCATGTTCGGCTCGCGGGTGCTCGACAGGGCGGTCGTCCTTCAGGCCCATCTCCGTCTCGTGGACCGGTTCATGGGAACGGTGATCATGACGGGCGAACGGAAGGCCGGATATTCCGACACGATCCCGCTTTCAAAGGTTGAGAGCATCGAACATGCGGCGATTCCGTCAACGCGGGGCACGGTTCCTCCGGAGGACTTTTTCTCCGGGCTTGTTGAGCCTCTCGTGATCGTCGGGGCGGTCGCCGTTGCCATTTTCCTCCTGTTCACCGTGCGGAGTTGATGACAACGCGACGAGACAGGAGCGGGGCAAGAGCGCGGGCGGCAGGACTTGCGGCCTTCGCGGTGTGGGTCTTCTTTCTTTCGGCTTCCGGGACCGGACGATCGCTACGGGAATCCGTTCCGGCGGACACGGGGGGAACGTCATGTGAAATCCGGCTTCTGGCGCTGGGGGACGTCAACCTTGGCCGAAGGGTGGGACAGGTGATCCTCTCCGGGGACACGCTCTACCCCTTCGCACGGGTGGCGGACACCCTGCACAGGTATGACGTCGTGTTCGCAAACCTGGAGTCGCCCATATCGGACCAGCAGGGGCGCACCGAGGATCCGCGCAACAACATGATATTCACGGCACCTCCCGCGGCGGCGCAGTCTTTGAAGAGGGGCGGCGTCGGGGTCGTGTCGGATGCGAACAATCACGCGCTCGATTTCGGCGTCTCGGCACGCAATCAGACAATACGGTACCTCGAGACCGCCGGGATCGCCCACTGCGGCACTGCGGATCGGAAATCAGACATCTACCGTCCCGCCGTCATGACGGTGAAGGGGATCCGGCTTGCGTTCTTTGCTGTCACGGATCTGATGAACGGATCCGGGCTCGAGTGGAGGGATCTCGTTGCGCCCGCTGATACCGGGAGACTGCTTCCGGTAATTCGTGCCCTCAGAGACACGACCGATCTCGTCGTCGTCAGTTTCCACGGCGGGGTTGAATACGCACGGGAGGCCTCCGCGAGAACGCGCGAATTCGCCCGGCAGGTTCTCGCGGGGGGGGCCGACATCGTCCTTGGGCACCACCCGCATATGCCGTACGGCATCGAGGCCGACGGGAAAAAAGTGGCGGTGCACTCGCTGGGCAATTTCGTCTTTATGCAGCCGGGACGCTACTGGACCCGGTACAGTTTCGCACTTGCGTTCGACATCGTCCGCGACGCGAAGGGGACGCGCATCCGCTCGCTTCATGCGCTTCCGCTCCGGGCGGGTTTCCAGCCGGAGTTCCTCCCCGGGGGGGAGGACGCTGACAGCATCAGGGATCGCGTCCGGCACTTATCATCACGGGATGTTCAGGAGTATCTGACATGGTAAAGAAACTCTTTCCGGCGTTCCTCATCGGGATGGCGATGATCGCCGCTGGCTGCGGCTCAAGCGAAGAGACGGCGACGCTGAGCGTTGATGAGCGGTTTGAGAAAGCGAAGGCGCTCTTCGCAAAGGAGGACTACCTCGACGCCATCAATGAATTCACAATCATCACGCTCCAGTATCAGGGGAGCCAGCACGCCGCCGACGCACAATTCTACCTGGGCGACTGTCGCTTCAACCGCGGGGAGTATCTTCTGGCCGCATTCGAATACGGCGTGATGAAACGGAGCTATCCGGCGAGCGCCCGCGTGGCGGAGGCACAGTACAAACTTGCAATGTCCTATTACCAGCTTTCCCCGCGAACGTCGCTCGACCAGCAGTATACGCGGAAGGCGATCGACGAATTCCAGTCGTTCGTGGAATACTATCCCACGAACCCGCTGGCCGCGGACGCCGAGGCAAAAATCAGGGAACTGGACGGCAAGCTCGCCAGGAAGGTCTATGATGCCGCCCGGCAGTACGTCGTCCTTGAACGTCTTGTCGCCGCGCTCAGGTACTTCGACGATGTGATTGACCAGTATCACGACACGGACTGGGCGCCCCTCGCATTCCTGGACAAAGTCGATCTCCTCATCACCCGGAAGAAATTTGTCGAGGCGCAGACGAACCTTTCACAGTTCTTTTCGCGGTATCCGAACAGCGTTCTCCGCGGAAGAGCCGATGAACTGCAGGAGCGTCTTTCCAGGGAGCTGAAGAATGCCCCCCCCAGAACAGGGATGGGCACCGCGGCCCTCCCGGAGGCGCCCCCTTTGTCGCGGGTCGAATGATGGAGCCGAAACGCGTCGCGGATTCCCAGGTCATCACAACCCAGCTTGTCCTCCCCAACGACACGAACCAGCTCGGAAATCTCCTCGGGGGGACGCTCATGCACTGGATCGACATCGCGGCGGCAATCGCCGCGCAGAGGCACTCCGACCGCGTCTGCGTGACCGCATCGGTTGACGAGCTCAATTTCCACCACCCGATCCGGCTCGGCGATGTTGTTACGCTCCAGGTGTCCGTCAACCGGGCGTTCCGCACGTCGATGGAAATCGGGGTCGTCGTGACGGCGCAGACGAGATCGGGTCACGACTCCCGGCGCGCCAACAACGCGTATCTGACGTTCGTCGCGATTGACGAGGCGGGGAAGCCCGTCGAGGTTCCGGCCGTCGTCCCCGGGAGTCAGGACGAAATCCGGAGATACGACGAAGCACTCGTCCGACGGGAGCGCCGGCTCGCGCACAGAAGCACATAAACGGGGTTCGCAACGGCTCGTCCTTTCCCACACTGTGTTCAGGACTCAATCCTGTTCCTCCGCCCCCGGCGCCGCGTGATGCTCGGGCTCTGCACCGTCAATATCCTCTGGCTGCAGATCCTGTACGCCCAGCGGCTCTACACCTCGTTCGGCCCGGTGGCCGAACGGGCCCTCGGGTTCACTCCCTCCGGACTGGCGGTGCGCCAGCGCCACGGAGCAGGACGCCCCGAAATCGCAGTACTCTCCCAGTCCCCCCCGGGACTCCACCTCTTCGGGATCGGCGATTCCGGAGCGATCTCGTCTTTCGGGTCGACCGCACTTGCCGGCGAGCGGACGGAACTCACGCCTGCGGAAGGCGGACCGGAAGGAGCCTACCTCTCTCTGACAACGGACGGTGCGGCGCTTTCAATCCTCAGGCAAACCGGAAACGCGTGGTCTGAGACTCTGATACCCCTTCGCGTCAAATCGCAGCGCATCGCGTTTGCGGATATCAACGGCGACGGGCGGAAGGATATCCTCCTCTTCGGCAAGAGCAGGGCGGGCGTCTCGACGTTTATCGCGAAGGCGGGGGGCGCATACGCTCCCGGGCCGGAGCTCTTCGGCGATATTTCCATCAGCGACCTCAGGACGACGGACATCAACGGCGACGGTATCCCGGACGTGCTTCTCTGCGACTGGCTCTCCAACCGGCTTGTCCTCTTTTATGGCATCAGCAGGATGGTATTCTCCGAGCAGGTGACCGCGGATCTCCCCGGGGAACCCGAGGCGCTCGACTGCATCTGGCTCGACCGCCACACGATGCTCGGCGTGGCTGTGGCGCTCCCCTCCGCGCGGAAGATCTTGTTTCTCCGGGCAACCCCGTCGGGAGACATTGGCATTGATGCGGCGATGAATCTGCCCGGCAAGCCTTCGGGCGTCGAATTCGCATCCCTGACCGACGATGCGTTCCCTGACATTGTGGTTCCTGCGGAAGAAGGGACGATTGTCTCCACCGGCGCCGGACCCTTTCAATTCAACCCGCCGGTGCTTCTCGGCCCCGGCGCCGCGCCTGCAGGGTGGGCGCTCGCGGACTTCGACGGAGACGGCCGGATGGACTTTGCCGCCGCAGGCAGAATCTCGAAACGACTCGTCGTTATGGCCAACGCGGAACGTGCCCCCGGAGCAGCGTGGACGTCCACCTATGCCGTCGGGAGCAGGCCGGCGGGACTCCTGGCCCGCGACATCGACGGGGACGGGCGCGTGGATATCGCCGTGGCAAATTCCAATTCATCAACGGTATCGATCCTTTTCAACAAAGGGGAGGGGAGATTTTCGGGCGGAGTGATGGCATTCGTCACCGGGGGCCCGGCGCGGCTTACGTGCACGCCCTCCGCTCCCGGATCCCCGACGGCACTCGTCACTTCTCATACGTCGGCCGACAGGGTCGGGATTGTGAGCCTCGAAAACTCCCCGCTCCGGGCTTCCGCCGTTGCGATTCCCACGGGGAACGCCCCGTACGTTCTACATGCATGGGCAGAGAGCGCATTGCTCAGGATGCTTGTCCGCTATGTGGCTCACGGCAGGAATGCGGTTTCACTCTCGCTCTTCGAGCAGATCAGTGGGGGACAGTTTCTGGAGCGAAGCATGCACTTCAGCCTGCCCGACAGGATCGCGGCGGCAACTATGGTGCGATCGGAGGGAGACGCCGGATACACCGTCGCGTACATCACCACGAGCCCGGCGCTCCGTACATCCTCACTCCAGTCGGCCGAAGTGACGCCGCTGTTTGCGCCGGGGACCGTCAGGCCCGGGCTGACATTCGACGACTCGACGTCGTCGGCCGCCGGGATCATTCCGGCGACGCTGAGGCAGGGGGGAGGAGGGGATTACATCGTCGTCATGGGGAAACCGGTAAACGCCCTCCTCCTTGTCTACCGGAATCCGGACGGTTCGCTCAGGAGCGACCCCGAATGGCTGAGAAACGTCTCCGTCACTGCCGACGATGACATCATCGTCGACGATGTCGACGGAGACGGCCGTCCTGACATCACGGTCCGCGACAAATCCTCCGAATCGGTCGAGACGTTTTACGGCGGTGTGCTCGGATTCGGCGACGCCACGAGGATTTGCAGTGCGGCCGGGGTCGGGGGAATCGCCATTGCCCCGCTTGTCACCCGGAAGGGACGAGATCTCATCCTTTCGCATCCCGACGATGGAACAGTCACCATACTCTTCGATCCGTTCAGGCGATGACTCTCCGGGGGCCCCTCACGGCCGGTGCGATGCTTGCGATTCTCCTCCTTGATGCCGACCTCTCCCCGGGTCAACAGGCGGGGAACACCCCGTCCGCCCGAACCCAGGCTCTCTCCGTGCTTGCCCACCGGTTCGGGACTTCCGGAATGCACGGCAAGTGCGGACTTCCTGTCATTTCCGCTGCGATACGCGCCCGGGCGTCGCTCCTGCCGGAGGAAGGCCTGGCACTGGCGACGATCCTTCAGCGAACGGAACGGCAGACGAGCATTATCGCAGACAGCGGGCGGTTCAGATTCCATTTCGACACGGTGGGAACCCAGGTTCCGGCACTCCTCGACGCGTCGGGGAACAGGATCGAAGGGACAGCCCGCGCATTCGTCGATTCGGCGATTGCGATCATCACGTACGTCTATGCGTACGAAACCGGGACGCTCGGCTTTCGCCCCCCTCCGTCCGACGGGACGCTCGGCGGCGGCCCCGAGTATGACATATACATTTCGCATATCGGCGCGGATGGCGACTACGGGTTCACGACGCCTGACTACGCCGCCGGGACCGGAGACACCTCGTCGACATTCATTGACATCGACAACGATTTCTCGTTCGTGACACCCGCAGCGAACAGGGGCATCCCCTCGCTCCGCGTCACGCTGGCCCATGAGTTTCACCACGCAATTCAGATCGGTTCGTACGCCTACTGGGCGAGCGACGTCTGGTTTCATGAGATTACGTCCGTATGGATGGAAGACGTCGTGTACCACGGCGAGAACGACTATTTGAATTACCTCTACGATGCCGACAGTCAGTTTCATGTCCCCGGCACTCAGCTGAGCAGCAATGATTTTATCATGTACAGCAGGGGGATTCTCGGGAAGTACTTCACGAAGAGATTCGGCCCAAACACGATGCTCCACGTCTGGCAGAACATACACGGGATGCAGCCTCTCCCGGCAATCGACCTGACGCTGCATCAGATCCCGTCCCAGGCATCGTCGCTCGCCGTCGCGTTCGCCGAGTGGACGCTGTGGAACTATTATACCGGCCCTCGGGCTGATACCGTCAACTATTACAATGAATCGCCCCTGTTCCCGGTGATTGTCGAATCATACTTTGACCTCATAAGCCCGACACAGCAGATTACGGGGAATATTTCCTGCCTCGGGAGCGCTTACTACGGTTTTGCGTCCGGGACGGACACCGTTACCGTCGCGCTCGCGAACCTCGATACGGGGTGCCCGGCGGGCGCGCCGACGACGTCCCCCTTCACGCTCACGGTGAGCCGGAANNACGAACGCGTCGCAATGGATCGCCTGGTCGATCGGCCGGCAGGGCCCTACCACGACTTCGACCGGAGAGGGAAGTGCGTTCCCCAACCCGTTTAATCCGGGAGGAGGAGGCGTCCTCTACTTCCCGGCGAACAGCGACCAGGGAACGCTGGCAGTCTATTCATCGGGAATGGAGCTCGTCTACAGCCGGTTTCTCCAGACGCAATCCCGCCTCGGCCAGCGGGTATTCGCATGGGATGGACTCACAAACCGGAACGCCGTCGCCCCGACGGGCGTCTACATATTTGTACTGTCGCTTCCCGGCCGGACGGTGACGGGAAAGTTTGCACTGGTGCGCCGGTGAATCCGGGCCTGCGCATAGCCGGAAAGGACCTCCGAAAGGAATTCGACCGGCGTCCCGTATTCCGCG
Organism: Ignavibacteriota bacterium; assembly: GCA_003157485.1. Classification (GTDB taxonomy): domain Bacteria; phylum Bacteroidota; class Ignavibacteria; order UBA10030; family UBA6906; genus Fen-1273. The sequence goes on from PMJQ01000103.1 coordinate 49,120, forward strand.
ACGTGTCATTCTCCGCCTCGGCGGGGGAGACGCTTCTTGTCACCGGGAGGAACGGCTCCGGGAAATCCACCCTCGTGAAAATCATCTGCGGCGTCCTCTCCCCCGGGGGGGGCACACTCACGGTCACTCAGGATCAGGATGGCCCGGTGCGCGAGGCGCGGAATCTCTTCGGTCTCGTGTCCCCCTACCTCCAGCTCTTCGATGAATTCTCCGCGGTGGAAAATCTCTCGATTGCCATGGGGATCAGGGGACTCCCGTTCGACCCGGCAGCTGCGGACGGCCTCCTCGAGCGCGTTGCGATATACCCGCGCCGCCACGACCCGGTCCGGACATACTCGTCCGGAATGAAGCAGCGCGCCAAGTACGCGTTCGCACTGATCCACACGCCCCCGGTGCTCGTGCTTGACGAGCCGATGTCGAACCTTGACGGGGACGGGACGGCGGTCGTCCGCGCGGTCATGGCGGAACAGCGCCGCCGCGGCATACTCGTGGTGGCCACGAACGACATGTCGGACATCGAAACATACGACGGAAGGATCGACCTCAATGAGCGCCGCTAGGCCGTCGTTCCGGCTGTTTCTCCGATCGACCGGCGCGGTCTTTCTCAAGGACCTCCGCTCGGAGCTGCGCACGCGCTACGCGGTGAGCGCGCTCATCATGTTTGTCGTCACCACGATCTCGATCATTCTCTTCTCGCTCGGGAGCGAGGGCGCCTCTCCGGACGCGCTCTCGGGGATGCTCTGGGTCGTTGTCTTCTTCGCCGCGATGTCCGGATTGTCGAGGACATTCGTCATGGAGGAGGAGAGGGGGACAACGCTGACGCTCCAGCTTCTTGCCCCGCCGGGGGCGGTCTTCTTCGGGAAACTCCTCTTCAACCTCGTCCTGGTGACGGGGGTCAATGCGGTCACCGTCGTCCTGTATTCCGCCTTCATCAACGGGTTCGTCATACGGACGATGTCGATCTTCGTGGTGACGGTGCTCCTCGGAAGCATCGGATTTGCCGCCGCTGCGACCGTTATTGCGGCCATTATCGCCCGTGCCAACACCCGGGGAACCCTGTACCCGGTCCTCTCGTTTCCCATAGTATTGCCGCTCCTTTTGAGCGTGATCGATGCCACGCGCATGGCCTCGGAGGGGGCCTTTTTCGGGGAGGCGGCGGGTGAATTTCAGCTGTTGATTTCGTATATTGTGGTCGTCATCGTTTCGTCTGCCATGCTCTTTGAATACATCTGGAAAGACTGACCCATGGTGCTGAAGATACTTCTCGGAGTTCTGCTGACTGCCGTCATAGTATCCGGCTTTGGGCTGCCGATGTCCCCGCATCCGCAGGCATGGTACGAACTGCCGGTCATTCCGGGTCTCGAAGAGAAAGCCCGCATCATCTTCTTTCACGTCCCCACCGCCTGGCTGAGCGTCGTCGCGTTCCTGACCAGCATGACATACGCGATCCAATACCTGCGCAAGCGCGATCTCGCCTACGACATCAGGTCGTCTGCAGCGGCGGGACTCGGATTCATGTTCTGCATCCTTGCGACGATCACGGGCGCCGTCTGGGCGAAGTTCAACTGGGGCTCCTACTGGAACTGGGACCCGAGGGAAACCTCCATCTTCGTCCTTCTCCTCATTTACGGCGCGTACTTTTCGCTCCGGTCCGCCGTCGAGACCGAGGAGAAGCGCGCCACGCTCTCGTCCGCGTACTCGATCATCGCCGCCGTCACCGTCCCCTTCTTCATCTTTATCATGCCCCGCATTATGACCGGGCTGCATCCCGGCGCGAAGGGCGATCCGGAGGGTGCGGGACCGGTCGTCGAGTTCAAGATGGCTCCCAACATGCGCGTCATTTTTTTCACGTCGCTCATTGCGTTCACGCTCCTTTTTTACTGGATGTTCACTCTGAGGGTTCGTACCGCGGAGCTGGAAACCTACAATCAACGGAGAGGCTGACACGTGGATTTTCTTGCGCAGAACCAGCTGTACATCGTCATGATCATCGTTCTTGCCATCTGGCTCGGCATCTATACGTACCTGTTCCGGCTCGACAGCAGGGTGAAGAAACTGGAGAATCAGATCAGGAAATAAGCGTTTCACGCAGGGGGAGGAGTTCATGAAACCAAAAATCATCATCGGTTCGCTCGTCGTTGTGGCGTTCCTCATTTTCGGTTCCTACTCGTTCATGCAGAGCAACGTCGAGTATACCGACATCGCGGGGGCGATGGCAAAGCACAAGAAGGTGCAGCTCAAGGGATCCTGGAACAAGGAGAAGCATGCCTCGTTCGACGCCCGCAGCGCCCAGTTCACATTCTGGCTCGTGGATGACTCGGGGAAAGAATGTAAGGTGGTCCTTGACGGAGCCGCACCGAACAACTTCGAGCTCGCGACAAGCGTCGTCGCCAAGGGGAGGTTCACGGACGAAGGGTATTTTCACGCCACCGAAGTCCTGACAAAGTGCCCCTCCAAATACGAGGCGCAACCGTCGGAGTTGAAGAAGACGAGCTGAGGCTGCTCCCGGCTCAGCTGGCGCGACAGCGCGTGGCGCGAAAGCAGGCGCCACAGGGGGGAATTGTTCTTTACCATAGGGGGGAATCGTATGATCGGAGGCATACTTGTCAAGGCGGCCTTCGCCGCCTGCCTTGTGTCGGTCCTCTGCTACTTCCAGTATCACCGGCGGGGCAAACAGATCTTCCTCACGACCGGGCGGCTGGCGTATTTCTTCACCGTTGCCACCGTGTTCGCCACCGCCGGGTATTTCCTTTCTCTCATCCTCACCCATCAATTCCAGTACACGTACGTCTGGAGCTACAGCTCGCGTGAACTCTCCACGCCCCTTCTTGTCTCGACGTTCTATGCGGGACAGGAGGGAAGCTTCATGCTCTGGACAATGTACACGTCTCTGATCGGCATCTTCCTTGTGCTGCACTCCCGTTCCAAGGGGTACGAACCCGAGGTCATGACGTTCTTCGGTCTCATCGAGCTCGCGCTTCTTCTGATGCTTATCGTGAAGAATCCGTTCCTCCTCGTATGGGAGAGCTGGCCCGGGCAGGTCGTCGCCGGTTTCGTTCCGGTGAACGGGCGCGGTCTGAATCCGCTCCTTCAGAACTACTGGATGGTGATTCACCCGCAGGTGCTCTTCAGCGGATTTTCCTCGATGGGGGTCCCGTACGCGTATGCGATGGCGGCACTCCTGAAGAAGGACTACAGGAACTGGATACGACCCGCCACGCCCTGGCTGATTCTTGCTGCGACGATCCTCGGGACCGGGATCATGATGGGCGGGTTCTGGGCGTACGAGACGCTCGGGTGGGGCGGGTACTGGGGCTGGGACCCCGTCGAGAACTCGTCGCTCGTCCCGTGGCTCTTCTGCGTGGCGTCGATTCACACGACGCTCGCGCAGCGGAAATCCGGCGGGTTCGTCCGGACGAACTTCGTCCTTGCGATCATGTGCTTCATCATGGTCCTGTACTCCACGTTCCTCACGCGGAGCGGCGTCCTCGGCGATACTTCGGTGCACTCGTTCGTCGACCCGGGGATGTGGGCGTACTGGCTCCTGATCGGCATGATCGTAACATTCGCGTCGCTCTCCGCGGTCCTCCTCTGGAAGAGGTGGAAGGAGATTCCGCGGCCGATGGCCCGCAAGAGTTTCTACACGCGGGAAATGGCCCTGTTTATCGGCTCGACGGCGATCGTGGCCGCCGCGCTCCTTATCTCCGCGGGAACGTCGTCGCCGATCATCACCGAGATCCTTCACGGGAAAAAGAGCGCGGTCGATACATCGTATTACGTGACAACGATACTTCCGCTCGCGGTCATCATTGCCCTGCTGGCAGGCGTCGGCCAGCTTCTCTGGTGGAACAGATCGAGCGGGCCGGGCTTCTGGAAGACGCTCCGCCCTCCGGCGCTTCTTGCGGCGGGTGCGACGCTTGTCCTCGTCTTCGTGCGGGTGCGGGAGCCTCTCGTCGCCCTGTTCGTGTACGCGGCGGCCTTCTCGCTTTTCGCGAACCTCCAGATGGGTCTGAAGATCGCCCGCGGGAATCCGAAGTTCGCGGGGGGGTCGGTGGCGCATATCGGGCTGGCCGTCATGTTCCTCGGATTTGTGGCCTCCTCGAAGTATGACCGGAAGGAAACGATCGCGCTTTCACAAGGGAAACCCGTGCACACGCTCGGCTACACACTGACGTACACGGGGTACCATTCGATCGACAAGGACCGATACGCGTTCCAGGTGAACGTGGAAGAGGGGGAGAAGCGCTATACGGTGGCACCGATCATGTACTACACATCGTACAATGACGGGCTGATGAGGAATCCGGACATTGCAAATATGTACACGAAGGATTTCTATTTGGCGCCGCTGTCCCTCGAGCAGAAAAGCGATTCGCTGGCCAACGGCCAGATCGTCGAGCTGAAGCGCGGCGAAATAAAGATGATAGGTAAGCTCAGGGTCACATTCGTCGATTTTGATTTCCCCGTCATGCAAAAGGCGGCGATGCTCGAGGGGAAGGAAGTCCGCATCGGCGCAAAGCTCCTCGTGCGGGAAGGGAGCGGGAAGGAAGAGCACGTCACGCCCGCCAAGGTGATCAAGGCGGGAGTGCAGCGGGATGAAACGGTGACGGTGGGAGGCGACTACGAAATCTCCATCGCCGCCCTCCACCCGGACCGTGAGGCCAGGGAGAATTCGCGCGTGACCATAGGGGTGAAGGATCTGAAGGCCGCTTCGTCCATCGACCCGGCATCCGAAGGGGATGTCCTGATGGCGGAAGCCTCGGTGAAGCCGTTCATCAACCTCGTCTGGTCAGGCCTCATCATCGTGATTGTGGGTTTCCTGGTCACAATCGTGCGGCGCGGGCAGGAAGCCGCGCTCCCTGCCGGGGTGTCCCCCGCCGAGGAACCATAGAGGAGCTGACATCGATGTCGAGCGCACCCGGCCTGAAGCCGGGTGTCGCTTTTTCAGAGGGGGGCGCTCAGGGGACGCGGGTAGACTGCACGCCGGTGCCGAACCTGTAGACCATCTCTCCCCCGTACCACGCGCCAGCCCAGAGGGCGATAACGCCCGCGGCGAAGAGGGCGAAGAAGAGTGCGTCGCGTCCGGGCGGACGTCTGGTTCCGGATGCGATGCGCCAGAAGAGAAGAACAGCGAACGCTGTTGCGGCGGCAAACGCGATTTCCTGATGCGTCTCCAGATACGGCTTCGCCGCGGGAGGGATGTTCACGGAGCCCCCGGCCAGTATCCCCGAGACGGCCGCGGCCGCGAGGCCGATCGTTCCCGCGAGCTGTGCCCACCACCCCACGGCGGACAGCTCCCCGCGCTTCAGAAGGAGGCCGGCCGCCTCACAGAGGAACGACAGGGTGAGAAGTGCGATCGGGAAATGGACGAGTACCGGATGGATGTTCGGCATGATCAGGTGTTGAGAGTAAGCATGTCCTTTACTTCCAGCGAGGCGGGAGAAAAGAAGGGCTCACCGTACTTTTTCCCGATCCGGTCACCGTAGTATTCAAGCTTCGTGCGTATCAACTCGAGAAATTCCGGCGTGGAGAGCACGGTTTCCCGCTCCCTGCTTCCCGGATCGTAGAACTGCGACCTGTACGCGCGCATCGTCTCCATCCGCTGTTCGAACTCCGCGGAAACATCCACGATGAACGAGGGGGCAAACTCGTACCACTGCATGAAGTGATAGTATGCCCGGGGACGGAACGGGTCCTGGTTTTTCCCCCCTGCTGAGGTCCTGACCTTCTGGAGGCCGGCGGTAAACCACGCTTCCCTGCAGAGCACATGCGCCCGTTCATGGTCCGGGTGCCTGTCGACCGGATACGGGAAGAGAAGAACGTCCGGCTGCCAGGTCCGTATCGCGCGCACGAGTTTGAGGCGGTTCTCCATGGAGGAGGCGATGTTCCCGTCGGGGAGCTTCAGGTTCTCACGAAGGGCGACGCCCATCACGGCAGCCGCTCGGGCGGCCTCCTGCGCCCTGGTCCTGCGGTCCCCCCGGGTTCCGAGCTCTCCCTGTGTCAGGTCGAGGATGCCTACCCTGCGCCCCTGTTTGACAAGCTTGATTATCGTCCCCCCGCACGACAGCTCGACGTCGTCCGGATGGGGTCCTATGGCAAGAATGTCCAGCTTCATGGTTCCTGTGTGATTTTGGGAAAATATAGCCAGAACTTTTCTGGAAGGCAAAAGTGTCCTTATGACCGAATAATCGTATATTCAACGCATGCAGAACGTCCGCCAGGCGCTCACCGTTTCCGACCTGACCAGGAAGATCAAGCAGATCCTGGAGTCCGGATTCCCCTCCATCGCCGTTCAGGGGGAGATCTCCAATCTCAAACGCCATTCCTCGGGGCATCTCTATTTCACGATGAAGGATGAGAACGCGCAGCTCCCCTGCGTCATGTGGCGATCCCGGGCGTCGGTCCTTTCTTTCATGCCCGAAGACGGCGCGAAGGTGATTGCCGGCGGGCGTCTCACCGTCTACGAAGTGCGGGGGAGCTACCAGCTCGACGTGCAGTCGATCCGCCCGCTCGGGGTGGGTGAACTGCAGGCGGCCTTCGAACAGTTGAAGAAAAAGCTCGAGGCCGAAGGGCTTTTTGACGCGGCGCGCAAGCGCCCGCTTCCGGAATACCCGAAAAGAATCGGCGTTGTCACGTCACCCTCTGGGGCGGTCCTGCAGGACATGAAGAACGTGTTCCGGAGGAGGTTCCCCGGAGTCGAACTGATCATGATACCGGTCCGTGTGCAGGGGGCCGGTGCGGCGGCGGAAATTGCAGAGGCGGTCGACGACATGAGCGGGTACGCATCGCTCGATCTCGTCATCGTGGCACGGGGGGGGGGATCCCTGGAAGACCTGTGGCCTTTCAACGAAGAAATCGTCGCGCGTGCCATCGCCCGGTGCCGCGTTCCGGTGGTGAGCGCCGTGGGGCATGAAACCGACTACACGATCGCCGATTTCGTCGCCGACGTCCGCGCGCCGACCCCATCGGCCGCCGCCGTGATGGTTGTCCCCGACCGCCGCGAAATTCTTGAAAATGTTGCGGATTCTTGGTATCGTATTCAACAGTCGGTTCTCGGTATCCTGAGCGACAAGAGAGAACGCATTCATAACCTCCTCAACAGTTACGCATTCAACCGGCCTGTCGACCTCCTCAGGCAGCACAGCCAGCATGCAGACGAAACCCTCCGGGCCCTCCACAGGGTGGCCGCGCATGCCTTCGCCCTGACAGCGGCACGCCAGAGTTCGCTCGATCAGCGGCTGAGGGCGCTCGACCCGCGGCTGGCGCTCAGGCGCGGCTACGCGATCGTCCGCAAAGACGGCACGATCGTGAGCTCCTCGGGACAGGTGCATGCCAGGGATTCGGTGGATCTGGAATTCCAGGACGGCAGAGTGCGTTCCACAATAGAGTGATGCGGCCATGGCAGCAAAGAAGAAAGAGGCTCAGGGGACGTTTGAAAACGCCCTCGGAAGGCTCGAAGAGATCGTCCAGCGGCTCGAGCAGGGAGATGTCCCTCTCGAACAGGCGATGCACCTGTACGAGGAGGGGTTAGCACTCTCGCGTGTTTGCGCGGGGAAACTCAAGAGCGCCGAGCTCGTGCTGAAGCGGTTGAGCAAGGACGCGGAAGGGAATTTTTCACTATTGGATGAGAAGGAATGAGCGAGCAGCGGTATGCATGTCTTGACAGAGTGACGGTTCCCTCGGACATCAGGAAGCTCTCGACCTCCGAGCTCAGAGTGCTCTGTGCCGACGTGCGCGATTTTCTTATCGAGACGGTCTCCAAGACAGGAGGTCACCTTGGCGCGGGTCTCGGCTCCGTCGAGCTGGCCGTCGCCCTCCATTACGTGTTCAATACGCCCGAGGACAAGCTTGTCTGGGACGTCGGACACCAGGCATACCCGCACAAGATACTCACCGGACGCAAGGAGCGGCTGAACACGATCCGGCAATACAGGGGACTCAGCGGTTTTCTCAAGCGAACGGAGAGCGAGTACGATACGTTCGGCGCGGGGCACGCGAGCACGGCGATTTCCGCCGCACTCGGGATGGTGGCCGCCCGGGAGCTCACCGGGGCAAAGTACAGCGTTGTGGCGATCGTCGGCGACGGGTCCATGACCGGGGGGATGGTCTACGAAGGGATGAACAACGCCGGAATCATGAAAAAGGATTTGATCGTTGTTCTCAACGATAATAACATGTCGATCGCCCCGAACGTCTGGGCGATCTCGAATTACTTCACCGAACTCATTGCACATCCCTCGTACAACCGCTTCAAGAAAAACGTCTACGAACTGACAGGAAAACTCGACGTTTGGGGGGACCGCCTCCGGCGGGTCGCCGCCCGCGTGGAAGAAGGTATCAAAGTCGTCGTGACACCCGGGATGCTGTTCGAGGCGCTCGGTTTCCGTTACTTCGGTCCGATCAACGGCCACAACGTCGCCCAGCTCGTCCGGATTTTCCAGGAAGTCAAGGGGTACAACGGGCCGATTCTCGTCCACACGATAACACAGAAGGGGAAAGGGTACAAGCCGGCGGAGGAGGACGTCCAGCGACTCCACGGTGTCACGCCGTTTGACAAGGTGACCGGAGTCTCTCCCAAGAAGGCCGAATCCACTCCCGCGTACACCAAGGTCTTTGGAAGCGCGGTCGTCGAGCTCGCCAGAAGCAACCCGAAGATCGTCGCGCTCACCGCGGCGATGCCCGACGGGACCGGCCTTGATCAGCTGCAGAAGGCGATGCCCGACCGGTTCTACGACGTGGGCATCGCCGAGCAGCACGGCGTCACGTTCGCCGCCGGACTCGCCACGCAGGGTGCAATTCCGATCGTGGCGATCTATTCGACGTTTCTCCAGCGCGCATTCGACCAGCTCATACACGACGTGGCCCTGCAGCATCTTCACGTGGTCTTCGCACTTGACAGGTCCGGGCTTGTCGGCGCGGACGGCCCGACGCATCACGGCGCGTTCGACCTGAGTTATCTCCGGTTGATTCCCGGAATGGCGATCATGGCGCCGAGGAACGAGAGCGAGCTACGCGACATGCTCTATACCGCCGTGCAGCACGAGGGCGGGCCGATCGCCCTCCGCTATCCCCGGGGAAACGGGACGGGCGTCCCCCTGAAGGAGGGGTTCGACCTGATCCCCTTCGGGAAAGGGGAGACACTCCGCACCGGCAGCGACGTCGCCCTCCTTGCGATCGGCACGATGGCAAACACCGCCCTTGCCGCGGCCGAAGAGCTGGCCCGCGGCGGTGTCGCGGCGGAAGTCGTAAGCATGCGTTTCGTCAAGCCCATCGACGGAGATCTCCTGCGGGAAGTCGCGCGTCGCATTCCGCGCCTGGTGACGCTCGAGGAGAACGTGACGATCGGCGGTTTCGGAAGCGCGGTCACGGAATTTCTCGCCGCCGACGGCATCAGCGGCGTGCGCACCCTCTCCCTGGGGCTCCCCGACAGGTTTATCGACCACGGCACTCCCCAGGAGCTCCATGCGGAGCTGGGCCTGGATCCTCCCGGCGTTGCGCGTTCCGTGACGGCATTCCTCGCAGAAGCACGGAGGAACGCATCGTGACATTCCGAGGGGGTGCGTCATGGACAAGGTAAGAATCGGCGTTATAGGGCTGGGCTGGGTGGCGCAGGTCGTCCATCTTCCCATTCTGTCGCGTCTCCCGGAGGCGGAAATCGTCGCCGTCTGCGACCGCGACCGCTCCCGGGCGAAGCTCGTCGGTGAGAAATTCGGCGTCCGTCGGACGTATACCGATGCCGAACAGATGCTCGCCAACGAGGGGCTCCACGCCGTCATCGTCGCGACGTCGACGGACGCGCACAGGGAAGCCGCGCTCATCTCGCTCAAGGCCGGCTGCGACGTCCTTGTGGAAAAGCCCATCGCGCGGCGGTACGCGGAAGCGGTCGAGATGTCAGAGATGGCGACGGCGACGAAGCGCCGGCTCATGGTCGGCATGAACCACAGGTTCCGCCCCGACACGATGCTCCTGAAGAGCTTCGTCGAGGGAAAAGAGCTCGGAAAGCTGTATTACGCCAAGACCGCCTGGCTCAGGCGCAGGAGCTCGGACAGCACCTGGGCGACGCAAAAGGAAAAGGCGGGCGGGGGAGCCTTCATCGACCTCGGGATCGTGATGCTCGACCTTGCGCTGTGGCTCATGGGCTACCCGGAGGTCAGGCGGGTGAGCGCATCGAATTTTTATCACAAGACAAAGCAGGTCGAAGACACGTCGTTGGTCACGATCGGGCTGAAAACCGGATCGGTCGTCAACATCGAGGTGAGCTGGTCGATGATCGTCGACGACGACGTCTACTACTACTACCTGTTCGGCTCGGAGGGGACGGCAAGCCTCAATCCACTCCGCGTGAACAAGGAGCTCCACGGAAGCCTTGTCAACCTCGCTCCGGCAAGGATGGAACCGCCCCAGCATCTGTTCAGGCGGTCTTATGAAAACGAGCTGAAGCACTTCCTTGGCGCAGTGCGCAATATCCACCCGGTCATCTCGACCGGGGAAGAAGCCGTGCAGCGCATGAAAACCGTTGACGCAGTCTACCGTTCGGCCAGAACCGGCAAAGAAGTTCTCTTTCCCTGACCTCGCGTGAAAAAAAGAATTCTTGTCGTCGATGATGAGCGGGATATTGTCGACCTGCTCAAGTACAACCTCATCAAGGACGGGTACGAGGTTGCCACCGCATACAACGGCAGGGAGGCGCTCGAGAAGGCCGCCAACGTACCCGATCTTGTCATCCTTGACGTCATGATGCCCGTGCTCGACGGGTTTGAAACCTGCAAGAAGCTCAAGAGCGATCCCCGCACGTCCGCCGTTCCCGTCCTGTTCCTCACCGCAAGCTCGAGCGAAGTGGACGAGGTCCTGGGACTCGAACTCGGCGCGGACGATTACATCCAGAAGCCGATAAGTCCCCGGAAGCTCGTCGCGCGCGTCAAAGCGGTTCTCCGCAGGTCCGGCCCTGCCGCGGAAGACGCCGCAGAACCCCCGGTCATCAGGGCCGGGCGCCTGGAAATCAACCGCACTACCTTTACCGTGAAGATCGGGAAGAAGGAAGTCTTCTTCCCCCGCAAGGAGTTTGAACTTCTCGCACTGCTCGCCTCGAGCCCCGGGAAGGTGTTTTCACGGGAGATGGTCCTGCAATCGATCTGGGGATCCGACGTCGTCGTCATCGACAGGACGATTGACGTCCACATCCGCAAGATCCGCGAAAAGCTCGGCGAGGACGCCCAGTCCATCGAGACAATCAAGGGCGTCGGCTACAAATTCAGGGAATAATCACGTGACGCTTCGCGCAAAACTCCTCGCAACGTATATCGGACTGACGATCGCCGGCGTAATGGTCTTCAGCATATTCGCGTCGTGGGAGCTCAAGGGATATCTTGACCGGCGGGCCGAGTCCGAGCTTAAAGCACACGTCGAGGCCGTCGCCGCGCTCGTCCGCGGGGGGGAGTTTCCTCCGCACTCCCTTCCGGACCATGAGACGACTATCCGCCGCATGGCCCGGTCGCTCAATCTCAGGCTGACATTCATCCGGAAGGACGGCGTCGTCCTCTTCGATTCAGACGTGCCGCTCGATTCCCTCCCGAACGTCGAAAATCACCTGTCCCGCCCCGAGATCAGTGCGAGCCGCTCCGGCGAATTCGGGCTGAACCGGAGGGAGAGTGCCACGGTTCACGAAGAGTTCCTTTACTCCGCAACGATGGTCGTGATCCCCGCGCCGGACGGCACCGACACCATGTACGTCCGCGTGGCCCGGCCGTTCAGCGACATACAGATGCTGGACCGGCAGGTGCAGATCATCATCTGGGCGATCGGCGTCCTCTCCATCATCGTCATTGCCGTCGTCAGCTCCCGCGCCTCCCGCGGAATCACAAGGCCCATTCTTGATATTGCCTCGTCTGCGCGGGCCATCAGAGACGGCGACCTGTCACGCCGCATCCCGGTAACGAGCAGGGACGAGATCGGCACGCTCGCTTCCTCAATCAACGACATGGCGGAGAAACTCGGGAATGATATCGCGCAGCTCAAGAAGCTCGAGCGGGTCAGGAGCGAGTTCCTCGGCAATGTCTCGCACGAGCTGCGCACGCCGATTTTCTCGCTGCAGGGATTTCTTGAAACCCTTCTCGACGGTGCGGTGGACGATCCCTCCGTCAACAGGGACTTTCTCGAGAAGGCGCACAAACATGCCGGCCGGCTCAATGCGCTTCTCAACGATCTCATCGAGATCTCCCGGATCGAATCCGGAGAAATGAAGATGAGCTTCCGGTTCATGCCCCTTGCGGATTTTCTGCGCGAAGTGACCGGCGAGATGTCTTCCGCGGCCGCCAAGAAGCATCTCAACCTCGCGATGGAACCCGGGGAATGTGCTGACGACAAAGTGTATGCCGACAGGGACCGGCTGAAGCAGGTCATGATCAACCTCCTCGACAATGCCATCAAGTACACGGACGACGGCGGCTCGATCACGGTGACCACGCACCGGGAGGGGACGGACTGGGTGTGCGTGGAGGTGGCGGACACCGGGAGCGGGATCCCCGCGCAGCATCTCAACAGGATATTTGAACGGTTTTACCGCGTCGACAAGGACCGCTCGCGCGATGTGGGGGGAACGGGGCTCGGTCTTGCGATCGTCAAGCACATCGTCGAGGCGCACGGCGGAATCATACGCGTGGAAAGCACGGTCGGGAAGGGAAGCCGGTTCATGTTCACATTGAAGCGATAACCGTGAAGCCGCGGACGCCACAGCGTGTTTCTCCGGATGAGCGGTTCATGCGCGAATGCATGAATCTCGCCCTTCGCGGGAAGGGGCGTGTCAGCCCGAACCCGCTCGTGGGCGCCCTCCTTGTCAGAGGGGAGAAAATTGTCGCGCGCGGCTGGCACCGCCGGTTCGGCGGACCCCACGCGGAGATCGACTGCCTCCGCCGCTCGACAGGCAGGACGGCCGGAACCCGCATGTATGTCAACCTGGAGCCGTGCGCGCATTATGGAAAGACCCCTCCGTGCACGGAGAGCATCATCGCGTCGGGGATACGATCGGTCGTCATCGCCATGAAGGATCCTAACCCGCTCGTTGCGGGGCGGGGCATTCGCGCGCTCAAACGGGCCGGCATACGCGTCACCTGCGGCGTTCTTGAATCCGAAGCGAAACAGCTCAACAGGGTGTTCGTCAAGCATATCAGCCGCCGGACCCCGTACGTTCACGTGAAGGTCGCTCAGAGCATTGACGGTTTCATCGCGGGAGAACGTGCGCCCCGTTACATCAGCTCGCCCGCTTCTCTCCGGCTCGTTCACCGCTGGCGGGCGGAACACGATGCCGTTCTCGTGGGGGCAGGGACCGTACGTGCCGATAATCCGCGTCTTACGGTCCGGCATGTGCGGGGGCACGATCCGCATGTCGTCGTCATAGACGGACGACTGTCGATTGACGAGCATGCCAATGTTCTGAAGCGGGAGAAGGGGCGGGGGGTGTTTCTCTGCGTCTCCGAGCGCGCCGCGGCGGCCCAGCGTGAGAAGGTGGAGCGGCTCGAGGCAAGAGGGATCGTCGTCCTTCGGTTTCCTGCTCCGGGCGGTGTTCTGGATCTGCGCGGGGTCCTCTCCGCGCTTTACCGGTTTTCGATCGGTTCCATACTTGTAGAGGGGGGGAGCAGCATTTTTGCCCAGTTTCTCGAATCGCGCATCGTCGACCAGCTGAGCATATTTGTCACTCCATTGATTCTCGGTGGCGGAGTTCCAGCGTTCGGAGGGAGCGACCGGGGGAGGTCACGCGTTCAGCGGTTTGCGGATTTCCAGACCCATCGCACGGGGAGCGACATCCTCTTCACCGCGCAGTTCAGAAAGGGTGGATAACGCACGTGTTCACGGGCATCATCGGTGAAATAGGACGCGTCACAGGAGTTCAACGAAGCGGCGGCGGAGTCCACCTCACCGTCGAGGCCCGGGCCGCAGCGGCAGAATTGCGCGTCAATGACAGCGTTTCACTGAACGGTGCCTGCCAGACCGTCATCGCCGGATCACCGACGGCGTTTACAGTCCAGGCGGTCGAAGAGACGCTCGGCAAGACGACGCTCGGCGAATTCGTCCCCGGCACTGAAGTGAATCTTGAGCTCCCCCTCAGGCTGAATGACCGCCTTGGAGGCCACCTGGTGCTCGGGCATGTCGATTGCGTGGGAACTGTCGAGAATGTTGAGGTGAAGGAGAGCAGCCGCATCATACGGATTTCATACCCCGCGGCATTTGCAAGATATGTGATTCCCGTCGGCTCGATAGCTGTAGACGGAATCAGCCTCACGGTCGCCACTGCGGCCGCGAACGAGTTCGCCGTGTCCGTCATACCCCATACGCTGGGCAAGACGACGCTTTCGCGGGCGCGGAAAGGCACCAGTGTAAACCTCGAGTTTGACCTGATCGGCAAGTATGTTGAGAGCCTGCAAGGGGGGGAGAAGAAAGGCACAGCTGACGGAAGCATAACCCCCGAGAAGCTTCGGTCGTGGGGTTACAATATCTAACGTCCGCTTGCATCAGAAGCGCCATATTCGTATTATGTAATGTTTGTTGAGTCTCTTCCACATCGAGTACCCCCATGTTCACAGTATTGATGTCACTTGAGATCCTGATCTGCATCCTCCTGATCATCGTCATTCTCATGCAGTCGAGCAAAGGAGGAGGGCTCGCCGGGACATTTGGCGGCGGGAATGTCGGCATGGTCTTCGGAGTCCGGCGCACCGCCGATTTTCTGATCCGGGCCACTCAGGTGCTCGCGGCCTCCTTCATCGTTCTGGCGCTCGTGATCAATGTGTTCTTCCTCCCTACAAGGACCTCCGCGAATGTCGAGAGCGTCCTCTCCAAGGGAGGCGGAAAAAGCGCTGTGACGCCTCAGCTTCCGCCGACGGAGGTCCCCGGGACGGAGCCTGCCCCGTCAGGTGCGCCGTCGACCCCTGCGCCTGCCCCCTCGACGCCGGCGAAGTAGGGTTTGAGTCTCATACGCGTTCCGCACCCATGGCTCAATTGGTAGAGCAACTGACTCTTAATCAGTGGGTTCCAGGTTCGAGTCCTGGTGGGTGCACAAAACAATTTTGGATGGTGGATCGACAACCCACCATATGGATTGACCCGGCTCAACGGCTGGATCGTTGTGCTTCGTACCGCACTCTCACCATTCGCACCCCTCATCCCGACTCATTTCTGCGTCTCGTTTGCGCGCAAATTTGTCAACACGTTTCCTAAGCACTTTGTCGCCCTCCGCTTGCGGTAATTCCCTTCAGAGATTCCGATTGACGAGAGCAAAGGCATCGATTTCAAAGCGAATTGGCTATTCGATGGGCGGTTGGAGTTGGTGAAGAGGGACGGTCACGTTTTCATGGCACGAAGCTCCGAACATCAAGATCTTTGACAGCTCGAAAATGCTTCGCGTTTCCTGTCAACAATTTCAGGCCATGATCAGCTGCAGTCGATGCGATAAAAGCGTCTGCAATCAGTAATGAATGACTGAGGTAATATTCCTCCACATAATATATCGCACGAGATGAAATCTCCTCACTAATCTGGATGATTGCTATGTCCTTACCAAGGATCATTCTTCTGAACCGGTTGAATTCGGTTCTATTTCTCATGCCCTGCACCAATTCCATATAGGTTACGGCAGATATTGAAAACGGCTCCTGTTTATCAATAAGGGCGGAGGCTTTCTCGTTACCGCGCATATACCAGATAATCACATCTGTATCGATCAGCAGCATTAGAATCTCCCTTTCCTGATATTTCGGACATAACTCTGGACCTCCCGCAGATCGTCTCGGTCCCTCCACATGCCAAATACCGTATCGGCTTCGCCCTTCTTTTTTTTACGGCGATTGATCGTGACAAGACGCGCGACAGGTTTTCCTCTCATCGTAATGGTCACTTCTTCTCCGCGTGCCACCGACTGAAGCAATGATTTGGTATTGAAACGAAGCTGTTTCGCCGTTGCATTCATGAGTATCGTCCTCCATAGTATATACTGCGAAATATAAACTTAATTTGATGAGAATCAAGCCATTAGATGCACGTTATCATTGTCTTCGGGTGGTGTACAGCGAGAAGAAATCACAACGATATCAACTCATGAACCGATTGTTCCTCTTCAACATGAATTTTCGATTCTCGAGTTTCAATTCTC